>DATJVZ010000207.1:0-37966 GCA_035501575.1 Terriglobales bacterium | reverse complement strand
TTCCCAACTGATCTACGTAGACGCACGGCAGATTGAGCTGACCGACCTTCTCCTTGAGCGTCATGCGACTCATCAAGTCGTCCACACGCCGCTCGATCGGCTGCCGCGCATCAAGATAAACCGGGGTCGATTCCTGGGCATCAATCCTCGTACCGAGGGTGGGGATTAGGCCCATCAGGATGGTGGATACAATGAACCATTCTTTCGGACCTTGCCCATCAAGCGGCCGACATTTCGACTGGCTGACTGCAGAGTATGTGGTCCACACGTCGAGCACCGAACCTCCATTCAGATTGTGGCCGTGCGGTTCGCCTGGGCAACAGCATTTACAGCCGCGCACTTGCTTGTGCCCCACGGTATAGCAGGATTTCAGGTTCGAGAACGCCGAATCCTGTGTTTCCTAAAACAAAAACTTTATCGCGAGCTGGCCGACGCGAGCCGAGTAGGCCTGGGTCACAAAGCCAAACGCCGAGTTCGTGATGTCTCCCTCCGGCAGTTCAAAATTGGTATGGTTGAAAATATTGTAGAATTCGCCGCGAAATTCCAGCTGCTTCGATTCGGTCAGCGGCAACTCTTTCAAGAGACCAAAATCCCAAGTTGCGCTACCCGGACCATGGAAGAACCGGCGATTTGAATTCCCAAGCTGCCCCACAATTTCGGGACTGAACAGCGAGGTGTTGAAGTAAGGGTTGGCTAAGGTAGTGAGGTTCGCGTGCCGCGGATCCGTGAAGTTCAATGGACCGCGGGTAAAGTTTGGCGTGTCCACCACGGAACCGGTTGGGCCGGTGCTGAAGGTTCCGAGAAGCGAGTTGTCGTCCTGTTCATTGAGCGTAACCGGCAGGCCGGTATTGTACCGGGTAATGCCCGTGATGATCCAACCCCGGGTCAAGCGGTTGGCGGAAAAGAAGCGGTCAAAGGGCAGCTCGTAGGAATAGCTGACCACGAAGTTGTGCGTCATATCGAAGGCGGAGAGTGATCGCGACAGCCTTGGGTTGATGGGATTGATCTCCTCCGTGGCATCGCCCACGCCAGGCCCCCAACTGGAGGCATTATCCATGGCCTTGCTGTAGGTATAGGCCGCTAGAATCGATACCCTCTTACTCGAGTGCTTGAGGCTTACTTCCAGGGCGTTGTAACCGGAATTGGCGATGGCGATGAACCAGGCATTGCTGCCCAGGAAGGCAGGATTGATAACCGTGCGCGTGCCCGAAATGCATGTGCTCCCTGATGGACAAACGTCATTGGCGAGGGTACCGGTGAAAGCGAATGATCCTTGCGGAGGAGCCACACCTTTGGCCAGCACGTACATCGTGTCTTCACCGCCCGGACCGCATGGGGTACTCAGAGGATTCAGGACGGCAGGATTGCTCAAGAACAGACAGAGGGACGGACTTCCGACGTTTGTCTCCAAAGCACCGAGCAGGCGATGCCCCTGGGTCCCCACATAGCTCATGCTGAGCACGGTGTTCACGCCCAACTGCCGCTGGAAGGACAACATGTAGTCTTCCGAGTAAGGAACGTGATTCTTGTAATAAAAACCCGGAGAACTCCCGATGGGCAGGAACTGGGACCAATTGACGGTGTTGTCAGGGTTATTTGGCCCCACATTTTGAGGAGGAAATGCAACCGGAAAGCGTTGACCCTGATTGATGCCATCTCCTAGATCCACAAAAGGAGCGGCAAACAACGAAGATGAGGGGTTGACATAGTAGTAGCCATAGGGAGCATCGCCGACCTCGTTGAAGCTGGTGGCATCCTCGAAGGCGGTGTAGAACATCCCGAAGCCGGCACGAATGCTGCTTTGCCCTGGTGCCCCAAAGAGAAACCTGGTGATGCTGCCGTTGCCGCTGGGCGAATAGGCCAGGCCAATTCGCGGACCGAAGTTCGTATATCGCGTCGGGCCGAGCGTTCTTGGAATATTCGGATCGCCTGGGAACACCCAACCCTCGGGCGCGCCCGGGAACACGACCGACTGCTCACCCGGCACGATGGTTTCAATCTGGTTGTGCTTTTCATACCATGGACTCGTGACTTCCCAGCGTAGCCCGAAGTTCAGAATCAGGTCATGCCGGGCTCTCCAGCTATCTTCTCCGTACACGCCGTAGTAGCGAGTGGTGGTGTGCATCGGAACCTGAACGCCTTGGTTAAATCCACTCGTCGCCACAGCGCCAATGAGATAGTCCGCAAAGTCGTTCCCGGTTTCATTTCCGTCAAAGTAAAACGTTCCGTTAGGGGCACCGTGATCGTAAATCGTGATTTGGCTGAGATGGACGTTGCCTCCAAACTTGAGGGTGTGAGTGCCTAGAACCTTGGTGAAATTATCGAGAATCTGGTAGGTGTTGTTGTACTGCACTTCGGTGAAGGGATTGACACCAAACGAAAGCTCATTCGTTACGACGTTCGGAACACCCAGCATGGACAGATCTTGGGGAGCAAGGCCGCCTTCGGACGGCGGAGCAAATCCCAAAGAGGCGGGCGTCAGCGCCGGGTTGACACCGCCTACGGGCGCGGGATTGTTCACACCGCGCGTGTAGTTGATCCGAAATTCGTTGACCAACGTAGAGGAGAAGGTTTTGACGTCGCCGAAGTTGGCCTGCTGGGCACCACCCAGGGTTGAGGTCGCATATCCCGGCAAATTAGAGCTCAAAAACGGGCTCAGAAGATTGTAATTATCGTAAAAGTAGTAGGCAGAGAGCGTGCCCAACTTCGTGTTGGCATCGACGCGAACACTGAATTTATCGTCGCGAATCGTCTGATTGTAGGCAGCGGAGGAATAGAAGTTGGTATTCGGCACATTGGCCGGCGGAATGACGCCCATTTGCAGCAAGCGCGTGGACGGAACCGACATGGCTGCGGCGGGAATCACCGCATTGGGGAATACGCACTGCGAGCTCGGACAGCCGCTGAAATAGTAAGGCTCGCCTAGGGTGACGAGTTTGCCCAGCTGTTTCGAAAGAGTTTGAGCCCAAGCCGGGCCGCTCACCGTGCCGGTCAGAGTATCGGCGACGTCCGCCAGGTTGCCGGTTCGATCCGCCGCCGAAGGAACAGGAATTTCGCCTGTGTCCTGACCGGCCACTTCGCGGGTTCCTTGATAGTCTGCAAAGAGGAAGATCTTGTCCCGGCGGATTGGCCCTCCGAACGTGCCTCCGAACTGGTTCCGGTGAAGGGTGGCCCGGGTGACGGAATAATAATTGCGGGCATCCAAATTGGGAAACCGCAGAAACTCGAAGGCGTCACCATGGAATTGGTTCGTTCCTGATTTCGTGATCACGTTCACTTGGCCGCCCATGTAATTGCCGTATTCGGCATCGAAATTGTTGGTGAGGATGCGAAATTCCGCGATGGAATCGAGATCGGGAATGACCTGAGTTCCCATCTGCCCTTCCTCTTGCACATTGCCACCATTCACCATGAACCCGTTGGCCGATTCCCGCATTCCGCTCATCGACAAATTGCCTGGATTCAACTCGCCCGAGGGAGCAAAGGATTGGTACTCGCTCGTGTTGATCGGCACCACACCCGGCTGCAGGGCCAGGAGATCCGTGTACGATCGTCCGTTTAAGGGCATCGCCGTCATGGAGGAGCCGGTGATCACTTCCCCCATTTGCGTGCTCATCGTCTCCACCTGGACCGATGAGCTCAAGACCGTGATGCTCTGCTTGGTCTCTCCCACCTGCAGTTTGGCATCGACTCGCAGGGCTGAGTTGTTGTGAATTACCAACCCGCTTTGCCGAAACTCTTTAAACCCCGGTTGGTCGATCACCACATCGTAGGTGCCGACCGGAAGTTCCGGAAACGAGTAGAAGCCAGCACTATTGGTTCGAACCGTCTGTTCCACAGCCGTGTCCCTGTTCATCGTGGTCACGGCAACGTTGGGGATCACGGCTCCGCTGGGGTCGGTCACGATACCCGCAATACTTCCGTTTATGTCCGCCCCCGCCACGGCTGAAAGCAGGAAAAGCAGGAGGGCCAATGGGAGGCAGGAACCGGTATTCAGAGAAGAATGGACTCGCGGTACCGGAAAGCCATCTAGGGAAGAGCGAGCATGATTCTCGGCCTGAGATTTTCGCATATCCGCTCACCTACCTTCTTTTCTTGTGACACGGACTATAATCCAAATTTTGAGGTTTTTTCAAGAGTGTACCGGTTTACTGAATAACGTACCCGGAATCCAAATCATGAGGAATTTGGATTTCCCCGCCTTCCCGCCTCCCCGCCGTGCGCCAGCTGCGAGGTCTGGACTCCCCCGGCGAAGTTCCCTTTTGCACCAGGACTGGGCTTTCGGCTGTCTCTCCTGATGCTGCTTGATGGGCGAACGAATTGCGGGTTCGTTCGATCGAAATCGAAGCCGCTAGGGGGATAACGGAATGCTGATTAACTCTCTGCCGAAAGCTCGTTACAATGACCCGTGCGGCGTTTGATCGTCAATGCGGACGATTTTGGCCTAACCCCCGGCGTGAACCGCGCCATTCTTGAAGCTCACACTCGAGGAATCGTGACTTCGGCCACATTGATGGCTAACGCTTCCGCCTTTGATCATGCTGTTCAACTGGCAAGATCGGCGCCAAGCTTTGACCTGGGTTGTCACATCGTGCTGGTGGATGGCTGGCCGGTGTTGCCTGGGGCGGAGATTCCTTCTCTCCTCGATGGGGGACGGCAGGGAGAATTTGAAAGGAATCTAAGCAGTTTCGCGGCGCGCGCCATTCGTGGCCGGCTCAACCCGGAGGAGGTCGAACGCGAGGCGATCGCGCAGATTTCCAAACTGCAAGCGGCAAACATTCCCGTCTCCCATATCGATACTCACAAGCACCTCCACGCACTGCCCCAGATTTTGCGTCCCCTGTTGCGGGCGGCGAAAGCCTGCGGCGTATCGGCCATCCGCAATCCAGTTGGCCGGATCGCATTCTCCCTCATCGCCGGACGGCCCAAGCTATGGAAACGGTGGGGCGAGGTTGCGGTGTTGAATGCTCTGGCCAGCAAGTTTTGCCGCGCTGTCCAAGCCGAAGGGATAATTACACCCAATGGTAGCCTGGGCATTGCTGGCACCGGCGTGCTCGACGAGCCGTTGTTCCGCTTAGTCCTCGAAAACATCCCTGAAGGAACCTGGGAGTTTGTTACCCATCCGGGGTACAACGATGCCGACCTCAGGCGGGTCAGAACCAGGCTTCGGCATTCACGCGAAATCGAACTGCGCCTGCTAGCCTCCGCGGAGACCCGCGAATCTCTGGCGCGTGATGGAATTGAGCTGATTTCCTATCGCAATCTGCTTTGAGCAACCGGTGAGGGAATTCACCTTCGCAAACGGAACATACCGGCTGCATCTGGGCACCCAATACGCCACATGGACAGTGCCTCCCGGTCTGTCGATACTTACGTTAGTAACCTCGGCCGGACACCGCTAGGAAGGTATGATAGGCGCTGCAAGGTTGATAAGGCGCTTCCATCAATGGACAACAGAGACAATCGCGTAGAGGCACCCATCATCGTGCGGGTGTGGGGCATGGATGCAGACGGACGGCCCTTCTTTCAAAACGCCAGCGCTGACAACCTCAGCGCCGAGGGCGCACTGGTGACCGGAATTCGCCATCAACTCAAGACGGGCGAAATCATCGGGATCCAGTACAACGAGAGAAAGTCTCGCTTCAAAATAGTTTGGCTAAAGGATGCCCTGCTACCGGGAACGTTCGATGCCGGCGTGCAGATATTAGCTAATCAAAGGACTCCTTGGGAGGGCATGGCTACCTCGGGCGACTATCCCGTCGCGGCTGGCGGAAACAAGCGCCGTTTCCAAAGACACAAGGTCTTGTTTCCCATCGAAATCGGCTTCCAAGATTCCCGCCGCTCCCACATTCACACCAATGCCACCGACATCGGCGGCAGGGGTTGTTATGTTGAAACTTTGTATCCCTTATCGACGGGAACGAAAGTAACTCTGGTATTTTGGGTTGACTCGGAGAAGATCCAAACCGTCGGGGAAGTACGCACCAGCGATCCGGGAGTGGGTATGGGCATCGAGTTCATGGCGTTAGATAACGCAGTCCAGGAATGGCTGCAGGCTCATCTCGATAAACTCGATGACAGCGTCACCGGGGAAGCAGCGAAGGGTGCCAGCTCGGAATAGCATGTTCCTCGAGATTGATCTTGGCAGCCCTAGCCCCTCTGCCTTGCCCTAATGGGGTACCCTGACACCCGCCGCCCGCTTATACAAATCTGAATCCCAACCACCCGGTTACCATCGAATCAATGAATCCGCCACGCCGCCCGCGTGGGAAGGACCGACATGAAAATCGGGATTACCTGCTATCCGACGTACGGTGGCAGCGGGGTGGTTGCTACTGAGCTCGGCTTGGAATTGGCCCATCGTGGGCACGAAGTTCATTTTATTTCCTATGCCCAGCCCATCCGACTCACCGAATTGCATGCCAACATCCATTATCACGAGGTCGACGTTTCCCGTTATCCCCTGTTCGATTATCCGCCTTACGATCTGGCGCTGGCCACGCGCATGGCGGAAGTCTCCGAGCTCTATGGCCTCGATCTTCTGCACGTGCACTACGCCATTCCGCATTCGGTGAGCGCGCTTTTGGCGCGTCAAATGTTGGCAGCCAAGCCGAAAGGCCAACGCCTGCCATTCGTCACGACGCTGCACGGGACAGACATTACCCTGGTTGGTCTGGACCGATCGTACTTGCCCATTACGCGCTTCTCCATCGAACAGAGCGATGGCGTAACCGCGGTCTCCAAGTACCTACAGGAACGGACGCGGCGTGAGTTCGACGTGCGGAACAACATCCAAGTGATTTACAACTTCGTAAATTGCGAGACCTATTCCCGCGATATGGCGTCGCCTGAACAGCGCCTGGAGTACGCCCACGAAAACGAGCGCATCCTGGTACATCTTTCGAATTTTCGACCCGTCAAGCGGGTGACGGACACGATTGAAATTTTGGAACGGGTCCGCAAGAAAGTACCCGCCAAGCTCTTGCTGATCGGCGATGGTCCCGACCGCTCGCGCGCCGAATGGCTGGCAGTGCAAAAGGGGATCCACAACGATGTCATCTTTCTCGGCAAGCAGGATCAAGTAAGCGAGAAGCTGGCTCTCGCAGATATATTGCTTATGCCGAGCGAACTCGAATCTTTTGGACTCGCTGCCCTCGAAGGCATGGCCTGCGAGGTCGTGCCGATCGCTACCCGGGTGGGAGGGGTTCCCGAAGTGATTGAGCATGGCAAGAGCGGTTATCTCGCCGATGTGGGGGACGTGGACACAATGGCGCGCTACGCGGTTGAGTTGCTGACCGACAGCAGTCGCTTGCAACAGATGGCGAAGGCCTGTCGAGGAGTCGCACAATCCAGGTTTTGCGCTTCCAAGATCATTCCTCAGTATGAAGAGTTCTATCGCCGGACGCTCGAACGCTCTTCGTGATTCCTGCCTGGCAATTGCCTTTCAACAATGACTGGTCAATCACGCAGATTTCCAACCGGGTCCTCATCAGTTCGGGTCGTCTCTGACGACTGACCTACGGCACTTTTTGATAAATCCCCGCTAGAATCAAACCCTCGCTCTGTAAAACCGGCAACCGTAAACGAATCAGAGTTCCCTTCCCCTGGTTGCTGTCGATGGTCATACGGGCCGTATCGCCATACAGCACTTTGAGCCGCTCGGCAACATTGGCCAGACCGATACCGGTTCCCCCCAATCCCGTCGGTTTTTCTAACAGGCTCGCAGCCCCCATGCCGACGCCGTTGTCCTCGACTTCGATGATCAATCTGGAATCGGTCAGTCTGCTACGGAGAAAAATTCTCCCACCCTCAATCTTAGAAGCCAGTCCGTGTTTGATGGAGTTCTCGACCAGCGGCTGGAGCAGCATGCTCGGCACCATTGCGTCGAGAGAGGTTGATTCGAGCTCTTTTACCACCTGCAGCTTGTCAGGTCCGAAGCGCACCACTTCGATATCAAGGTAGTTGTCGATGAATTCCAGTTCCTCCCGCAGCGGCACAAAGGCGTCGCTGCTGTTGAGCAGACGCCGAAGAATCGTGGCCAGCTTGATAATCAGCTCACGGGCAGAGTCCGGATCGAAGCGTACCAGAGACGACACGGAGTTCAAGGTATTGAACAAAAAATGCGGGTTGATCTGATTTTGCAGGGCCTCCATTCGGGCGCTCAACAGCAGGCGCTCCTGTTCTTCGAGCTTGATCTGAATGCGTACGCTATTCCAGATCTTCAGCGCCGTGCCAATCACGGTGATGGAGGCGGCGTAGATCAGCGCTTCCACCCACAGCTTTGGGCTTTCCAGGCTAAACGTCGCATGGGGCAGGAATCGAGACACTTCGGTGTGCACGAAACGCAGCGCCACAATGGTGACGAAGAACCACACTTGCCAGTCAAAGCGCCTTGGCGCTGGCAGATTGCGCCGGATCATGCGATAAATACTCAGGTCAATGAACGGAGAGAAGGACCAAATATCCTCGCGATTCGGAGCCACATCGCGGAGTTGGCCGGCCAGGAGTCCGCAGACGATAGCAAAGGGCAGGGTCGCCCATTCGCCATACAGCAAAGACGGTAACGCCACCACGCATGCGCCGAGAACACCCGTGAGGCGCCCGCCAATGACTCCGAGCAGTATGGCGGTTTCAAAGGAAAGATCACCGGCCAGAAAGCTGGGTGCGATAAGGCGAAACCATACTCCTACAGCCAGAGGCCCGGCGATCCAAAGCACCAGGTAGATCTTCTGCCGCAGGGAACGCTCCTCCCGGAAGAGCAAAGACTTGAATTCGACGGAACGGACCAGGATGCTGGCCACGGCCGCAGCTACGCCGAGCTTAATCAGCAGATTGATAAGGATGAGGCGCTGTTCCATGAGGTCCGTTGAGGAAAATGTAGCACGAATCCGATGTTTCGCCCGCTGCAGCTTTCGTGAGACTGGTCCCTGTGCACGTGGTGGATGACGAGGCGACAGAGAGACCCTACGAGGCCTCGAACAGGGCCCATTCCCGCGCGAGCCACAGGAGTACAAGGCATTAGCGGCCGAAACGCAGTATATTTATCCACCCGGAGTGCGGGGTTGTTGGTCGCGCAGTCTGGCTGCGACCTCCAGAAGCACTTGCTCGAGGTCCTCAATCCGTGCCGGACCGCCCTGGGCCATCTCCTTGCTGCCGCCGCCACGTCCCCCCAAGCGAGAAAGCACCTCCTTCATCAGCGCACCCATATCGAACGGCTGCCCGGTGGATTGAGCAAAGACCAGGGAAGGCGCTTCCCGCGTGCTTCCCAGCAAAGCAACGACTCCGGGGGTCTGCCTCGTCAGTCTTTGCGCAAGAAGCTTGATGAAGCCCAAGTCCTGGTCCGGAAAGGTCCGAACAATCAGAATGGTGCCGTCCTGCGGCGGTCGTTCTGCCAGGAGTCGAGCACCCCAAAGGTCTGCCAGCTCCCCAACCAGAAGTTGGTTGGCTTTTCGGGACATGCGTGCATCTTCTTGCAACCGGCGGACTTGCTGAGGAAGATCCCATATCTGGGCCGAGCACAAAGCCGCGGATTCCACCAACGCCGCGTAATCCCGCCGTGCCATAGCTAACGCCCTCGTTCCGCACACAAACTCGACGCGGGATCCTTCTCGAACCCTCTCGAGCTTCCGCAGCAGGATGCACCCAATTTGTCCGGTACTGGCGACGTGGGTTCCGCCGCACCCCGTCAAATCAAAATCATGGATATCAATGAGGCGCAGTTTTCCCTGCTTCCCGGATGGGATCTTCCTCAACCCCATTGTTTGCGCCTCTTCCTGCGTGACAAAACAAATATCGACCCGACGATTCTCCAGAACGATATCATTGGCCAAGGTTTCGGCATCCCGGAGTTGCTCCGGGGCAAGGTTCTTTGTATCCAAGTCAATCGAGGAAGATTCCCCGCCCATGTGAAAGGAAACCGTCGGCATGTCAAAAAGCCGGACGAAGGCTGCCGATAGAACATGCTGCCCGGAGTGCTGCTGCATGTGGTCGCGCCGGCGCTCTTTGTCGATTAGTCCAAGCATGGGCGTGCCCGGACCGAATGCCGGTCGCTGCGCAACGAAATGCAGGATCCGGCCATCATCGTCCTCGGCAACCTCGACAACCCTCAGACGCTCGCTTTCGCTTCGATCGGCGGCCCCCAGCCATCCCGTATCAAAAACCTGTCCACCGCTGGTGGGGTAAAACGCAGTACGATCCAAAATCAACGCCGGACGCGAATCTACCGACGTGATCTCGACAAGATTCGCATCAAACTCGTAAAGAAACGAATCGTGGTAATAAAGGCGTTCGTTCATAGAGGGATGTTGCGGGCCTCGATCGGTCGTTCGCTGCCCGGCATGCTCCCGTGACCGAATCGTCCGACGGACTGCCAGACCTAGTATGGTCCGATGATTCCACCAATCTGTCGTGAGGCGGTTACAGGCGCTTTGACCGGCTGCTTCGTCGCCTCCATAACGTCTAAATACTTCAGGCCTGAGCCGGTATTGAAGAGCAGCACCGTGTCGTCGGCAGCAAAGAACCCGCTGGCTCGCAGTTTACGATAGGCGGCGAGCGCTGCAGCACCTTCCGGGGCAGCGAAGAGCCCTTCTAGCCGGGCCCAGTGCTCGAGCGCCTCCATGATTTCTTGGTCGGTTACCGCCAAGGCAACTCCACCGGTTCGGTTCAATAGTTCGAGAATCAGATAGTCACCGTAGGCGGAAGGCACACGCAAGCCTGCCGCTAGAGTGGACGCGTCGCGCCAGGGCTCCGTAGCCGTCTTGCCTTCGTCCCAGGCCTTCACCACCGGAGCACAACCCGCCGCCTGCACCGCCACCATATGCGGACGCTCCGGCCCGATCCATCCGAGTTGCTGCATCTCATCAAAGGCCTTCCCCATTCCGATCAGACCGACGCCGCCACCCGTGGGGTAGATGATGCCTTGGGGCACGCGACCTCCAAATTGTTCCACCACTTCGTAGCCCATGGTCTTCTTGCCCTCGAGACGAAATGGTTCCTTCAGTGTGGAAACATCGAACCAGCCCTCTTTCTGCGACCGCTCTGCGACCAAGCGAGCGCAATCACTGATCAGCCCGTCCACTAAGGTGACGTGCGCACCATAACTCTGACACTCTACGCGGTTGGCAAGAGGAACGTCCCTGGGCATGAAGATATGGGCTCTAAGTCCGGCAGCCGCGCTGTAGGCGGCAAGAGCACTGGCCGCGTTTCCAGCAGAAGGGATGGCCAGCTCTTTCAGTCCATATGCTCTGGCCATGGTCACGGCGGCCGAGAGACCCCGCGCCTTGAATGAACCGGTAGGATTTTGCCCTTCGTCTTTGATGTAAACATTCGCATACTCGCGGCTAGGCAGCATGGGGGTAAAGCCTTCGCCGAGTGAAACCGGTGTTGCCTCCGGCAAAACTTCCGCATAGCGCCACATCGTGGCCACACGTCCGTACAATTTGTCGGGAGTGAAGGCAGGCTTGAGCGCGTTTAGGTCATAACGGGCGAAGAGGACTCCCCCGTCGTTACGGCATACAGTTTGCGGTTCCTGGGAGGTGATTTGGGCACCGCATTTCGTACACTCCAGGTGAATGATAGCCGCCACACCGCGAGTTTAGCACTCTGGCCGCTTCACCGGCTTTCGCGGTTGAGACCGTCGCGCTGAGCTTCTGGAGTGCGCCGCGAAGATGCCGGCAATAGCCTAGACGAGTGCAATCGCTTATTTTCCTGGCTCGAATCGATACCCTACCCAGGGTTCGGTCACGATATATCTGGGAGAAGCAGCCTCGGGTTCGAGCTTCTTGCGCAATTGGCCCACAAACACCCGCAGATACTCGACCTGCTCCGTGCTGTGACCACCCCAGATTGCACCGAGCAGAGCGCGATGGGTTACGACCTTGCCTGCATGGCGTGCAAGATATACAAGCAGCTCAAATTCTTTGGGGGTTAGGTGAACTTCGCGCCGCGCAACCGTGATCTTATGAGCGGCGAAATCGATACGGAAATCGCCGATCTCGATTAGGGCCGCAGGCTCCGGTTCGGCCGGCCTTACGCGACGCAGATTCGCCCGCACCCGAGCCAGCAACTCCTCGATTCCGAAAGGTTTGGTGACATAGTCGTCGGCCCCGGCGTCAAGGGCTTGGACCTTGGTTCGTTCTTCCCCGCGAACCGAGAGCACGATGATCGGAATCTGCATCGAAGCCCGCAAGCGACGGCACAACTCCAAACCGTCCATGTTCGGCATAGCAAGATCCGTGATCACCAGATCCGGCATCCAGTCTTTCATGATTTCGAGCGCCGTCTCGCCATCATTGGCCACACGGACGTCGTAGCGCTGGCTCGAGAGACTGGTGCGTAAGACACGCGTGATCTGCGGCTCGTCATCCACTACCAGAATGCGACGACGATCAGTCATGGGCACGCTTTCTGAAGAACCGGGGGAATGTTCGGGCACACTCATTCTGTAGACACAAGGCGTCGCTTGAGATAAGGTTCTGGCCAACCCCAGGGGTCTTCATGGTCCTTCTCTGCAGGAAGGATGTAGCCCTTTCCCATCGTGCCTCGGGCGCTTGGGGCATTGCCGCTATTTTCATGGAGAAAGCCAAAATTGTCGATGTCGGCTACAATCGCGTCGTGACAAAGCGAGGCCTTAGGTCGGTCGTGCGCTGCATTTGGGCGGCAGCTGTGGTGGCGGGGATCGTTCTCGTCGATTACAAACTGATGCACGTAAATGCGACCACTGCGGCCCTTAGCTTTTTGGTTGGGGTACTCGTTGTCTCCGCAAATTGGGGGTTACAGCCCGCCGTTTTCATGTCGTTGCTGGCCACTCTGGCCTTCAATTACTACTTTCTGCCGCCGATCGGAACTCTGACGATTGCCGATCCCCAAAACTGGGTAGCGCTGGCAGCGTTTCTGGTGACCGGGATTATCGCCAGCGAACTGGGTGAACGCGCCCGCCGCGAAGCCCAACGTGCCAACGAGCGCAGGCACGAGGCCGAACGCCTGTACAAGTTCAGCCAGCAACTCTTGGCGAGCGACAATGTCGCTGAGTTGCTCAACGTCATCCCTACTTTTATCGTAGATAGTTTTGGGGTCGGAACCGCTGCCGTTCTGGTGTCCAGCCGACCCGACATTTACCGCTCCAACCCCGCCCGCGATATCCTCGATCGACATGACCTGGAGCTAACCGCCATGCGGGGAGAGCCGAAGCTCGATGCCGAGCGCCGAATCATATTTATGCCCCTGCGCATGGGAGTGCGGGTGGTGGGCAGCATGGGACTCTCGGGAGCACAGCTCTCGCGCGAGACGCTGGAAGCGATGAGCAGCCTGATCGCCATCGCCATCGAGCGTGCCGGGGCCGTCGAAAAGCTCAGCAAAGCGGAAGCCGCGCGGGAAAGCGAGCAGCTGCGTTCTGCGCTGCTCGATTCCGTTACCCATGAATTCCGGACACCGTTAACCGCAATCAAGGCCTCCGTTACTTCGCTGCTTTCCGCTCCGGATCTCGACCCGACTCAGCGCCTCGAGTTGCTCACCGTCATCAATGAAGAGAGCGACCGCCTGAACCATCTGGTGGGGGAGGCCGCCGAGATGGCTCAGCTGGAAGCGCAACAAGTCGAACTGCACCTGGGCTCCCATCGTATTCAGGACGCTGTGGAGGACGCCATCGAACGATCCCGGACCACCTTGGGAAATCATCCGCTGAATGTTTGCTGGCCCGACGACTTACCTCCGGTCCGGGTCGACGTGGGTCGCATTTCCGAGGTGGTTGCGCAACTCCTCGATAATGCAGCCAAGTACTCTCCACCCGAGTCCCCGATTCAAATAACCGGCGAAGTCAGGAATCGGATGGTGATGACGAGCATTGCCGACCACGGGCCCGGAATCGACGATTTCGAGCAGACCTTGATCTTCGAGAAGTTCTATCGCGGGCGCAATCAGAGGCTGCAGGTACAAGGCACTGGCATGGGACTGGCCATCGCCAAAGCGATCGTGGAAGCTCACGGCGGCAAGATTGGAGTCACCAGCCAGCTGGGACACGGGTCGGTATTCCATTTCACGCTTCCTGTCGCCTAACCTTTCCTCCTTTCTTGTCGGTTTAGCTCCAAGAAGTGCGTTCCCAGCCGAGCTGACCTTCAAAAACCATTCAGCGCGGTGATCCCTTTGCCCTCCACGCAAGCGTACATCCGCCCAGCCGTCAAGTCTTTGTACTCCTCGGTCGTTCCGCTCGGCCAATAGATCACCAGGCGATCCACTCGGTCGGACTTTCCCAAACCAAATGTCAAAGGCAACTCAGATTGAGACAAATAACTCGAGCCACTTCGTACCATGCGGGATTGACTGGACTGGCCTTGTAAGACCTGGACCGAAGCCCCGATGGCATCGCGATTGGATTTCGTGCCGGTCAAGCGTACGCGAAGACTGTGATTACCACTAAGCTGGTCATTGCGGAACAAAACTGCAGAGCCGTTGTTGGTGGTCAGGAGGAGGTCGACATCGCCATCGCGGTCGAAGTCGCCATAGGCCACACCACGACCCACGCGAGGTTGTTTGAAATCGGGTCCCACGTCGTCACTCGCGTCGCGAAAGATTCCCCGGCCCGCGTTGAGGAACAGTTGCGGCGGTTGAGCATACCCCACGTGGCGAACATTGCGAACGGTTTCGTCAATGTGCCCGTTGACCGCCACTAAATCGAGCTCTCCATCCAGGTTTGCGTCGAGAAACACACAGCCGAATCCAAGTTTGTCCTTCGATGGCAACCCCACACCGCTCTGGGTGGCCACGTCCAGGTAAACAGTACCGACAGCTCGATAGAGCCCAATCATCTCATCATCGAAATTGGTGATCGCAACCCCGGCGTGACCCGAATTCTCAAAGTCGGCCACATCGACTCCCATTCCGGCTCGCGCCTTGCCTTCGGCGCTGAATGCAATGCCGGTTTCTACGCCAACATCTTTGAAGGAGCCATTCCGCTGGTTGCGATAAAGCTTGTTCGGCTGGGTGTCGTTCGCAACCAGTACGTCAGGCCAGCCGTCTTGGTCATAATCGAGCATCGCCGCGCCCAGCGATTTCGAACTGCTATCGAAGATTCCGCTGCTGGCGGTCACGTCTTCGAAAGTGCCGTCGCCTCGGTTGTGAAACAGCCAACAGGTCTCGCCCCGATAGGCTTCAGGAGTGCAATATGCTTTGTGCGTTCCATCCAAGCTGCAGAAGACGTCGTGCTCCTTGGACCACTTCACATAATTGCAAACGAACAAATCCAGCAGGCCGTCGCGGTCAAAATCGAGCCACAGCGCGGACGTGCTGAAAGCTTGGCGCCCAGACAAGCCACTGGCCTTGGTCACGTCGATGAAGCTTCCTTTCCCGGTGTTGCGGAAAAGACGATTCTGTCCAACACAGGTGATGAGAATATCGGGATAGCCATCGTTGTTGTAGTCACCGACGGCGACGCCCATTCCATACATCTCGACGTCGAGGCCGGCACGGCGAGTGATGTCGGTAAAGGTGCCATTGCGGTTGTTACGGTAAAGCTGCAAGGTGGTGCGCACCCGCTTGTGCCCAGGCCAATCCATTCCATTGACCAGCAAAATGTCTTGCCAGCCATCCTGGTCGTAGTCCAGAAAGGCACAGCCTGAACCCAGCGTCTCAGGCAACAACTTGCCTCCATAGGCACCGCTATTGTGACGGAAATGAATTCCGGCTACCGCTGTGACATCGACCAGGCGAAAGCTCGGCGACGCTGGCAGCGATCGAGATGCCACGAATTCTTCGAAGGCAGAGAAACCCGCGAACCATGCCAGGCCGACCCCCCGGAGGAAGGAACGACGTTTCACGGAAGATTGACCAGCCCGTTGCGAATCGCGTAGACCACCAGTTCCGCTGTCTTGTGAATGCCCAACGCATCCATGATGTTTGCTCGGTGTACGGCAACCGTATTTGCGCTCAAAGACAGGTCGGCAGCAATCTCCTTATTGGACTTGCCTTGGGCAATCATTTGCAGAATTTCGAGTTCCCTCCGGGTCAGGGTATGGCGCTCGCCTTTTAACGGCCTCGGACTCTCCACCTGAGGATCGAGCACCAGTTCTCCGGCCGCGACGCGGCGAATCGCCGCTCCCAATTCCAAGTCCACGGCATTCTTCAAGATGTAGCCGCGCGCGCCCGCATCCAAGGATTGCCGTACCCAGGTCCCTTCCGGGTGCATGCTGAGCATCAGCACCAGTGTCTCGGGAAGCTTGCGCAGAATCTCTCGGGTGGCATCGAGCCCATTCCTGTTCGGCAGGGCACAATCCATCACGATAACTCTGGGATGGAGTTCTTCGGCCAGCCGGACTGCCTCCATTCCGTCGCTCGCTTCTCCGACAACCTCCATGTCCGGCTCGTCCTCCAAGAGGCGACGGAAGCCGCGACGAACCAAAGCATGATCGTCCACCAACAGCACGGAAATCTTAGTCGGCATGCCTACCCAACTTCTCTCGCGGAACACTTAATCGAACCAACGTCCCCCCCGGTTCGGGCTTCAACCACTCCAGCCGTCCGCCCAACAACTCGGCGCGTTCGCGCATGGCTACCAATCCCATGCCTTGCTTTACTCCCTGGGGCGCGAAGCCGGCGCCGTGATCCTCGACCTCAAATTCCCACTCCGCGGTCGAACAGCGGATCCGCACCCAAGCTTCCTTCGCTCCCGAGTGCCGCGCGACATTGTTCAGAGCCTCTTGCAGCACGCGATAAATGTGAATGGCCCCGTCGCCATCGATGGTAATCGGATTCGCAGGCTTGTCGTAACGTATTGTAATGCCAGCTTGTCTCTCAACCACGGGCAGATACCAATCGAGGGTGCTCTCTAGCCCTGCTTCGTCCAGCATGACCGGGTGCAACGCCTGCGAGAGTGTACGCACTCGGTCCAAGGTGTTCTGAGCGATGTCTCGGATCTCGTGCAACTCTTCGCCAAGCGGCGAACCATCCGGCACATCTTTTCGCACCCGAGTCAGCATTGAACCGATCGCCGTTAGCACTTGGCCAAACTCGTCGTGCAGCTCCCGCGAGATGTACCGTAGAGTCGATTCTTGGGTAGAAATGAGCTTTTGTGCCAGTTCACGGCGTTGATCGGAGAGAGAGGCTAGTTGCGCGAAGAGCTTCCGATTCGAGCGGATCAGGTAAAGTCCCGCCACCAGGATCGCCACCAGTGTTGCGGCAAGAAATAGGTAGACCTGATGTTCGACGCGGTTGTAGATCGCCGCAATGTGAGCCGTTGCCTGCTCTTCTCTCTCGTTGTTTTCGACCAAGAACCTGGCGACCGCCGTGCTCAAGGCTGCCTGGCGGGCTTCGAGCGAAAGCCGAATCTGAGTCCGCGCCTCCTGTTCCCTTCCGTTTCTCGCCAGCTCAAAGATGCGTTCCGAGGCATCCCAAAACTGCGCCACCGAACTGCTCAGATACTCACGTTGATCGGGCGTGCGGGCTGCGACCGCTGCCTGCTCCTCTTTGCGCAGCGCATCCTCAAGATCGGCGCGGATGCGCTGAAATTGTGATGACCAGGCGGCGAGCGGATACGGCTCGTCGTTGTCCAGCATGTCGCGCATCGCTACCGCCAACGAGTTCAGATCGTTTTGGATACGGAGCAGCTGAAGGGAATCTCGTCGGTCGCGATCGAGCAAGTTATTCTGTAGAGCGCGCAGGCTGGCAATCTGCCGGCTGATATACCAGGAGTAGGCAACCACGGCAGCCAGAGTAATTACCAGGCCGAGAATAAGTCCTAATGTTGGAGACCGATTCTCGCCCGGCAGGCCCATCACGCCCCGAGAATACAACTTGAAAGCGGGAACCGCCAGGGACGGATCCGTGCGATCCGCAATCGGCCGGGGGATGGCAATGTCACCCGTGGACCGCCATAGAACCCGAAACGCTAACTCCACCCTGATTATCCGCCGAACAAATGTGGCAAACTCTTCATCTGAGATTACATGAACGTTGTCGAACTCACGCTCCTGCTAGTTCTCGGATCTTCCACCGCCGGCTTGCTCGGATCGCTTACCGGTCTTGGCGGTGGAGTCGTGCTGGTTCCCCTGCTAACCATCTTCTTCAAAGTAGACATGCGTTACGCGATCGGAGCGTCTTTGGTCTCGGTGATCGCAACCTCTTCGGGCGCGGCCGCAGCCTATGTGAAAGAAGGGTATTCCAATATCAGGATCGGAATGTTTCTGGAAATCGCAACGACCTTGGGTGCACTTTGTGGAGCGTTTCTTGCCACGGTCGTACCGACCCGAGTTCTGGCCATCATTTTCGGCCTGGTGCTGCTATATTCTGCCCACCTGTCGCGTAAGCCACGGACTCGCTGGGAGCGGGATCTTCCTCCCGATCCACTGGCGACGAAGCTAAAGATGAATGGCAGTTTTCCCTCCGAGGAGGGGGGATCGCGCCACTACAACGTGCAAAACGTCCCCGCGGGCTTCAGCATAATGTTGGGCGCAGGAGCACTTTCGGGATTGCTGGGGATCGGGTCGGGTGCACTGAAGGTGCTGGCCATGGACCAGGCCATGAAACTACCGTTCAAGGTTTCGACGACCACCAGCAATTTCATGATCGGAGTCACCGCCGCAGCGAGTGCAGGTATCTACCTGAACCGCGGCTACATCGATCCGGGCCTCGCCATGCCGGTGATGCTCGGAGTGCTGTACGGCTCACTGTTGGGAGCGCGAATCCTGATCAAAGCGGAAACCAAAGTCTTGCGCCTGCTTTTCAGCCTGGTCATCGTGGTGCTTGGCGCCCAGATGATCTACGAAGGAATCAGCGGACATATCTAAATGCTTCGAAACTGGTCAGATCGCAAGATCGAAGAGATTGTCGGCCAAGTTCTACGCATCGGCGTGATCGTTTCTGCCGTGGTGGTGTTCCTCGGCGGATTGCTTTATTTGAAGGAGAGCGCCTGGACTCATCCTGACTACCGCGTATTTCGCGGCGAACCCGCCGATCTCCGCACCTTGGGGGGCATTGGGCACGGAGCGCTCGCCCTCGAGGCGCGAGCGATTATCCAGTTGGGCCTCGTGTTACTGATCGCCACCCCGGTGCTGCGGGTCATGGTTGCGATCTTCGGATTTGCCGCCGAACACGATCGAATGTACATCACCTTCACTGCGATCGTGCTAAGCATTCTCCTGTACAGCCTGTTCGGATCCGGTTTGGCCTTCTAGAGGTCGTCCCGCGCGAGATCGACTGATCATTGCTTAATGGCTACGGCTACGCCGTCCCTTACGGGAAGAATGGTGGTGAACAGGCTGGGCGAGTTGTACAGCATTTGATTGAATTCGCGGATCGCTTTGGTCGTGGAATCGGCGTGCTTGTTGTCCGCGATTTTTCCACTCCATAGGACGTTGTCGGTAACAAACAGGCCACCCTTCCGGAGCCGCGGAATCGCCAGGCGGAAGACTCGAGGGTAGTCTTCCTTGTCGACATCGTTGAAGATGATGTCAAATTCTCGTTTCTCCTCGGAAAGCAATTCCAGGGCATCGCCAACATTGACGCGGATGCGATCGGCTACTCCGGCCCGGTCAAAGTACCCGCGCGCCTCATCAGCATTCTTGCGGTCACCGTCAGTGAAGAAGACCCGGCCGTCCTTTCCGACCGCACGTGCCCACCAAATCGTCGAATAGCCGATGGCCGAGCCCATCTCGAAGACCGTCTTGGCGCCGCTCATCCGTGCCAGTTGATGGAGGATCCGCCCAACCGCCGGACCGACAATCGGAATGTTCCTCTTCGTAGCTTCCCCTTCGATCTCCGTCAGCACTTCGTCACGGGCCGGAAGTAGAGAATAGAGATAATCTTCGACCGGGCCGGCCGTGATTCCGCCCATGCGCCACTCGGGTTTCGCGTGTTTTGTCTGCGCCAATTTTGCTCCTTTCGAGGCATGAATCTTGCCGCGCACATCATTCTACAAGCCATCCATGAAGTGATGTAGCGGGAACTGTAACAATCGGATTCTCGCGCCTTGCTGAATAGAAGCACGGACGAAGAGGGACCCCAATGCTTTTGCCGCTGTCGCACTTTTGCCCAACAAGCCGAAACTTTCTTCCGCCGAAAAGTCTCTTGACACATCACCTACATATGTAGTACTAATGCCCACGTTGGTAGGAGATTATTCCCAAATGCCCGATCCCAAGCTCGCCAAACTCGAACTTCGCATCATGGAAACGCTCTGGACCAGCGGCCAGGCCTCTATCCGCGAAATTCAGGAGGCGTTCCCCGCGGAAGATCGACCGGCCTACACCACGGTGCAAACGACCGTGTATCGCATGGAAGCGAAAAAGGCCGTGCGCCGCGTAAAAAAAGTCGGCAACTTTCACATCTTCGAGCCAGCCATCTCGCGTACCGCCGCGCAACGCCGCCTGATCGACGATCTGCTCGCCCTCTTCGGAGGCCGTTCACAGCCGGTCATGGCGCACCTGATCGAGTCCGGCAAACTTACGCTCGCCGACGTGAAGGAAGCCGAGAAGACTCTGCGCAAACTGGAAAACCCAAAGAACAACCGCACCCAGAGAAAGGACCCCAAGCCATGACTCACTCGGCACTCTGGACCTCGATCGCGCCCGCTCTCGCCAATCATCTCTGGCAGTCGACCCTCTTCGCTGTGGCCGCAGGCTTATTAACCCTCACGCTGCGCGAGAACCACGCCCGCGCCCGCTACGTACTCTGGCTCATCGCGTCGCTCAAGTTTCTGGTTCCCTTCTCTTGGCTCGTCGCAATCGGAAATCGATTTTCGTGGCACATTCCAGCATCAACTGCGGGCGCAACATATTCGGTCATCGAACAAGTCGGCCAGCCCTTTACGCAAGCGCCTGCGCCCTCATTCTCGCCCGCGCCAATCGCATGGCTAAACCTGACTCACCTGGCCGTGATTCTCCTCGCCATCTGGCTCTGCGGATTCCTTATCGTTTTCTTCATATGGCTGCTGCGCTGGCAAGAAGTCTCCATCGCTATTTGCAGTTCGGTTCCACTCGACGAAGGCCGCGAAGCCGAGGCACTACGCCGTCAGCAGTGCATCACCGGAATCCGCCGCCGCGTCGATCTCCTTCTCTCTGCCTCTGCCCTCGAGCCCGGCATCTTCGGCGTGGCGCGACCGGTTCTCGTCTGGCCCAAAGGAATTTCCGCGCACCTTGAAAACCCGCACCTGGAGTCGATTCTCGCACACGAACTCTGGCACGTTCGCCGGCGCGACAACCTCACCGCCGCGCTTCACATGATTGTCGAAGCCATTTTCTGGTTCCACCCGCTCGTCTGGTGGATGGGCGCGCGCCTCATCGAAGAGCGTGAACGCGCCTGCGACGAAGCCGTTCTCGAACTCGGCGGCGAACGCCACATCTATGCCGAAAGTATTTTGAAAGTCTGCGAATTCTGCGTGAGCTCGCCGCTCGCGTTTGTTTCTGGAGTCACCGGAGCCGATCTCAAGAGAAGGATGGTGTACATTATGTCGGAACAGGTCGCATGCAGACTCAATCTTAGAAAGAAACTTCTCCTCGCCGTCGCCGGAGCCCTCGCCATCGCCGCCCCGATCGTCGTCGGCGCAGCCCAAGCAACTCCCGGACGCGCGCCGTCGCAGAACGAAGACGCAAGCAGGGCCACATTCGACAACGTATCCATCACGCCCAGTGCGGAATCCGCACCAACACCCACTTCGGCCGGCGCCAAGACTCACATGGTGCGCGTGATGTTCGGGTCCGACAGCTTCTTCGCTAACAACGTCACGCTTCGTTCCATAATCGAAGAAGCGTACGATGTGCAGTCGAACCAGATCATTGGCGGCCCCGACTGGCTCAACTCCTCAACCTTCGACATCCTAGCCCAACTCCACAATTCCGATTCCACAAAGCCCCCATTTCCGCCCGACCGCACCAAAGTCCAGAAGCTGCTGCAAACTCTCCTCGCCGATAGCGCCAAGCTGACGCTGCACAATGAGGTCCGCTTGCTCGAGAGTTATGCGCTCGTGGTCTCTGAAGGCGGATCGAAGCTCCAGCCCTCGCAATCCCTTGACAGTGAACCTGTCGCACCGTTTGCTCTTGGCGCAGGTGATCAGGTCTTCATGCAGCGCGTCAAGGTCGGACCCGATGGCCGACCCGAGGGGGCGCACCTCATGCGCATGCAAATGGGAGAAGCGCAGGCCGTCGGCATGGACGCGCAAGGCGTTTCCATTTCCGATTTTGCCCGCCAGCTCTCGCGCCAGCTCGGCGTCGCTGTCGTCGATAAAACCGGACTGAAAGGCAACTACGACTTCAAACTGCAATGGAAGCGAGGTGCCGACCAATCAGCGAATGCAACCGAGAACCAATCCTTCGACGACACACAGTCGCCCTCGTCGCTTATGACAGCGATGCAAGATCAACTCGGCCTCAAACTCGAACCGCAAAAGGGTCCCACGCTGGTGCTCATCATCGACCACATCGAAAAACCCACAGAAAACTAGAGAAAAGACCGGGAATAAAGAAGGATCATTCGGGAATCGTTGTTGGGTGAGGCTCACTCCTCCTTGGGATGCGGTTGCCGGTCTAATCTAGTTTAAGATGGTTCCTCGTGAACCAACTCAAGATCCTCATACCCCGCGACCAGATCGCTCAACGTGTAGCCGCCATGGCAGCCGAAATTACTCGCGACTTCCAGGCGCAACCGGTAATGTTCGTGGGCGTGCTCAAGGGTGCAGCCATCTTCCTCAGCGATCTGACGCGGCAAGTGCAATTGGAAGCTACCTTCGACTTCATCGGTGTTGCGAGCTACGGAAATCGTCCTAGCCCGGCGCAAGAGCTTACCAGCGGGTGGGACTCCACGGGAGAAGTCCGGCTCACGAAAGATGTCGATCAGTCGATGAAGGATCGCAACGTAATCCTAGTGGAAGACATCCTCGATACCGGGCTAACCCTTTCGTATCTAAAGAAGATCCTACTAGCGCACCAGCCAAAGGCCTTGCGCATCGCAACCCTGCTCGATAAGCCTTCCCGAAGGAAACAGCCCATTGAAGCCGAGTACGTGGGCTTCAAGATTCCCGACGAATTCGTAGTGGGCTATGGGCTGGACTACGCCGAAAAGTATCGAAATTTACCGGATATTTGCGTGGTACCCCGGGCAGGCTGAGCTCTCATGGCCGGCCTGAGTTTCCCGGAAGCAAGCCGGAAAGCACTGGCTGATATCATATTAGCGTGGAAATCGTGGAGCCAGTGCCGGATCTTCAGTCGAACGTAGACGCCCTTCTGGTGGAAGTGGCCGACGTGGTGAACACCACGCTCGACCTCGACACCACGCTTCGCCGGGTGGCCGAACTGGTGCGCAGAGTCATCGACTATGAAATCTTCGCCATTCTTTTGCTGAACGACAAGATTCAGGAATTGCGCATCCGGTTTCAGGTCGGCTATACCCGGGAGGTGGCCGAACGCATTCGCGTCAAGGTTGGCGAAGGTGTAACCGGTCTAGCGGCCCTGAACCGCCAAGCGGTTTTGGTGGGCGACGTTTCCGAAGACCCACGCTACATCTCCGGCGCCGCCAACGTTCGCTCCGAGCTAGCCGTGCCCTTAATTGTGAAGAATCAACTCATCGGAGTGATGAACCTCGAGTCGAGACAACCAAACTACTTCACCGAGGAACACAAACGGCTGCTGACGTTGATCGCTTCCCGCATGGCCGTGGGGATCGAGAACGCCCGTCTCTACACCCGCACCAGCCGCCAAGCCCGCACCCTGGTACTGCTGAATGAGATCGCCCGCGAGCTGACCTCTATTCTCAATCTCGATGAGCTCCTGAAACGCATCGCCGAACTGCTGAACCGATTGATCGACTATCAGATGTTCAGTATTCTGCTGCTCGATTCGACGGGACAAAAGCTGCAACACCGCTTCTCTCTGCGCTTTCGCGAAAATATTCAACGCAAGCACGACATCTCGATCGGTCAAGGCGTCGTGGGTTATGCCGTCGAGCACAAGGAAGCCGTTTTGGTGGCTGACGTCACCAAGGATTCGCGCTACATCGCGCTCAATCCGGAAACCCGCTCGGAGCTGGCGGTACCCCTGGTATACCAGGATAAGGTTATTGGAGTACTTGACCTCGAGCACACGCGCCGCGGCTTCTTTACCGATGATCACAAGCGGACCGTGACCACCTTGGCCGCCCAGGTTGCGATCGCCATCGAGAATGCCCAGCTCTACGAGCAGGTTGCCCAACAGGAGAGACGGTTGGAACAGGACTTGGCGATGGCGCGGGAACTTCAGTTCCGACTGCTGCCACCGACCCTGCCCAAGATCCAGAATTTGGACCTTTCCGCCACGTTCGTGCCGGCGCGAGCCATCGGCGGTGACCTCTACGATTTTGTCAAGTACTCGCTGAACCGCACGGCCATCGTGGTCGGCGATGTCAGCGGCAAGGGAGCGGCGGCGGCGATTTATGCCGCGCTGGTCAGCGGTATTCTGCGCTCCCATGCACCCATCGAACCGTCACCGGCGGAGATGCTTGCGACGGTGAACTTTTCTCTCAGCGAGCGCCGCATCGATGGCCAGTTTGTGGCTTTGATTTACGCGGTGTGGGATGACGATCAACGCTCTTTGCGGGTGGCCAATTCCGGTCTTCCCCGGCCAATCTATTGTCACGACGGCAAGACAGAGATCATCGAGGCAACGGGCATACCGTTGGGATTGTTTGATGACGCCGAGTACGAAGAGTTCGGTTTCGATGCCAAGCCTGGAGACATGTTCGTATTTTTCAGCGATGGAATTATTGACGCCCGCAACCAAGGCGGGGACCTGTTCGGACGGGCACGGTTGGAGGAGATCATTGCTCGCCATGCCAAGCTTCCTGCCGATGCCGTGGTTCGGTCCATCTTCGAGGCAGTGGCAGATCATGCCTCCGGGGTGGAGGCCTTCGATGATCAGACCGTAGTGGTGATGCGGGTCAAGGACGGTCCTGGGAAACGCGAGTGAAAGAACCCGCGAGTTGCCTCCTGCCTGGGTTCAACCATCTTGCCCAGGGGAAGAAGCCGATTCCCTCCTCTGTACTGCACTGCGACCAGATCGCCCTTACGCGCGTCGCGCAGCGGTTTGGCACGCCGTTGTTTGTCTACTCCGCGCGCACGATCCGAACCCGAGTGCAGGATTTCGAAGAGGCCTTTCGGGCCGTTCGTCACACCCTCTGCTATTCCGTCAAGGCCAACTCCAATCTCGCAATTCTGCGACTTCTCAGGCAAACCGGCTGCGGTTTCGACGTCGTGTCGGGCGGCGAGTTGCAGCGTATCTTGCGCGTCAGCCCTTCGGCCGCTAAGAAGACGGTGTACTCGGGTGTCGGCAAGACGTCCGAGGAGATCGCACAAGCCCTCAAGGCCGGCGTGATGCTGTTTAATGTGGAGAGCGAATCGGAGTTGCATCTTTTGGCCGCTTGTGCCGCCCGAGTCAACAAGACCGCGCCGGTCGCGTTGCGGGTCAATCCCGACGTGCCCGCCGACACACATCCCTACATTGCCACCGGACTCCATCGGCATAAATTTGGCGTCCCCATCGTCGAAGCTACCCGTCTGTACGGCGAGGCATCACGGAACCAGCGCTTGAGAATTGCCGGCGTGAGCGTTCACATTGGCTCGCAGATTTCGGAGGTGCAGCCGTTCGCGGAAGCGATGGAAAGAGTTGCCGACCTAGTCCGAAAGCTGAGGGCGCAAGGCCAAGCCATCCGCTATGTGGATGCCGGCGGAGGTCTGGGTATTGATTACGAACACGGGAATACGTCCAACTTTGCCGAATGGGCTCGAAACTACGCGCAAGCTGTGCTCCCCCCTCTACGGGATCTTGACCTACACCTTCTTCTCGAGCCCGGGCGATCGATTGTCGGCCCCGCCGGGGTCTTGATCACCAAGGTGCTCTATAAGAAACGCAACAATGGCAAGAAATTCCTGATCGTGGATGCTGCCATGAATGATTTGCTGCGACCGTCCTTGTATGGCGCCTATCACAGGATCGCTGCGGTTTGCGGCAATGGCAGGAACACCGAGAAAGTAGACGTCGTCGGCCCGGTTTGCGAGAGCGGAGACTTCTTTGCCCGCGATCGTGAGCTGCCGGTTGTGGAAGAGGGGGAACTCCTCGCCATTATGGACGTTGGTGCCTATGGAATGGTGCTCGCCTCCAATTACAACTCACGCCCTCGCGCGGCTGAGGTCCTAATTGATGGAAAGTCGATGAGAGTGATCCGGCGGCGCGAAACCGTAGCCGATCTCCTTCGTGCCGAACGCTGATCCTCCTCGCTGGGTTGACGAATTAAGACGAAAGAATAGAAGCCTGGAGTCGTGGGAGTGCCGCTAGGGTTTTTGATGACTAAGGTAATTTGCCCCGTGCGCAAGGCTCCTATAGGTTCGGAGACATCTAGAACCAGCATGAACAACCCACCCAAGGTCACGCACCCGCGGTTCGCTCTGGCTACCACTGTGGTCCTGCGAGAAGCTGCCAATGATGCGGTGGTGTTGGCCAAGTTGAAGAATATCAGCCTAAGCGGATGCTACCTGGAAACGCCGCGAGAGACTCCGGTCAGGGCCAGGGTTCGCATTCTGGTGCAGACCGCCGACCTGCGAGTGGATCTTTGGGGGGTGGTACAGCGCCGCGACGAGAACGGTCTGGGAATCGCGTTCACGAATGGTGCTACCGTAGAGGACTGGAAGGCACTTGAATTACTGATCGATGAATTGCACGGAAAGATTCCCGCCAAGAGCGCCTCGGCTTCCAAGTAACTAGTGGGAAGTTCCCACAGAAAACAGCAAACTTATTCGGCAAGAGCCGGCAGATCCTTCGCCGCCTTCACGTCGACGTCCCTCGAGCCCGAGCACTGGTTCGAGACGGAAGGCTAGAATGCGGTGGAGTACGGTATCTTTCGCGTGGGATCCCAAATCACCTTGCCGCCCACGATCGTTTTCAACGCCTTCACCTCACGGATCTTCACCGGATCGATCGAAAAGATGTCGTCACTCAACAGAACCATATCGGCCAGCTTCCCCACGGTAATCGAACCCTTTTCCTTATCTTGAAATTCGGCATACGCGGATCCCAAGGTGTAGGCGTGAACTGCCTCCTGCACGCTGAGCTTCTGTTCGGGAAACCATCCCTGCGGATTCTTCCCGTCCAAGGTCGCCCGCGTGACGGCTGCGTACACGGTTAGTAGGGGATTCAACGGGGCCACATCCCAGTCGGTCCCGAAGGCCAGATGCACACCGTGGTTCAGAAAGGTTCGAAAGGCGTAGGTGCGGCTGGCGCGGTCATGCCCAATGCGGGCTTCTGCCCAGCGTCCGTCATCGATGGCATGGTAGGGCTGCACCGAGGCAATGACGTCGAGCTGGGCAAAGCGCGCGAAATCCTTTTCGGCCATGTGTTGCGCGTGCTCGATGCGGAAGCGGCGCTCAGCCCCACGGTGCGCTTTGACCACGTCGGTGTAAAGATCGAGAGTGATCGAAATTGCCTGGTCGCCTATGGCGTGGGTACAGATCTGCAGGCCGGCGGCATCGGCCTTCATCATGCGGTCTCGCATCAGGGAAATGGGCTGCATTTCGCTCGAGAGCAAGCCGTGATTTTCCGGCTGATCGGAGAAAGGATCGAAGAAATACGCCGTCCGCGAGCCCAGAGATCCGTCGGCAAATGCTTTCACGGCACCGATCCGCAAATAGGGTCCTCCGAAAGCGTGGCGGATTCCTATCTTGGCCTGATCGTCGACGCCGGTAATCAGGGGTGCAGCATAGATGCGCGTAGTCAGATCGCCAGTCTGCAGGAGCTCAGAAAAAATGCCCACGTCGGCATACTCCGGATTCATGTCCTGCACGCTGGTCACTCCCAGCGAAGCGGCATGCTCGAGCGCCCGCTTTACTGCGCGTAAACGCTGATCGTGCGAGAGGGGCGGGACTGCCTTGTAAGCTTCATCTAGGGCAGCGTCCTTTAGGTCGCCGGTTGGGTTGCCCTGGGCATCGCGTACGATAGTTCCGCCGGGAGGGTCGGGAGTTTGCGCCGTAATCCCAGCCAACTCGAGCGCCCGCGAATTCGCCAGCACGGAATGCCCATCGTAGCGGCTGAGAAGTACCGGATTATCCGGCGTGACCGGATCGATCATCTGCTTGGTTGGCAGATTGGGCGGGCTCCACTTGGTTTCATCCCAATCGCCCCCCAGGATCCATTCGCCCTTCGGCGTTTTCTTGGCCTGCTCGGCGATCCGACGAACGAACTCCTCCGTGTTGGTGACGTCGTTGAGTTGAACGCTGTCGAGCTGCGCGCCACCACTGACGAAATGGACATGGGCATCATTGAATCCTGGCAGCAGCAGCTTACCGTTGGCGTCCAAGACCTTCGTATTCGTGCCGCGCCAAAGGGCAACCTGGGCATCGGAACCAACGGATACGATCCTTGGCCCCAGCACGGCCACGGCCTGCGCCTTGGGTTGAGCGTCATCTCCGGTCCAAACGTTGGCATTCAAAATGATCAGATCTGCGGTGGGTTTTGATTGCGCCCAGAGGTGGCCAGCAATGGCTATTGCCAGCAATGTGATCGCGGCTTTCATGCCCCTTCCCCATAACTGGTTTTTCACCGTCGCGTACCCCCTAACGGAGTTCAGCGGAAATTCCGGAAAGCCCAACCTCAGCTGCGTTTGCCTCGCAGGCCGGGGACTACCTTTGTCCCCACTTCAACTTGGCTCGCAAAATATCAAAGAAGGTTCCACGGACACGCAGCAGCTTCACCTGGTATTCCGATTTGCGACAGCACACCCGATCTCCGTCGAGCATTGGCATGCCAATCTGCCCATCGACGCTCAAGTAAGCCTGCTCGGCCCCGGTGTTGACTACGATAATCAGTTTCGAAGTGTCCGGTACCACCAGGGGGCGGTGGGTAAGAGAATGGGCCCCCACTGGGGTGACGACAAATCCGTTCATGGTGGGCATCAAGATCGGCCCGCCAGCCGCGAGTGAATAGGCAGTCGAGCCCGTGGGCGTCGAAACGATCAGGCTATCCGCCTTGTACGAGGAGACGAACTCGCCGTCGATGTAGACATCGCAATGATTCAGGCGGGAGACCGTACCCTTGCCCACAACGATGTCGTTCAGCGCATCGTAGCTTGCCACCTGCGAATCTTTGCGGAGGACCTCACAATGTACCATGGAGCGTGCTTCCACTCCGCAGCTCCCGGTGTTGATCGCCTCGAGCGTCGGGTACAGCTCAGCGAGCGGCACTTCGGTCAAAAACCCGAGCGAACCCAGATTCACCCCCAGGACCGGGACTCCGGCTCTGGCCACCGAGCGAGCCGCCGAGAGCAGCGTGCCATCACCGCCGAGCACGACCACAAAACGAAGCGGGCGAGCGGCGATCTCCTCGCGCGCTACCGCCTCGACCCCTGGGGCATGGGGTTCGGTTTCACGGTCGACAACAATGTGATACCCGTGTTGGCGAAGCCAGTGGAGGAGCTTGGGCACAATGGTTGCGAGCTCTGCCTTACCCGGCTTCGAGATGATTCCCGCTGATCGGTCCGAGGAAGAAGTCCGGTTGATCATGAAAATTGCATTGTACAGAAACTAGGGAAAGGATGATCCCACGGATCCGAACGGACCGCCACTTGGCTCGGCTAGAAGGCACCGAGCAGCAAGTACTCCCGATTACCCTCCCCACCCAGAATAGGCGATTCGATAGCATCGGTGGTGGCGCAGTTTTCCGCAAGCAGCGCCTGGCGAACTTTCTCGACGGCAGCACGCTGCACCGCTTCGTTACGCACGATACCCCCTTTTCCTACCTGGTCGCGGCCGGCTTCGAATTGAGGCTTCACCAGCACGACAATTTGCCGCCCTTTTCGCTCAACTAGGCTCGCCGGAAAAGCTGCCGCAATCACCGCCGGAAGCACCAGAGTGGCGGAAATGAAAGCGACGTCTATGGCGATAAACGACACGGTTTCGCCGAGCTGCTCGCGCGTCAGATACCGGGCGTTGGTGTTTTCCAATAGCCGTACACGCGGGTCCTGCCGCAGGCGAAAATCGATTTGGCCGCGTCCGGTGTCGACCGCAATGACTCGGGCGGCTCCATGCTGCAACAAGCAATCGGTGAACCCGCCGGTCGAGGCGCCAATGTCCAGGCACAGTCTTTCGGCCACCTCGATATTCCAGTAGTCCAAGGCTTTATCCAGCTTCAGCCCCCCCCGACTGACGTACTTGCGCGCTTCCCCGAGAACCTGGATCTCACACTCGGCATTCACGGCGGTTCCTGGCTTAACGATCTTTTGCCCGTTCACTTGAACTTTACCAGCCAGAATCAATGCCTGGGCACCTTCGCGGGAGTGCGCCAAGCCACGTTGCCAGAGCAGTTTGTCGACCCGGACTTTCATGACCTTCCGGCAATGACCACCAACGTTTCCTCTTGGTCAGCATAAACCAAGTTCTTCGACCACCGCGGCTTGCTGGAGAAACCCGAGGCGCTCGGTTGAGCCCGGTCTGAATGGCGGTTGGCGGTCGCTGCCCCGGAGGTTTGGCCTGTTACGGTCCGGGTGTCGGCTCAGCCACTTGCAAGGCACCGAACCATGATTTTGGAGGTTGGGGATGCGATCAGTTCGCCAGAGCAAACGGCGAGGAGATAAGTTCGTCTACACTCCGGCAGCCCGGGATACGATGGGCAACTGGCTAGCCGGCGACTTGCTCGAGCAGCTTTTGATCGATGTCAAAATTGGAGTGAACATTCTGCACGTCGTCGTGCTCCTCGAGAGCTTCAACCAGACGAATCATGCTGCCGGCTGCCGCACCCTCGAGCTTGATGTAGTTCTGCGGAATCATGGCTACGCTCGACGAAACGGGTTGGACACCAGCCTTCTTCAACGCTTCGAGCACGGCTTCGTACGCGGAGGGATCCGTCAGCACCTCCCAATTCTCGCCGTCATCGCGTAAGTCCTCGGCACCAGCATCGAGCACCACGCCCATTAGGTCATCTTCTTTGGCGGCTGACTTAGAAACTACGATGTCACCTTTCTTGTGGAACATCCAGGACACCGCACCCGCTTCCGCCATGTTGCCGCCGTTCTTTTGGAATACGTGGCGAATTTCGCTTACCGTGCGATTGCGGTTGTCGGTGTTGATTTCGATGAGTATCGCCACGCCACCCGGGCCGTAACCTTCGAGGGAGAACTCTTCATAACTGGCCCCGGGTAATTCCCCGGTGCCGCGCTGGATGGCGCGCTTGATGTTGTCGGCGGGCATGTTCTCGGCCTTGGCGGCGGTAATGGCAGTGCGCAGGCGAGGGTTGGTGTCGGGATCGCCACCGCTCTTGGCTGCGATCGAGATTTCCTTAATCAAGCGGGTGAAGATCTTGCCCCGCTTAGCATCCAGGGCACCCTTTTTATGCTTAATCGTGGCCCATTTGGAGTGGCCCGACATGGGAATACCTCACACTAATGAACTTGGCTTGCGCTGATCTACCAGGCCGATCTCAACCCCTTGGATTCGCCCAATAGAGGAGATCCCAGGATTGCCTCTAAATGAAGGCTGGCAAAGCAAATTATAGCACGCGACTCTGATTGAAACCGGTTACCGAAGGCTGCGGGTATCGGATAATGCACGATTTATATCCCTCGTACCCGGGCCACTGCGCTCGTGTTAGACTCCACCCAGGATTTCCCCGAGGCGCATAGTCCATGAAATTTGGCGTAATTATTTTTCCCGGCTCGAATTGCGATCACGACGTGTATTGGACCATCAAAAGCGTAGCCAAACAGCCGGCGACGCTGCTTTGGCACGAGTCCCACGAGCTGGAGAATTGTGATGTCGTCATCGTCCCTGGAGGCTTCGCCTTCGGCGACTATCTGCGAACCGGGGTGATCGCCAAGTTCTCGCCGGTCATGGAATCGGTGCGGAAATTTGCCGCCGGCGGAGGCTTGGTTCTGGGCATTTGTAACGGGTTTCAGATCCTCTGCGAGGCCGGCCTGCTTCCCGGAGCCCTGATGCGTAATCAAGGCCTAAAATACGTATGCAAGCCTGTCCAAGTCCGGGTGGAGAGCACGGACACCCCGTTCACGAATGCCTGCCAGACCGGCCAGGTTCTCACCATTCCCATCGGACACATGGATGGCAACTATTTCTGCCATGCATCTACCCTGGAGGAGCTCAGGCGGGAGAAGCGAATTGTTTTCCGATATGCGGAATCCGACGGTCGGATCACCCCGGAAGCCAATCCCAATGGATCGCTAGACAACATTGCCGGAATCTGCAGTCCTGGACGAAACGTTCTCGGCATGATGCCACACCCGGAACGCGCTGCCGAACCCGAACTCGGCGGAACCGACGGCTATAAAATCTTTGAGTCGCTGGTCGGCGCAATGGCTGAAAGGTGACGGCCATTTCCCAAGGTCTTCTCGCATCAAACCGGTTAGAGCCGATCGAGAGCAACCTGGTATAGTAAGTTCACTTTCAGGCAAATGAGGGAGAGCAGGGTCTCGATTCTAAGCCCCACCCATGACTAGCCAATTTCGAGGCAGCGCACGCTTCATCGCCATGGTTGGTTTCTTTTTTTGGGGATCAATGTCGGTTTCCCTGCGCGCCCAGCAAGTGCCGCGCTTCGACGTCTTCGGTGGCTACTCTGATCGGCTGTTTGATGCTCCGAGCATCGGATACCCCAACTATACCAATCTGTATGGAGGAGGCCTCGCCGGGACCTGGCATATCACCATGAAAATCGGGGTCACGGTAGACACGAGCGCCAATTGGGGGTCGGGGCTGCACATGTGGAATTACGCGGCGGGCCCGCAGTACGTGCTGCGCCGCGAAAAATCCGACATCTATTTCCAGTTTCTCTTTGGCAAGACTCAGAACACCGCGAATATTCAGCAGTTGACCAGATCCGGATTCGAGAGCGTGGGTCGCTCCTTTGGAGGCGGTGCCGGCTACGACTACCACTGGAAGCCGCGAATCAGTATTCGGGTATTGGAAGCTGACTATTTTCACACCGATACCTTTAAGACCCACCAGAACGATGTCCGACTTTCGACCGGGCTGGTCTTTCATTTCGGCCACAAGGGCCATCGTCGCAAGCTATGAACCGCCGCGGAAACTCGAACACGGCTGATTTTCGGGAGGAGCGGAGCCGCCCTTCCTCGGGAATCCGAATCATTCCCGGCAAAGAACACTCGCTGCCATTGATGTTGTTGCTGCTGGTCGGTTCGATAGGCTGCGTTAGCAGCCACACCGCCTATGTCACCCTCCCCACCGGGAACGGTATTTCGGCGTACCGAATCGACAGCAGCTCCGGCAAGTTGACCGAGATCGTGGGATCGCCCTACACCACCGGCAATTCGCCCGGCCCGGTGGTGGTTGCTCCCTCGAAAAAGTTTGTCTGGGTGGCGAACCGCGACGATAACAACATCTCGCGATTCAAGATCGACAGCGCAAGTGGCGGTCTATCGGAGATTCTGCCCCGCACCAGCACCCCATTTGATCCTGTGGCGATGGTGGTGAATTCGAGCGGTAGTTTCCTTTTTGTGGCGAATGAGCTTGCGAGCAATCTCTCCGTCTATGCCATCGACCCCTCGACCGGTGACCTGCGCGCGGTTTCCGCTCCCGTGCCGACTCCGCAGAATCCGGTAGCGTTGGCCGTTACTCCATCCGGTAACTTCCTCTATGTGGTGAACAGCAACCTGGGAGCTGTTTTTGGCTACACGGTTTCGTCGTCGGGGGTACTCGAGACGATCCCCGGCTCGCCGTTTTTGGCGGGCACAGGTGCCTTGGCCGTGGCCGTCGACCCGAAGGAACACTTTCTGTACGTGGCCAATTCCACTGCTAATTCGATCTCGATTTTCGCGATCATCCCCACTACGGGACGTTTGAGAGAGGTACCCGGTTCGCCATTTTTGACCGGCACAGCGCCGGTTTCGCTGGCGGTTACCATCTCGGGTCAGTTCCTGTACGTCGCCAATGCGGCCTCCAACAACATTAGCGGCTACACCATTGATCCCGGAAGCGGCTTTGCGACAGCGCTTACCGAGGGGCCGTTTGCTGCCGGCACAACTCCCGTCTTGGTCCTGACCGACCCTCATGGAACCTATGTCTATTCCATAAGTCAGACTACAAGGACGATCATGGAGTTCACACTGCAAACGACCGGGGGGTCAGCCTTAGGCGTTTTGACCAACAACGGGCGGACGGCAACGACCCCCGAGCCTGCGGTCGCGATGTCGGTCACCCCATAACCCAGAGCGGCTCGGCGGATGCTTAGCCCATTTTGCCCAGCCCGTGCGCTTGCCATGATCAACTTTGGAATCCTTGGTTTCGGACTGCACGCGGTGAAGCGGCTCATGCCGGGGTTTGCCGGGGCCGAGAACTGCCGTGTGGTGGCTCTTTCCCGCCGCGACTGGGCAAAGGCGCAAGAATCAGCGCGCCAATTCCAAGTGCCGCTGGCGTTCGCATCGGCGGAAGAACTCTGCCGCTCATCTGAGGTAGATGCCGTGCTGGTAACTACGCCGAACGCCTGTCACTTGGAAGACGTGCTACTGGCAATCAAGTACGGCAAAGCGGTGTTATGCGAAAAACCCATGGGTGTGAACGCCGACCAATGCCGTCGCATGGTCGAGGCCGCCCGCGAGGCCGAAGTTCTGCTGGGTGTCGCCCAGGTCTTTCGCTTCGAACAGACCACGGCGCGATTTCGGGAGCGATTGGCGGCGGGGCAGATCGGCAGGCCCTTGTTCGCTCGCTCCGAATTTTCCTTTCTGGGCGGAGCTGGACATCCCCGGGCGTGGCTGCACGATCTCTCGATCGCCGGCGGTGGACCGATCGCCGACGTGGGTGTCCACTGCATCGATGCCCTGCGTTTCATCTTGCAGGACGAGGTGGTGTCGGTCATGGCGCGCGGCTGTTCCGAGCCTATTTCCCGAGACGTGGAAGCCGCCGCGGCAATGATCCTTGAATTCTCCCGCGGGACGCTGGGTTTGGTCGCTGTTTCCTTCCGGGCCGCCTATCGCACACCGCTTGAGTTCATTGGCGAGGCGGGAGTGCTTCGTGCCGATGACGGATTGACGGTAGAGAGGCCGGTCAAACTGGAATGGCTTCGTAATGGAGAGGTCACGGAAACGGAAATGCTCTCGAACCACCAGGCGTACACCCGGCAGGTCGAGGCATTCGCAGCGGCTATCGAGGGAAAGATCGAGTTTCCCGTGCCCGGGGAGCAGGGCTGGAAAAATCAACAGATTCTCGATGCCGCCTATCGCAGCATCAAAACCGGCCGAGCAGAACCGGTGGGTTTGGCTCCAGGCGCATAACCGCCGGTTAGAATCACCTGGCTTTGGCATATCGCTTTTTTCCAGTTGCGCCAAACGAATGAATCCAATTTGCTGCTTTGCATCTTTCCCGATCCCCTCTACAATCCGCTTTACCGAGATCGAAAGGGGATTTGAAATTGCTGTTCCTGCTGCTAGGTCTAGTGGCGCTCAACGGGATCGTCCTAGGGTTGCTGCTTAGGCTCCAGAAACGCTTTAATGATGATCCGTTAGCAACTGCTCTTAAACAAGTTACATTCAGCAGCGAAGCTCTACAGAACCTCTCGTACCAATTTTCGACGGCGACCGCAGACATGGCGCAACGCCTGGAGCGGACCAAGGGCGAACTTCACCAAGGCGTGGCGGATCGTTTGGTCGATGGCTTTTCCGAAATTCGCACGGCTGTCGAAACTCAACTCCAGACCGGGCGTCGCGAGCAGGCGGAAAGATTATCGGAAGCACGCAGGGAGCTGACCGCTTCGCTGGCGCTGACCACCTCCCAACTGAAGTCTGAGTTCGATCACTTAAATCAGAACACCGTCGAGAATCTGGATTCCATACGGGACCGCGTTGACGCCAAGTTGCTTGCCATCTCCGATCAGGTACAGCAAAAGCTCGATCAGAACATTCGCGAAGGCTTTGCCCAGTTTGAGAAGGTACAGCAGCACTTAAGGGCTGCCGAGGAACAACTGCGGGAAGTGGGCGCCATCGGACACTCGATTAACGACCTCAACAATCTTCTCAAGCTGCCTCACTTGCGCGGCCAGTTTGGGGAAGCCAGCCTGGAGCGTTTGCTCGCCGATTTTCTTCCCGCGCACATGTTTGAAATGCAGGCTTCCCTTCCCCAAGGCAGGGGGCGGGCCGACGCCATCATTCATTTTCCCGACCAGTGCCTGCCGATTGACGCAAAATTCCCACGAGAACAGGTACTAGGTCTGTTTGAGAGCACGGACAAAGACGAGATCGAGGAAGCGCGGGGGCAATTCGTGCGGGTGATGAAAGCCGAAGGCAAACGCATCCAAGCCTACATCCAGCCCGAGCATGGCACGACGGATATCGCTCTCATGTATCTACCCAGTGAGACCCTCTACATGGAGGCCATTCGCAACCGTGAATTGGCCGATTGGCTGAACCACCACCACGTGTTCCCGGTCTCGCCCAATACTCTGCTGATGACCCTCAAGACCGTGGCCCTGGTACACAAGTGGTATGAGATGGCCGGGCGATTCGAGAAGAGCCGCCTGGAACTGGCCAAAGCACAGAAGTCGTTTGACTTCTTTCAAAATCAATTCGAGAACGTGGGCAGAAGTTTGAACAAAGCCCAGGAGGCCTTCGACAAAGCGGCCACGCATCTGAAAACCTATCGCGGACGGGTTTCGGTTCTCAGCGGACAGGAACAGTTAGATCTGGAAGCCGCAGCGGGTGATGCTCCCAGCCTGCCACTCGCGGACAAAGCCAGCGCCTAGGCGGAAATGAATTCCAACCGCGGGTCCGCGTCTAGACCCCCCGCTTCGCCTTCAACTCGGTCAACAGCTGCTCGATACGATCTTGCTTCTCTAGCTCCGCCAGGCGGCCTTCGATATCCTCGGCGGCCACCTCGGACTTGGCATGGCTGATCGCCTCCTCTTGTGCCACTTTGTGTTTCATGCGGTCGAAGGCGGCCGAGCTTGAACCGTTGCCGCCCGCCATCCTTGCCTCGCTGGCTTTTCCCACAGCTCGCGCTCGACGGTGTTGCGCCACCAGCAGATCCGCTTTTCCCTGGGCTTCGGCGAGCTTCTGCTGCAGTTGCCGCAAGGCGGTCTTCAAGTTGTCGACCTGTGCCTTTTGGTCGGTGATCTGCCGGGTACATCCCTCACTGAGCTCGCGGTAGCTCTCGGAACGTTGCAAGGAGGCGCGCGCCAGGTCATCTTGCTTCTTGTCCACGGCGAGCTCGGCCTTGCGCATCCACTCGGCCACTTTGGCTTCATTCTCCTGCTGCTTTCTCTCCAGCAAATGCTGATCGGCGATGGCGATGGCTACTTGCGTCTTCACCTGCAGAAGCTGGTTTTGCATGTCGAGAATGACTTGCTTGATCATCTTTTCCGGGTGCTCGGCCTTGTCGATTAAGTCGTTGAGATTCGCCCGGACCAGCGTGGAAACCCTCTCTAGTAGTGCCATGATGGAACTCCTTTTGTTCTAGTGATCAGAAATCTGCTTGGGGCGATCTGCCGCCAACGAACGATCGCCGCCGCTCTGGCGGCGATCTCGAATGGCTATGGCAATGGCCAGTCCGCTACCGATCGCCAGCGGCAGCCAGACCGCCGCGTGTTGGGACGCCACCGTCAGGGCGGTCCCGATCGCGGCACCCATGGCGACTCCCATGCCGATAATGCGCGCATCGCTGTGCATTCTCCACCTCTCTCAAGCGCAATCCTCGCCTGCCCCAATCCCCTGGGCAATGACCCGACCGAACCGGTTACTTCCCTGCCTCCGACGATGGTGGCAAGGCATCCGGTTTCGGTGCCTTGTCGCCGATGGTGCGGACCTTCGACCACAGATCGGTCATGCTCACGCCCGAGAGCGTTTCGAACAAGGCGGGAACTTGGGCCGCCATCTTGGCTATGTCGCCGGTAATCTTGTTCATTCCCGAGGCGTCTCCATTGCCGGTCGAGACCACCGTGATCTTGTCCACGTTGGCCAGCGGAGCCGCCAAGCCTTTGACGATCTCCGGCAAGCTCGAAAACAACTTGTCGATGACCGCGGC
>DATJVZ010000206.1:0-35727 GCA_035501575.1 Terriglobales bacterium | reverse complement strand
ACACATTTGTGCTGTTCAAGTTCAGGCGGTAGATCGAAAGTAATCTGATTCGCTGCCGTTTTTCCGACTATCGCCACCCGCTCTCCGCATCACGTTGGACTCAGCTCATGGAGAGAGGTGACCCGAATCGTTCTTCCGGGTAAGCTGTTCGCGCACTTTGCCATAGCGCTCAAGTTGTCGGCTTTCGGTTTTGCCCTGCCTTCGCCAGGATCGGCCCACTCGCCTTCCTCCACCTTCAGCGTTAGCAAAAAACCACTACATTTGGCGATGTGCTCTTTCCGGCGGTGTCGTAGTTTCATAACAGAGCAAGGAAGGAACGGAGATGGCTGAAGAGGTGATCGCAATCGAACGACGCCAGTACCGGAGAGAAGGCGTCATGAAGCAGTTAGGCGATATCACCTATGCCGTTTTACGGCGGTACGAGATCGGGGGAATCAAGGCCGATTCTCAAGGTTCTTCGGCGTCGTGAGGGAATTTCCATTTGTTTGACGCTTGAAAGAGTGGGATGGAACGAGGAGCTGAGTATGTCGTTCACAGAAGTTTGGGGATTCGATCCCCATAGCGCGATGAAAGCTCAAGGTTTTGTTCGAAGCCAGCCGCAGTCGGACTTCACCTATAGCGCAGCCGAGGAGCGGGCGGCACGCATACCTGGCGATGCGGACTCCCAGATTTATGAGCTCCGACGCATGTACCGATCGTGCTTCAGATGGTAAAGACTTCTGCACGTTAGCCCGCCGAAATACTCCCCCTCCTCTCTCGACACTTTGCCAGACAAATCAGAGAATAGAGCAGCAGTCGGAACGATGGGGCCAGAACCCGATGTGGATCGCCGGATGCGGTCCCAGCCCGCGCTCATAGGTCCGTATACTCGGGAGTGTATCCGCTCATAAGATGGCCCGGGGGCAGGAGCTGACGCACGGGCAATTCCTCAGCGAACTTCGCCGTCTTCACCCAGTGCCACGCGTGCATGGTCTCAGAGGGCAGAAAGTAACGAATATCAGCCTGCATGAGAACGGTTGCGCCCGCCACCTCGGCCATTAATTCTTCCCACTTGCGCGCGCCAACCACTGCCACACGCGCGATCGGTCCGCCGTACTTGTGCAAGAATCGTAACTCCTCCCAGCGTGCCTTCCATTCAACGTCCTTCAGTTCGGTAAGATCGACGAGAATTCCAATCGGACGTTTGTGACTCCGCGCAATCTCGCGTTCGATCTCGGGCTCGATGGCCTTGACATCCTCGGCGGTAATTGCACCCGTTGCTTTGAATCCGAAACCACTACCGCCTGCCTCAGTGATTCTCTTGACCATGGTTGCTTCTTCTTTCGTACCTGAGTCCTGAATGCTCTGCTCTCCAGCCGCCATTTCCTGCCTCAAGTGGGAGTGCCTTCGGGGTTCGCTTTCCCAATCGGGGCCCGTCTGTCATGTTAGTATCGCCCCACAGTAGTGTCACTCTGTCGTGAGTTGGTCGATGCGGTCCCACCAACCCAATTCCAGGTTCACGCGTCCGTCCGTTGTCTTGTCCATCCTGTTGGCGGTCTCCTCCTTGGTTCCGACCGTGGCGGCGAAGACGGCCAAGCTCAGTGGAATCATTTTTACCATCGGGGATGACGGCAGGCAGACACTCTGGGTCAACGCCCGCGTCACCTTGCGAAATCTCGAAAGCGGAAAGGAAATCAACACGGTTTCTTCCGAACTCGGGGCTTACTCGTTTAACGGCGTGCTGACCGGGACGTACGAAGTGAAGGTGACATTGGCCGGCTTCGCACCGATGACCAAATCCGTCACCCTCGGCGGCGGAGAAAGCAAGCTGGATTTTCAACTGGTGCTGAAGAAACGCCAGGAATCGGTCACGGTTTCTGCACAACCGGCAGGCGTCGATCTGACTTCAAGCAGCGGAGGAACTCCGACGCTCACCGCTAATATTCTGAAATCCCTGGTCCAGATGAATCAAGACTTCGAGGACGCGCTGCCGCTTCTGCCCGGGGTAGTGCGTGGCCCGGATGGGGAGATTCATATCAAGGGGGGGCGTGCCAACCAGTCGAGCACGCTGGTCAATGCGGCTAGTGTGGCCGACCCGTTTACGGGGCAGCCGGCATTGAGAATTCCGGCGGTCGCGGTGCAGTCGGTGCGTGTGCTTTCGAATCCCTTCTCGGCCGAGTACGGCAGATTTTCGAGTGGAGTGGTGGAAGTGACCACCCGCGGAGGGACCGACGAGTGGAAGGCTCTGTTCGAAGACCCCATTCCACGTTTTCGATGGATCAACTATCACACCCATGGCGTCGAAAGCGCCTCGCCGCATCTGACGTTTTCCGGGCCCTTGAAGCTCAGAAAGCTTTATGTATTTCAGTCGCTCGCGTACGGTTATGACGTACAGCGAACCACGTCGTTGCCGAACCCGAATAACGTTCGCATCACGGAAGGCATTACCACGTATACCCAACTGGATTGGATTCCCGCGCCCAGTCAGCAATTGACCGCCGTGTTGACGACCGATCCACGGAACACGGATTTTGCCAATATTGACACCTTCAATCCTCAGCCGGTAACGGCGGACTACCACCAACGGACCTTCTTTACTTCGGCGGCCGATCGCTGGATCCTGGGCAATGGCGGATTCGTGCAATCGCTGTTCTCCGCCAAGCGGCTGGATGTTCACGTGTTTCCCGCGGATTCAACACCCGGAGAGATGGTGCTCTTTCCCGAACAGAATTCGGGCAGCTATTTCGAGCAACAGCGGCGCAGAACGCGCCTCTACCAATGGGCGCAGGCGCTCCACCTGCGGCCGTACGAGGCCGCAGGGCGACATTTGCTGACTTTCGGCTACGCCTACACGTATTCCGGCTATCAAGGCGATACCGGCAATCTTCCGGTGAATGTTTTGCGAGAAGACAAAACTCTTGCCAGCCGGATGGTTTACGGCAGCCCGCTTGCCTCCGATGCTTCGGGAAACGAGTTCGCGATCTTCGCACAGGACAACTGGCAGCTGAGTCCGCGGTTTACGCTGGATGCGGGAGTGCGTCTCGATCGTGACAGTCTTTCGCTGAAACCATGGAACGCTGCGCCGCGGATTGGCTTCGTGTTCGCCCCCACGCGCGACAACCGCACTGCAATTCGCGGCGGCTTTGGCGTGTTTTACGACAAAATTCCGCTGAACGTCGCTATCTTTCCTGGGTTCCCGGCGCAGACGATCACCACCTTTGCCAACGATGGAACCACGATCCTGAGCGGCCCGCTTACCTACACCCATGTCATGGCGACCGCGGGTGGACTGCGTGTTCCGTACAGCTTGGGGTGGACGGCGCAGTTCGACCGGGATCTAGGCCACGGCCTACTTTTTCGATTCGGTTATGAGAACCGGGAAGGATTCCGCGAGTTCTACGTGAACCCTTTCGAAACAGCTTCCATCGCCCAATTGCAACTGCTGAACTCCGGCCGTGAGACCTATCAGGAGTTCTTGTGGATGCTGCGCTGGCGAGCCGGCGAACGCAGCATCTTCTATGCGAGTTTTGTGCGTTCCAAGGCGCGCGGGGAGTTGAACGATTACAATCAGTTCTTCGGAAACATCCCCTATCCGCTGATTCGCCCCAACCAGAGTGGGATTCTGGCTTCGGATGCGCCGAATCGCGGTCTGTTCTGGGGAGTCTTTGCCCTGCCTCATAAGTTCGATTTTGTCCCGACATTGGACGTACACACGGGATTTCCTTTTTCCGAGCTCGACGACAATTGGAATTACGTCGGACAGCGCAACACAGCGGGGCGGTTTCGGACCTTTGTGCAATTCGACACCAAGGTCCAGTATCCGGTTGACTTCAAGTTCCGTGGTCACCGCATTCAGTTTCGTGCCGGCCTGAGCGCGCTGGACGTGCTGAACTATGCCAATCCGAGAGACGTGCAGCAGAACGAGTCTTCGCCGCACTACGGGACTTTCTACAATCCGATCGGGCGTCTGTGGCGCCTGGATGGAGATTTCGACTTCTAGCAAAGCAGAAGCTTCGTCCTAGCTAGAGGATATTGACGGCGCGCGCCGCGAGCAGGGCAAGGATGGTGAGAGATATCAGCGACTGAAGCATCGTCCCGAGCTTGGCCCAGCGCGACAAAACAGCGGTATCGGTCGGCGAAAAAGCGGTACTCGTATTGAACGCCAGAAACAGGTAGTCGATGAAATTCGGCACCCAGGAGGAGGAGCCTCGAGCGACTATCATTTGCGGGAACAGAAATGCGCTCTGCGCCATGCCATTCGGTTGCTCCCGCTGCAAGGGACCCCCGGCGTCGAGTTTCCAGTACCACAGAGCGAAAACAAGAATGTTGGTCACCCAGAGTGCGCCTGCCGAGCGCAACAAAGCTTGCGGCGTTTCCAGATGCCGGGGGATGCCCCGCACCAGGAGAATCAGCGAAGCAATCATTGCGACGGTGATGACTCCGTTGGCGAGGAATGTCAGTCGGCGCGTGAGCTGGTACCGACCGCGACGCGCAGCGATCCCAATGGGAATCAGCAGGAGGCTAATGATTGCCAGCAATAGCCAAGTCGGCCCCAGAGAGAGGGGTTCGGGAAGCGCCAGATACACACCCGCCGCACTCACCATGGCAGCGAAGGCGGGCCAGCGTGGTTCGCGAGGGGCTTGCTGATGCATATCGTCCGAGCGAGGCGGCGCGGGAACAGTCTAATACACCATGTTTGCGAGCACGCGGGTAAGACAGATACGCTGTGCCCAGCAGTTCTGAACACTCCTTATTTCAGAATTTCAGACCGTCGACCAGATACAGACTGGAGAGGACCCGATTGTAGTTGTAAGCATAAGCCTTAGTTAGGACGGCGATCAGTTCAAGGTGGACGAGATATATATGCGTCGGACCGATTACTCCGCTATGAAGTAGGCCGACATTGGGCAAGATTCGATTTCACTACGTTATCATCCGGAGAACCCTGTCTTATGAGTGCACTCCGGCTTAAGGCTCTTGCCGGCTTTCTTCTGTGCGTCTGCCAGCTAGTCTTGACTCCAACAATTGCTGCGGCTCAACCGAATGCATGGATTGCCACTTGGGCGTCCAGCCCTCAGCCAACCAACCCCAATCCCAACCTGCCGATGCTCAACATCGAAAATCAGACGGTGCGCGAACGGCTTCGGGTATCGATCGGGGGATCCGAGATCCGCATTCGCCTTTCTAACGAGTACGGCTCGGTGCCGCTGCTGGTCGGGGCCGTGACCGTTGCCACGCCGACGGGCGTGAGCGGCGTTAAGCCGGATACCATTCACAACGCCACCTTTAGCGGGCGCGATTCGATCACGATTCCTCCCGGGGCGCCGATCCTCAGTGACCCGATCGCCTTTCCCGTCAGTCGAGGCGCCGAGATCAGCGTGAGCATTTATTTTCCCCATCGGGTCACTAGCCCGACCGTTCATCAGCTTGCACTAAAGCGCGCCATTATTTCGCAACATGGAGACCAAACTCATGCGGAAAGAATTGACGGCGGAGCGACCTCCAAGTCAGCGATCTTGATCAGTGCCGTGCTGGTTCCCAAGCAGCCATCCCAGCACTTGCTGGTGGCCTTTGGCGATTCGATTGTAGATGGCGATGGGTCGACCGTGGATGCCGACCATAATTGGCCGAGTGATCTCGTCCGTCGTTTGTCAGGTTCCTCTCAAACTTCCGATCTGGCGGTGGTCAACGAGGGCCTCGCCGGCAACCGGCTGATAACGAGCGACGACGGCCTTAGCGCCCGCGTAGGCTTCAGCGCCGGACTGGGCGCCAGCGGGTTGGCGCGTTTCGACCGGGACGTGATAGGGCTCCCGGGCGTGACCCACATTGTGCTCGTCGAAGGGATCAACGACATCAGTTTTCCCGGCGCCAAGATCGACGGGCAATACCTCGCAGATCCGGCCGATGTTCATACCCGCGAGGAGTTAATCGAAGCCTACCTGCAACTAATCTCCCGCGCTCATGCTCATGGCCTAAAGTTGATCGGCTCGACCATCACTCCTTGTGAAGGGGCAGATTTGCCCGGCTACTACTCGGAATCGAAGGATGCGCTCCGACAGAGGGTGAACAAATGGATCCGGACCAGCGGTTCGTTTGACGGGGTCATCGATTTCGACGCGGTTCTGCGCGACCCCGATCACCCCAGCCGCCTGTTGCCGCGTTTTGCCTCTGGCGATCATCTTCATCCCAACGATCTTGGATATCAGGCCTTGGCGGATGCCATCGACCTAACACTTTTCCAGTAATTCTCGGGAAAATCGAACGCAGAAAGATGAGGACAATGGAAGATTCCGCACCCTGGCCGTAGATCCTGACAAACTTGACAGTGTGGAGCCATTCCCGTCCAGCTTCTTCGAGAATGAATCGACCGAAATTACTAGTCCGGAGACTAAGCCTTTGGCTAAGAAGTGCTATGATATTTCGACCCAGTCGGGACAGTTGACTAAAGACGCACCATTTCATGGGAAGTCTTTACCGTTCCTTGACAGTTGATGTTCCCCTCCCCAACGAAGTCTACTGCTCAGAAGTGGCAGACCAATGAAATGGATCTGGTCTTTCTTGCTTGCTCTCCTAAGTTTGATCCCAGTTCTTGGGCTTCGTCTGTCCGCCCAAAACACCGAAGTCGCGCCGTCCTCGGCTGGCATTATTAAGAGTGACACTCCGGGCACGAGCGAGGTACGGTCGTCTTCTGCGACGAGCGACGGTTGCGACAGCGTGAACGGGACGCTCTTCAACCTTGAACCTCGCTTGAACGCCCAGCCGCAGCAAAGCGAGTCCATTGCCTTTCTCCTCGATGGAGTGAGCCCGGGAGTCGATCTGGTAGTAGGAGCCGCGAACGAGTCTGCCTCCCGATCGCGCTTCGAGCCTGCCGGGAGCAACGACGTGGTCTTTGATGCGTTCTACGTGCATCGCACCGGGGCAAACTGTAATCCCAACTTCGAAGGCACCCCTCCCCAGAACGCTGCCGCTCCTTTCGGCACTACGAATCCCAAGGTAGTGGCCGATCCCGCGCGGAAAGGGTTCTTCCTCGCCGCCGATGTCGTCGGCGCAGCCATCGAGTTGGTGACGCATACCACGGCCGCGATCCTGCTCAGTTCCTCCGCGTGTCCTAACGGCACCCAAAAGCTTACCTCGAGCGCAAATGCGACTTGCTGGCCTGACGTGGGTGCCGCGGTTTTCAATCCAAGTTTTACGCCGAACCAGGTTCTGCTGGGGGCGTCTCTGGCGCTCGATTCGCGGACCTCGGGGAAGGGCGCAGGCGACGTGTATGTCGCAGCCCAGATCGAGAATACAGGCAACAACCCTGCTACCTCCACGATTCAGATCATAGCGTGCACCGATCAAGCGCAACCGCTGAGCTGCGGGACGAGTGTCATCGCCAGCGCAGCCGACAAATTTGCTTCCCGCCCCTGGGCGCAGGTGCGAGACGACGGCGTCGTCACGATTTCCTACTGGACATTCGCTAACCCCAATACCGGCCAACAGCCAAACCCGATCGATATCAAGTTCGTCACCTGCACACCTCTTGGAGCCCCTAAGGCCCCTGCATGCTCGAAGCCCCAGCTGGTCGCCAAAACTGCCCTGCTTGCCTCCTGGGATCCCGGAGACAATGACTTCACCGACCCCTTGTTGCCTAAGCATTCCGACCGGCTTGAGGCCGACGGGAGTTTCACTACGTTTCTGGTCTACGACCGCTGCCGGTCGATTCACCCACCCCAGCTGCTCGCCGGCTTAGCCGTCATCGCGAACCCAGTTTGTACGAAAGTGGATTTGGTCCTGACGAGATCGACCAACGGGGGTGCGACTTGGTCCACGCCGGAACCAGTCGAAGCGGCAGTGGGGCATCAATTGTTTGGCACGATCGGCGTCGATCGTTCGACGGGCACGACGAATATCGCGTACTACTCCACACAAAATGATCCTTTCCTGCAGCGGGCTCAGGTTTTTCTCAGCCAGATTCCCGCGGGCTCAACCCAGCCGAAACCAGCCATTGCCCTAACTTCGGCTTCGACGGATCCGAATGTCGGCATTCAGGACCTCGTAATGCAGAATGCGGGGAGCATCGATTTTGGTGACTATATCGGCCTGGCTGCGGCAGGCACCGGCAGCAAGGGTCAGAGCAAGGTCTACGTGCACTACACCTGGAACAACGTCTTTGGAATCTCGAACGGCACCAGCCAGCCGGATCCAAATAATACGTTACTTCTGTTTTCTTACTAGGGTTGGACGGCGGAGGACGCACTCCGAAGAGCAACACTGCGAGGGAATGATGAATATCGTGCGAACTGTGGTCTCGACCGCGTGGATTGTGCTCTCGCTGGCGATCGGGCTCGATGCCACTCCGACCTTGCATTGTGGGGCGGCCCTGGGCACGCAGTTTAATCTGGAGCCGGCGGCGAATGCCGTTCCGCAGCAGCTTGAGGCGGTCGATTTTATTCCTAACGGAGTCGCTTTGAATGAGGACCTGGTGGTGGGCGGTGCTTTCGACTCACGCGGGGTTACGTTCGCGGCCGCCAACGCCACCACACCGCATTGGGACGCTAGCGTAGGCGGCTACTATGTTCGACGCTCGGCTGCGGCGGGCTGCGCGCCGCAATTCGAAGGAGGATTGCCGGTAATCGAAGCCGGGGGAAACGGCTTTACCAGCAACGGGGGCGTCGCAGTGGCAGCCGATCCGGATCCGGTGCGCAGTGCGTTCTTTGTGGCGGACCTGCGGTTCTCCACCGCAGATTCCGGCTTGTCGGCGATCGGGCTATTTCGTGCTTCCTCGGCAACTTTGTTGAACCCCACGCTCTGCCCGAACGGGACGCACACCGCGGTCCAGGCGAAGTCCTGCTGGACAAAAACCCCTCCGGCGGTGATCGATCCGATTCCTTCCGGCGGAGACTTTTACGCCCTCGACTATCCCAGTATCGCCGTGGACGAGCGGGCGAACGGTTCCGGGACCGGCTCTGGCGATGTCTACGTCGCGTTTGAAGGCGGCAACGGACAAGGTGGTGTGGTTGTCAACCTGGTCTCCTGCAGCAACAGTCTCTCCTGCAGCGCACCCGTAATCATCAGCGCGAAGGGAGAGAACGTGGCCTTCAACGGAACCGAAGACGCATACGTCCAAGTGCGGCCTGATGGGAAGATTACGGTCACCTATCTGGATCAGACCAACAGCAACGAGACCTCGCCCGTTGAAATCATTAAGTTTGTGATGTGCCAGCCAAAGGGTGCGCCCACGGCGCCAGTCTGTAGCGCACCGGCGGTTGTGGCGAAAGAAACACAGACAATCAGCACTTCCGATTTGAACCAGGCCCTCAGCAGCGAGAATTTCTTTGCCTTCACCAATGTCAGGCACGCGCACCGGCTGGAGGCCGACGGTAAAACCGTAACCACGTTCGTAGTTTGGGACCGGTGTGGACAATACTTTACCTTCATCCGCAACCCCAACTCAAACCAACCCGCACTTTGCCTGAATGCCGACGTGATTATGAGCACTTCCACCAACGGTGGGAAGACGTGGTCAGCAACCACCGGGGTGAACACAGGTCCCGGCCATCAATTCTTTCCCTCGATCTCGACCGATGACTCGACCGGCACGGTCAACATTGTTTATTACGACACAGAGCAAGATCCCCTCCGCAAGCGCATGGTCGTGACTCTCAACCAGATCGCTCGAGGGACCCAAGAGGTGGGTGCTCCGATTCTGCTGACCGCCACTCCGATTCCCTGGGACGCCGATCCCAACCAAACCGCCCTTCCCGTCGACGACTTCGACTTCCACCTTGGAATCAAAGCGCGGGGCATGGGCACGCCGGGCTTCAGCAGAGTCTACGTATCCTTCACCTCCACCGCAGATCGACCGGGCGTCTATAAAGGACAATCTTTGCCGGAGCAGAACAATAATCTGCAGAAGCTCCTCTACTAAGTTTGTCTGGATCGTGCGTACCTGGTGGTGGTCCGGGCCGCCGCTTTCTAACCCTGCGGTGTACTTCAATAGCTGCGGGCGCCGACGATGTCATCGGCTAGCAGTCCTGTCAGTTGTGTCAGTTGACGACTTCGGCTCACCATGTTGCACTGGCACCGGTGACGCCGTGACGCCAGTTTCGGCCTGTTCCCAGGCGTATCCATCTCGATTGCCTCCTTATCGGCGGTTAGCAGTGCCGCCGACTGAGGTTCGCTCACGCCTGAGCAGGACGAAAAATGCCCGCGAGTGGGAGTTGAGGAAGGAGTCGCGCGGTGAATAACTTGAGCACAAAAACGCACGTCGTGATTGTGGGCGGCGGGTTTGCCGGGCTGGCTTGCGCCCGCGAGTTGGCCAAGTCGGATCAGGTACGAGTGACGCTCATCGACAAGAACAATTTCCACCAGTTTACGCCGTTGCTGTATCAGGTGGCCACGGCGGAACTTGGAACGAGCGATGTCGCGACTTCGTTCCACCAGTGTGTGCACGAGCGCGCTAACGTGGATGTGCAGATGGCGGAGGTGATGAGTGCCGATCCCAAGACTCGGAAGGTCGTTACCAGAGATGGCAAGAGCTACCAAGGGGACTTCCTTGTGCTGGCGACAGGGTCGCAAGTCAACTTCTTCGGCACACCAGGAGCGGACCAGAACACCTTTCCGCTCTACTCGCTGGTAGAGGCCGAACGACTGCGTTCGCGGGTCCTAGCCGTCTTCGAAGATGCGCAGCGTGATCCCGAATTGGTGGAGCAGGGCGCACTAAATTTTGTGATCGTCGGCGGAGGAGCAACCGGTACGGAGCTGGCGGGAGCGTTTGCCGACATGATCAACCTGACCATGACCAAGGAATACACCGACCTGGCGGTGAAGAAGCGCGCGCGCGTCTATCTGGTGGATCATGCAGACAGCCCTCTCTCAGCCTTTTCTCAACATGCTCAGGAATATGCCACCCGGACCCTGCGGCGGAAGGGAGTCGAATTGCTGCTGGGGGTAAAGGTGAAGGAGGTCGCGCCCGATCATGTGCTGCTTTCCGACGGTACGTCGATTAAGACCCGCACGGCGGTCTGGGCGGGTGGGTTAATGGCCGCATCGCTTGCGGCAAATACCGGTCTGCCGCAGGGGCATGGGGGAAGGATCGGGGTGCGGCCGGACCTCACGGTGGAAGGTTTTCCCGGCGTCTACGTACTGGGCGACTTCGCAAACATTCTCTGCGCGGATGGCAGCACGCTCCCGCAACTGGGTGCGGTTGCACAGCAGTGTGGGCTGTCGGCCGCCAAAAACATTCTCGCCGAGATTTCCGGCCGGACTCGAACGCCGTTTAAGTATCACGACAAGGGAATCATGGCGATGATCGGGCGCAACGCGGCCGTCGCCGAAATCGGCAAGAACAGGCATGAACTCGACGGCCCCATCGCCTTTGCCGCGTGGTTGGGCTTACACGCTTTGTTGATGTCGGGTGTAAGGGACAAAATCGAAACTTTCGTCAGTTGGGCATGCACCTATTTCGGCAAATCCTTGCCGATTCAGGTTTTGGACCGGAGCGAAGAGACTCACATTGACTGGCAGGAACACGCGGAGGCCGTGACTCCCGCGCAACCGCCGGACAAGAAGGCTGTCGCGTAATTTCGGAGCGCAGGTCATTCAACACTGAAGGAGTATTCCCATGCTTTTGAAGAATAAAGTCGCGATCGTAACCGGTGGTAACAGCGGGATTGGCAAGGCGATAGTGCTCGAGCTAGCCAAGCGGGGCGCCAATGTCGCAATCGACTGCGTCTCCAATCCGCAGGCGACCGAAGATCTCGAACGGCAGATAGCCTCGCTAGGCGATCAAAGCATCGGCGTAGAGGCGGACGTCAGCCAACTGGCTGAACTCGAACGTCTCATCGCCACCACCGTGAAGACTTTCGGCCGCCTCGACATTATGGTTAACAATGCCGGCATCGAGACCCGAACCTCCGTACTGGACACCACCGAACAGCAATACGAAAAGGTGCTGCAGGTCAATTTGAAGAGTGCCTTCTTCGGGACCCAATTGGCCGCAAAGCAAATGATCAAGCAGGGCGGTGGCGGGCGCATCATCAACATCACATCGGTGCACGAGGACTGGCCGATGCCCGGTAACACTTCCTACTGCCTCTCAAAGGGCGGCATGCGCATGCTCACCCGGACAGCGGGCGTCGAGCTGGCTCCCTACAAGATTCTGGTCGTGGGCGTGGGCCCGGGAGCGGTTGCCACTCCTATCAATCTCTCGACCATGAAGGATCCAGCGAAGATGGCGAAGCTCGATGGCGCCATACCGCTCGGCCGAATGGCGCAGCCGGAGGAGATTGCCAGTGTGGTTGCATGGCTCGCGGGGGACGGATCCAGCTACATGACGGCAACCACGATCTTCGCCGACGGCGGACTAATGCAGAGCAGCCCAGGGCTGTGACGGTGATTCACCGACACGGGCTGAGCTACAGTAGCCAGCGCTTCTTCGAGAACGCGATGGCCAAAATCTTGTAATGCGTCTTACACCGTCTTGGTAAGGTCCACCTCAAGTTGTCATGATGCGACACCTCCCGTAACCTGCCACTCGAACGCGGGCACAAGATCTACTTGCGTAGGGTCTCAGCGCGGTTCGCTAGTATTTTTGCCAGCAGACTAGATCTTTCCACGTGTTTTAGGGTTAGCTCTGACAGGTACGACTTCGAGGTCAATCTCAAATCTTCGAGACGCCCGGAGGCTGCAGGGGGACCGAAAGACAGCTGGCCGCGCGGGCCTTGACCGGCAGGAGCTGTCCATGAAGAACTCTCGGAGACTATTTCAAGTAGTGCTGGTCACGCTCGTGGTTTCCTCTTTCTTGCTCGTCCGCGCCGACCCAAAACGCGGTGGTGACGCAAATCTTGCTGCAGGAGCCCGAGTGTCCGGAGGGCTGCCGCCAACGTCCAATTCAGCCGGTTGGTACACGCCCGAACAAGCCGCAAAAGGCGCCAAGAGCTACCAGAAAGCCTGTGCTAATTGTCATGGTCCCAAGCTACAGGGCGGTGCTGGCCCTGCGCTGGTAGGCCGGCAATTCTGGCAGGAGTATGGCGGCAAAAAGGTTTCGACTCTCTGGTCTGCCGTGCATACCGAAATGCCCATGTCAGCTCCTGGTTCGGTGTCAGCTGTCAACTCTACAAACATCATGGCTTTTCTCTTGCAAAAGAACGGTGTGCCGTCTGGCACCGTGCCGCTCGGCGACACAACCGATCTGTCCAAGGTGCTGCCGTCGAAATAGCGAACTCCTGAAACAGGTCGTTTTACGGAGAGCGCTGCTTGAGGCGCGGTGCTGACCCCAGCTGCGGTTTACCAAGCCTTACCCACCATCCGGAGGTACGGATGTCCAGTGAGATGTCGACGCCGAGCCGGCACGCCCGTCCACGCCGTTTCCTGTCGATTGGTCTGGCAGCCCTGGGCTTTGTGCTGCTGGGTATCGCGCTTCTGGCCCTCACCAACCGAGCGGTCATCTGGTCAAGCTCGGATCGCTTCTGTGGCACAACCTGCCATTCGATGAGCTGGGCAAACACGGCGTATCAGCAGAGCCCGCACTACCGCAATAGTGTTGGCGTTCGTGCCAGTTGCGGGGAATGCCATATCCCGTATGACTCGGAGCACGCGACGGCGATCGAATATGTGAAGCTGCTTTTGTTCAAGGCCGACCGCGGAGGCAGGGATTTTTGGTTCGAAGCAAACCGAACCATTGCCACAGAGGAAGAGTGGGAAAAACGACGGCCGGCGCTCGGCAATCGCTTCGAAAGCTACCTAACCCGGCACAACTATATTACCTGTCGTGGTTGCCACTCCTTAGAATCCTTCGGAGGCCCGCGCAGCCGTATGAAGCTTGTCATACACGGCGGCATGGTGAAGGCAAGCAACTACAATTGTCTCGCCTGTCACACAAACATCGGCCATATCTATTCCGCGCCCTCGCCCAAAGTGAGTGGCTGGTACACGGCCGAGCAGGCGGCGAGCGGCGAAAAACTTTTTGAGCGTGCCTGCTCCTCCTGCCACGGTCGAAAACTAGAGGGAGCAGCCGGTCCTGCGCTCAGTGGCGTTACCTGGCAACAGAGGTTCGGAGGGGCAAAACTTTTGACCATATGGGGAGAAATCAAGGGTCCCATGGCGGCATATGCCGGTACCAGCTTTACCACCCAAGAGTCACTCGATATTCTTGCGTTCCTTTTGCAGCAGAACGGACTGCCGGCGGGGAAGCGGCCCCTAGCAGATACGCGCGAACTCTCGGATACGCTTCCGGAAAAATGAGACTGACCGGCGATAGGAATATCCTTCCCAGCCCGCGTGACATTGGACTTCTGACCTGCTTCGCGTAACATCTTGCCGGGATTCCCTGGGGCTCGAGCACCTCTTGCCTGGTTTGCGAGAATCCCGTCACTCAGATCCGGGCAGTGAATCATAGGCACGGAGCCTAAACATGGAGATGGTGGACCGGGTCGAGGAATGGCAACGGCTTCAGGCATCGTACAGCAGCAAAACCGATGAGGAGCTGCAAGCCTTGGCGGACGAGAGTTATGAACTCACCGAGCTTGCTCAACAGGCATTAAAGAGTGAAATCGCCAGGCGAGGTCTGCCATTCAAGCTTAAGGAGCTCCCCAAGCCGCCGGGGCTTAATCCCGAGCCCGGCGATTTGGATCCCTCCGAGCTCGAACTGGTCGTTGTCCGACAAGTGTGGGATTTGACGGAAGCCCGGCAAGTGAAGGGCATCCTCGACGATGCCGGAATCCCATCCTTTCTAGGCCCGGACAATCTTGATAATGTGGAGGCATTCCCGTCGAGCTCGAGTTTCGTGAATGGGATCGACCTAAAGGTGCGATACGTTGACCACCAACGCGCACTTTATGTTCTTTCCCAGTCGTTACCGCCAGAGCCACAGGAGCAAAGCGAATATGTCCCTGTGTGTCCGAAGTGCAATTCTCGCGAGATCGTCTTCCAGAGCCTTGACGAAGAAAAGGACTCAGACTCGTCTCCTGACGCAAAATTCAATTGGAAGTGCGAAGCCTGTGGCCATCAATGGAAGGATGATGGGATTGAGAAAGAAGGACAATAGATCGACACGATGTGCTCAATCGTGACCAACCCATTGGGTTTCAAGACCGGGCGGCCGCAGTAGCGTCTGCATCACCACACAATACTGCTCGGTTTTTTCTTGCAAACTGCGCATTTGTTCCGGGGTGGCCTTCGGTGCGGCAACATCAAACTTAAGACGAATGCTCTCGAAGCCGACGGCCACATCCTTGGCTATGCCCAGGGTGCCTCGAAGATCCAAGTCTCCCTCGACCGTGACCTCAATCCGCTCGGTGGGTATCCCCATGGCGGCGGCCACCATCTGGCAGGTGATCTGCGCGCAAGCCGCAAGGGCCCCCAGCAAGAGGTCGCCGGAACAGGCGCCGGTACCGGCACCGCCGACTCCCTTATGAGCCTCCGCCTGGTAGATGGCCCGTCCGAGATCGACCGAACAGGTCACGGGAACATCGGTTTGCCCACCTTTGGCGCGGAGAGTGATGCGTGAAGTATCCGGCGCTTTGCGGTATTGTTCCTTTAGCGGTTTCTGGAGCGTTCGCAGATCCATTTAAACCCTACTCCTTTTTCAATTCTCTTTGGCTTACCGGCACGCTTGATGCCGGTTCCATCCGAGTGCTAGCATCTCTCAAAGTCTCGGGGGACCCCATGCCTAAATTCGTCATCGAGCGGGAAGTCCCGGGAGCAGGAACACTGTCCGACGCTCAATTGCGGGAAATATCCCAAAAGTCGGTCGATGTCCTCAAGGGAATGTCCGGAATCCAATGGCTCCATAGCTACGTAACCGGCGACAAGGTGTACTGCGTTTACCTCGCCGCCGACGAGGCGACCATCCGAGAACACGCGAAGCGAACAGGCATTCCCGCCAACCGCGTCTCCGCTGTGCGCCGTCTTCTCGACCCGACGAGCGCGGAATGAGCGCCGTCTGAGCTTTCCCATGCTCGGTTTTTCCTCTCCCCCGAGGGCCGCGCAATCGCTAACTTGAAGGAGATGCGGTCTGCGATGGCAGCACTTCCTCGATGGCTTTCTCCACCGGCATAGCCCAACCTTCCAACCAGGCGGCTGCGCTTGCCGTGTTGGTCAAGAGCTGTCGCACGGGGTCCAAGGCGGCTTCCAGTTTGGCCTGTTCTCCTTGGGCAAGCGGAGCCCCCAGATGGTGGCGAAGGGCAGCGGCCGCCCCTGCCAGGCGCAGCGAACGCTCGGCTTCCAGTTGTGCGGCCGCAGAGCGCGCAAAACACTCCAGCAGACGAGCAATTCCGCGTTTATGCTCCAGCTCCTGGAAAGCCTTCATGCTCTCCCGGTAAAGAGCGTGCGCCGTGGCATAGTCCCGCTGTTCTCTCGCCAAGTTCCCCAAGTCGGTGAGCGTCCCTCCGATGCCCCAGCGGTCACCGAGCTCACGAAATATCGCCAGGCTCTGTTGGTACAAAGTCTGCGCCTCACGAAAGTCGCCTTGGTCTCGGGCAACATCCCCCTGAGAGTTGATCGACCAGGCGATGCCGGAACGATCTCCCAGGGCTTGCAGGATGGAGAGACACTCCGCGTATAGTGAGCGTGCTCGGACAAAATCACCCTGCAATTTGACGACATTTGCCAGGTTGCTGAGAGCGCGCGCGATAGCCTTCTGATCTTGCGCTTCTCGCCACAGCCCGAGGCTGTCTTCGAACAAAGAGCGGGCGCGCGACAACTCACCTAGCTCCTGAGCCTGAACCCCCAGGGCGTTCAATGAGACGGCCGCGCTCCGCTTGTCTCCCAACTGGCGCGCTATGTCCAGACTCTCGCGCGTAAGCGCATCCGCCGAGGCGTGATCTCCTTGCTCGCTGGCAAGCGCGCCCGCCATGAAAAGCGCGCGTGCGCGCGCGGCGGTAGGAACTGCTGACCCCGGGAGCTTGAGCAGCTTATCCAGCCAGTCCCTGCCTTCCTCCAGATAGTCGCGCGTGTCCCAGAAGCGAAACAGGGCTGTGCCCAGACGAAGACCCCAGTCCGCATCCCCGGTTTCGATCAGCCAGGCGAGGGCGGCCCGAAAATTATGGTGTTCCAAAGCAAAGCGCTCCACCTGCTCGCGATCATTGGCAGCGCTCTCGACCCCAGCCGTTTCTTCTGCCAGTACCAGGCAGTAGGCGGCGTGCGCGCGCCTGCTCAAGGCCTCGTCTCCGCTGGCGGCGAGTTTCTCCCCGGCGTACTCGCGAATCGTTTCCAGCATGACGAACCTTGATTCACCCTGCGAGGGTTCGACTTGCTGAACCAGGCTCTTGTCCACCAGCGACGCCATGCCGTCGAGCAGGTCCAAATCGAGATCGCCTTTTGGGTTCGAGACGGCTTCCGCGGATTCCAGATTGCAACCGCTCACAAACACCGACAATCGTCGAAACAGCTTCTGCTCCTCGGGGAGCAGCAGATCGTAGCTCCAGTCGATGGCCGCGCGCAGGGTTTGCTGCCTCTGGGGCATGTCCCGGGCGCCACCCGTCAGGAGATGTAAGCGGTTCTTGAGGCGTGTCCGCATGGACGTCGGCGAAAGAACTTTGACCCGGGCGGCCGCGAGCTCGATGGCGAGAGGCAAGCCATCCAACCGGTTACAGATCTCGATGACGGCGGCGGCGTTTTCGCGGCTGAGTTCAAAATCGGGTCTCACCGCGGCGGCACGCTGCACGAAGAGCGCAACCGCAGGGTATTGCGACAGAACCTCGAGGTCAGGCAGGGGACCCGAATCTGGAATTGCCAGGGGCGGTACGGGAAGTTCATGTTCTCCGTAGACATGCAGGGGAGCTCGACTCGTTACCATGATTTTAAGATTGGGCGCGAGGGCCAAGAGTTCGGCCACGGTCGGAGCCGCCTCAATCAGATGCTCGAAATTGTCCAGCAGGAGCAGCATGGGTGCGCGCAACGAGTCCTGAAAATTCTGTTCGAGCATGGCGAGCGGCGACTGACCTCCAGCCTCCCGAATTCCCAGGGTTTGAACGATGAGGGAAGGGATCAAGCCCGGATCGGTTACCGAGGCGAGGGCAACAAAATGGATGCCGCCGGGAAAGTGATCGACCAGGCTGGCGGCCACCTGCACGGCCAGGCGCGACTTGCCAATTCCGCCGGGACCGGTGACGGTCACCAGACGCGCATCCGGCCGCAAAAGAAGTTCTCGGGCGGCAGCCACTTCTTTTTCCCTCCCAACAAATCCAGTCCGCGCTACGGGAAGATTCGTCGTGCGGATTTCTGGCTGCTTCGCTGATCTCTCGAAGAAGCGGTCCCGTATGGTTTGAAGTTCCCGTGCGAGGTCGCGGGTAGAGGCATAGCGCTTATCCGGATCTTTCGCCAGGCATCTCTCGATAGCCCAACATAGCGGGGCCGGGGCGTCGGGATTATGCATTCCAACCGCGGCGGGTTGTTCCAGCAAGATAGCCGCCTGCGTTTCCATGACCGAGCTTCTGTGAAATGCTCGCTTTCCAGCCACCATCTCGTACAGGACCAGGCCGAGCGAGAATTGGTCGGCTCGGAAATCCACGGGCTGCCCGGCGGCCTGTTCGGGTGACATGTATCCCACCGTCCCTATGATCTTCCCCGCCAGAGTCAGCGACGTAGAGCACAGATCCGACTCCGGTTCCCGAGGCGAAACGAGCTTGGATAGACCAAAGTCCAGGATTTTGACGAAGCCATCGCGAGAAACCATCAGGTTCTCGGGTTTTAAATCCCTGTGCGCAATGCCGGCTTCGTGAGCCTTGGTGAGGCCTTCGGCAACCTGGACCGCGATTTCCAGCACCTTGCGCATGGGCAGCGAGCCGGAACGCAGCAGCCCACGGATGGTCTCTCCCTCGACCAACTCCATGGCGATGTAGTGAGTCGAACCATGCCGCCCGAGTTCGTGAATGGTAATGATGTTGGGATGGTTCAGAGCAGAGGCCGAGCGGGCCTCTTCCTGGAAGCGGTGCAAACGTTCTCTATCCGCGGAACATTCGACGGGAAGGATCTTCAGGGCAACCGTACGCTTCAGGCGGGTATCTCGGGCGGTGTACACCTCACCCATGCCGCCAGCGCCCAGCGCTTGAAGAATTTCATATGAGCCGAGTTTAGTGCCAGGATTAAGCCCCATCCATTGGCGTCATTATAGCTCTAACTACTTCGATTCGGTGGCTGCTGCTGCGCGGGACGACCTTTGCCAGCGGTAGAAAAATGGAATGCCTCCGAGAATCACCGCTAGGCCTGCGGAAGAGCGTATCGGCCGGACGGTCCACAAGTGGATGGTCAAGGCGACCGCCGCCGCCAAAAAGATGACTGGCGTCCAGGGATAACCCCATGCCCGGTATGGTCGAACCAGGTTGGGCTCCGTGCGGCGCAAACGCAGCAGGGCGATCGCGTTGAGGGCGAAGAAGATCCACACGGCGAAGACGAATAGCGAGTAGAGCTCTTCGTAGGACCCGCTCAGTGCGAGCAGCGCGGCGATTGCGCCCAAGAACAGCAACGCGCCTTCGGGGGTACGAAAGGTGGGATGAACCCGCTCGGCAAAGCGGAAAAAGACACCGTCCCGCGCCATTGCGTAGGGAATGCGGGCGCCGGTCATGACCACGACGTGCAGCGCACCCAGAGCAGACACTGCCATGGCTACGGTTAGCCAAGCCGCACCCCGAGGGCCGGCGAACGATTCGACCACGTCCGAGGCCACGTGTTCGGAGCTGGCCACGGATCGAAAGGGCAGAACTTGAAAGTAAACGACATTCGCCATCAGGTACAAAGCGCCGACCGTGAGCAGTCCGAGGAGAATGGAGCGGGGAATGTTCTTTTGCGGATTTACAATTTCCTCGCCCAAGTGGCCCAAGTCATTGAAGCCGTTATAAGCCCACATGGCAGGAACCAGGGCGGTCAGTAAGGCACCCACGGTTCCCAGACCGAACGGGGTTGCCAGAGGTGCAGTCGGGCTGGCGTTCTTCGTCCCGAAAATGACGCCTCCGACCACAATGACCAGGATCGTTCCTATCTTCAGGGAGGTCAGCAGCATCTGAATAGCGCCGCCCATTCGCACGCTAAAATAATTGGCCGCCGTCACCACCAGCACGACCAACGCCGCGAGCGGTTGGGCAGTGGTGAAAGTGAGTTCGTAGCCCCAGACGTGGCCCCTGAACCAAGGCGTGGCTGCCATCGGGAACAAGAAGGCGAGGAATCGCACGAACCCGGCCCCCAGGGTAGCCATTCCTACCGGTCGCTCAAGAATCGCGCTCATCCAGCCGAAGAGGAATCCCCATAAAGGGCCAAGACCCCGGCTAAGGTAGACGTAAGGACCGCCGGCCCGCGGAAATGTTGAGCCCAGTTCGGCATAGCAGAAAGCGCCGAAAAGAACGATGAGCCCGCCCAGAATCCACGCGGCCAAAACCAGTGTGGCCGACCCTACGGCGCGCGACATGTCGCTGGCAACAAGGAATACCCCTGTGCCGATGGTGTTTCCGATCACGACGGCCGTCGCCGGCCATAGACCCAGACCACGAACCAGCTCGGATCGCTCGGAATGGTCAGCCGGTTGGGCGCTCATCGCGGAAAGAACTCACAGAGCCTACTATCCGCGATACGGTTGGTCAACCGACGGTACTTTCGTTGCGGGGATCCCGGCTGAAACAGAATTCGTACCAGGATGAGCTGGTTCAGGCATTTATGCGCTATGATCGAACCCGTTATGGCCACCAAGGAGTTCATGCTGAGCCAGTTTCCCTGGGACAAACGTTACCGCGTAACGGGTCTCGAAGATGTGCTCACCCCGGCGCTCGTGGTGTATCCGGAAGTCATAGGTGCCAATATTGAGCGGACCTTCGATTTGCTGGGCGGCGCGGATCGCTGGCGTGTGCACCTTAAGACCGCCAAGCTCGGCTACACTATGCGGGCACTGATCGAGCGCGGTGTCCGGCATTTCAAGTGCGCGACCACGCTCGAACTGCTGGTGGCCTGCCGCAGCGGAGCGGCGGACGTGCTTCTCGCGTATCCGGTCATGGGGGCCAATGCGCGCCGCGTGCGCGAGATCGCCGATCAGTTCCCGGACACGCGCCTTTCCGTCTTAGCCGAAAATGAAGAACAAGTGGAGCAGTGGCGCTCCGGCCGTGCCGGCATTTTTCTGGACATCAATCCCGGCATGAACCGCACCGGGATCGAACCCGCCCACAGGGATAAAGTGATAAGCGTCATGCGTGCGGTCGAAGACGCGGGGTTGGAATTCCGCGGCCTGCATTATTACGACGGCCAGTATGGCGAGTTGGAGGAGCCGGAACGAACGCGAGCGGCGCATGCCGGCTATGATTGCCTGCTCGAACTTGTACGCGACATCGAACGTTCAGGAGTGCGCGTTTCCGAGATCATTACCGCCGGAACACCGACATTTCCCTGCTCGCTGGCGTACGAAGGCTTTCACGGGGGAGGATTCACTCATCGTGTTTCCCCCGGAACCATTCTGTATTGCGATGCCACCAGTCTGGCACAGCTTCCCGCGGCGTACGGTTATGCGCCGGCCGTATTGGTCTTGGCTCGCGTGGTGAGTCGGCCACACGAGGGCGTCATCACATGCGACGCCGGGCACAAGGCGGTGTCGGCCGATGCGGGGGTGCCCACCTGCGTAGTGGTTGGGCATTCGGAACTCGAACCTCGTTCTCCCAGCGAAGAGCATCTTCCCATGGCGCTCGACGGAGGAGCTTCGGGCCCGCGAGTTGGCGAAGAGCTTTATCTCCTTCCACGCCACATTTGCCCCACGGTGAACAATTTCGATAGTGCACTCGTGGCGCGGGACGGCCGAATCGAGTCCGTGGAGAAGGTTTCGGCCCGCGGACGAGAGGCGCCACTGATTGGCATCGCGCGCCAAGACTCCACTGTTGCCGACCAAGAGCCTGTGGAGAAAGTCTAGGAGCAGCCTGCTACTAACTAGGCTGGTTTCGATCTTCGGCGTTGGCGAGTACCGGCACGGCTCTTCTTCTTCTTCGGCGTGCCCTTGGATTGCCTGCCTTTTTGGTTCATGCGGTAAGCAATGCAATCGATTTCAATCAGCATGCCGGGAGTGTGGCCAAGATCGCTGCCCACGGTGGTGCGCGCCGGATATGGCTGGGTAAAACGTCGGGCATAGACCTGGTTGTAGCGCGCGAAAAGACTGGTGTCGCTGAGATGTACGTTAACCTTGACCACATCGCTTAGGGAAGCGCCGTCGGCCGCAAGAATGGCAGAAATGTTATCGATGGTCTGTTCCGTTTGCTGTTCAATACTGTTGCCAGCCAGCTCTCCGGTGGCCGGGTCGATGGGACCCGTTCCGGTCACGAAGAGGAAATCCCCGGCCCGCCAGCCCTGGGAATAAGCTCCGCGCGGGGGCACGCCACGCTCGGTCTGAATTACATATTTGGCCATCAGCTATATCAAATCGGACTTCACCGACCGGTTATCGCGACACACTTGCCGGTTCCGACAGCAAGATCTTCTCCAAATCCTCGAGCGGGATTGGGCCCTGGTCGAGCGCCTGATCGTGGAACTCGGTTAGGTTGAAACTCGACCCCTTGGCAGCCTCATACTTTTTCCGCAGCCGCCACCATTCGCGATTTCCGACAAAGTACGTCGGCAGTTGCGTAGAACTGAGCTTGGCACGCTGTAGTTTGCCTTCGGCCTCGGACTGGGTCTGAAATGTCTGCTTCTCCATCAGATCGAGCGCGTCCTGGTCGCTCATATTCATGGTTTGCATGCGAACATCGAGAATGGCATTAGCGATTGCCCGCATCCACACCTTGAGATAGCTGACTTGATAGCGGGGATCGCCGCCGGCGAATCCCTGGTACATCATCACCTGGGCTGCGTACTCGGCCCAGCCTTCCACGTAGGGACCATTGCCATACAAGGCACGCACCAGCCGCCGCGTGACCGGTTGTACCCGGTTCGCATGTTCGAACTGCACATAGTGACCCGGCAGAGCCTCGTGGATGGTCAACCACTGGAGCACCCAGTTGTTGTATTCGCGCAGCTTCGATTCCGCTTTCGCCTCCGGGGTGCCGGGCGGGATGGGAGTTACCCAGTACTGCGCCTCGGCATCGGGATCGAGAGGAGGTGCAGCGTGGAACCCGGCCACCGAATATAGGCCGCGCATGAACGGTGGGGTGGGGATTACTTTCAAGTTTTCGAGCGAGCCCAGGCTCACGATCTTCTTGTCGCGGACGAATTGTGCGATCGATGTCACGTCCTTCTTCACGACGTCCATCAGCTCAGAGGGTGTGGGATGTTGATCCGCGATTTTCTGAAGCACCTCGGCGATAATCTTGTTCTCGCGATCGCTCGCGGTCAGATCAGCATGATCGTCGTGACCGGGATACATCTGCTTGTGCAAAGGCAGAGCGAGTTTCAGCATTTGCGCGCGAACTTCATGAAGCTGCTGTTCGGCATCGGCCAGCACTTGCTCCGGCGTGACCGCCGTCTCCATGACCAGGCGGAATTTCTGCGCATAAAGTTCCTTCCCCAGCCGCCACGTCCGCGTCGTGGCGCGCTTCGATAAGTCGTTCTCCAGCCAGGCGGAGAAATCTTGCAAGGCTTTCACCGCCGGCGGCGCCACCTGTTCAAAACGCGTCTTTAGCTCGCCGGCGGGGATTTCCTTGGCGATGGTGCTCTCAATCAGGTCCACATTGCCGCGGTTCTCCTCGGCGGCCACCTTGATAAAGATAGGATCCGCATCAACCAATTGTTCTTTCGCCTGGCTCAAGAAACGGGGAATCTGGGAGATGCGCGACAAAATGTGTCCCAGCCGTACGTCTTTGGGTGCGTATTCATCGGTCAGCGGCTGAAACAGGGCGCTGCCGAGCAGTTCGACGTAAATCGTGGGGTTATGCTTATAGTTCTGGATCTGGTCGAACTCGAGCAAATTGAGATCGATCTGGTCTCTAATCAGCCGCAGGTCGGTCGAATCTTCAACCCCGAGCGAGGTCTGCGGAAACCGCCGGCGCCAGTCCTCGTAAAAACGGCGCTGCGCGGCCATCCCGTTCGGACTTACGTCGTCGAGCTCGGCATCGAGGTCGATAACTTTTCCAGTCTGTGGATCTTTGTGCTTGTGGTAACCGGCCTGGGAAGCACTGGCGGGCGACAGCGCCAGCGATTCGTGAACGAACTGCTCCGCGAGTTCGAGGAACGTCGATTCGCCGGCATTCGGGGATGTTTGCGCCATTAGTACGGTTGTCAGCACGAGAGAGGAAAGTACACGCAGCAAACGCAGGGGGCCCTCCGAGAGCAACCCGCCAGTATACAGATCACGACTTAGGCGTCGCCAGTTGCAATCCGGCCGATGATGGCAAGCCGCGCTCGGCTGCGCTCTCATTGGTCGCACGCGCTAGATTCCAGCCGCAATGAGGTGCCGACAACTTCCGCCTGAAACCTGCTCTTTGCTGCCGAGTCGCTGCGCGAGCAACGGGCGGGTGAGAGACGGATAGAAGGAGGAGAGTTAGACATTTAGGGTAACGCGGGAAGGTTAGCCTGTTTATCTCTTTGATTCTTTGACTGCCTGCGAGATGGTTCTTCAGTTTTGTGGAATAAAACATGCCAAGGACGTGCCTGATGGTCCGTGGAGCGATACAATTTAGTGCAGGGATAGTCTTGGCGGCTCGTCACCTTTATGTCTCTGGCCTTCCAGGTTCGAATATTGGCTGTGCTGCTTGCCGCCACATCGGCACAGGGGTATCCAGGATCGCCTCAGGAAACGCCGCCGCAATCTTCTGCACATTCGCAGACGGGTCAGCCGCAGACGAATCGCCAGACCAGCTCTGCTGGCGACCACACCAAGTCGACAACCGTCCCCCCGTCAAAACCGTGTTCCGCGTCGGCCGGATCCACTTCGGTCAAGCCTGCCAACTGCACCTCGGAAGTTTCGCACAAGCGCAAGCGGCAGCCCCCTCCTCCGCCCGCAGACGGCTCCATGCCGGGGGAACCGACCAAGACGGTGGTGCGCAACGGTGGCACAGGTGACGCGAAAGTTGCCATCTCGCCGGGGATGAGCGATCAACAGGCTTCCCAGAAATTGCAGAACACCAACCAGCTGTTGACCTCGACCGACGCCAACCTCAAACAGATTGCTCCCCGCCAGCTGGACTCCAGCCAGCAAGACACGGTGAAACAGATCAAGAGTTATATGGATCAAGCCAAAGTGGCTGTCAGTAAAGGAGATGTGGAACGCGCCTATAATCTGGCCAGCAAAGCTAACATGCTCTCGGCCGACCTGGTGCGGCCGTCGCGGTGACCGCGAGAGAGGTCCCCGGCGGTGGAGCCGATGCGGCTATGGTGAGGGATCTCAAGCCACGCCGATTATTTTTCTTTCGCCCGGGCGGCATTGACCTTGGCCAGCAAATCCTGCGCCGGTTGCTGCACCGGCCCCGGCATCTTCACGACTTCGCTCAAGACTTCTCGCGCTTCCGTTACCTTGTTCAGTTTGGCGTAGGCGAAGCCCAGACGGTACATTGCAATCGCATAGGACTGAGCGTCTTGTCCCTTGAGCAGCGCCGTAGCCGCCTTTAACTCAGGGACGGCCGATGCGGTCTTGTTTTGCTTCATCAGCGCATACCCCAGGGTGGAATGAGCTACTCCGGCCGACAGCTTGCGCTTGTTGTCGGCATCGGGCGCGTTCGCATTTGCTACCTCGATCGCCTTTTGTGCGTAATGAATCGCTTCATTCACACTCCCCGGTTTGGGATCGTCAACGTAGGTGTTGGCCATGAGCAGCAAGGTGGGCAAGCTATTGGGGTTGGCTGTTAAGGTCTTGTTACCGTAGGCAATGAGTCGCGGCGTGTCCTTTAGCTCGGCTAAGGCCATCATGGCGTAGTTTGCGACAGGCTCTTGAAAGCGTGAATCGGGAAAGGCCGGGGTGAAACGCTCAATGTCGTCCATACGCTTCTTGGAATCGGGTTCTTCGGCGATCGCATTGAAAGCGGCCGCTTCCAGGAACTCGTAGGAGCCCTTGGCTGAGGTCTTTTCCTCCTGCACCCGAGTTTGAAACTCCTGGTCGCTCTCTCCTTCGGCCTTCTTCTGCTTATCGATGGAGTTATAGATCTCGCCACCCTTGGTGGCATAGGCGATTACCTTGCCATCGTCCTTCAGTTGTTGTGCGATGCTGGTTTCTGACACCAGGATATCCAGATTTCGTGGAGAGGCAGCCAGGGCCTTATCGCCGTAGGAGAGAGCCTTCCCCAGATCTCCAGCCGTTTGATAGGTTTGCGACAACTGCCAGTTTCCGTAGGCGACCCCCGCCGGGTTCGTGGAAAATTTCTGGAGAAAATCTTGGTACATGGCAATTTTCTTTTGCGGATCCTGCTCGTTCGAGATTTGAGTCAATGCCTGATCCTCGGGGGTTCCGGCCGGGATCACGATCTTGTCGATTTGGGCAGGGGCCAATGGCGAAGCTAGGAAAATCAACAAACCCAGCGAGAACCAATAGGCTCGTTGCATAAGCGCCTCCAGACTTTCGCGCCGAATCCTAGCTCCGAATCAAGTTAGTTGCAAGGGTGGAGGATCGGTAGGGACAAGGCGGCAACCGGCGCGGCTCTGGAAATCACGTGATAAAATCAGCTCGATTCCGTCCACAGACATGCTTTTTGCGGCACCATCGATGCCTACACATGGCCAGGCCGAGGGAAATCGGGCCGGGCCGGCGAACCCCGATCTGTCGGTGATCGTACCCGTCTATAACGAGGTGGCACACCTCGAGGAACTGCTCCAGGCGATCAGCGCCGCTCCGGTGCGGAAGGAAATCGTGGTCGTCGATGACGGCTCGACGGACGGAACGCGCGAGAGACTACTCGCCATGCCTCCCACCGACGGAGTCACGATTCTTTTCCACGAGAAGAACTGCGGGAAGGGGGCGGCCATCCGCACCGCCCTTCGCTATGCGCGCGGAACCTACGTTCTCATCCAGGACTCCGATCTCGAGTACGATCCGCAGGACTATGCTCGACTGCTCGAACCGCTCGAGCGCGGCCAGACGAATGTCGTCTACGGCGTACGTCCCGATCGTCCGGAACGGGGGCTCCGGTTCTATTGGGGAGCTAAGTTCCTGACCGTCATGGTGAATCTGCTGTACGGGGCGGGTATTCACGACGAGGCGACCTGCTACAAGGCGTTTCGCCGCTCCTTGCTCGAGAATATCTCCCTCAAGTGCACGCGTTTTGAGTTTTGTCCGGAAGTGACCGCGAAGCTCTGCCGTTTGGGCGAAAAGATCTGGGAGGTTCCCATTTCTTATCGACCGCGAAGCCGGGAGGAAGGCAAGAAACTGCGCCATCGCGACGGCTGGATGGCGATTTGGACTCTTTTCCGGGTGCGCTTCGCGAGTCGGCGCAAGCTGCGTTACTCCTCGGAGGGCGACGAGACATCTCCTTTCGCCATCGCCTTCCGTCGTCTGCCACCCCGTTGAACCAAGCTCCCGCACTGGCGAAACGGTCCGCAGCGATGCCCGGGGTCAATAATGTGCGTACCCGGCTGATCGCGATGGTAGCGGTCTCGTTCGCCTTGCAGATAGCTGCCCTGGGAGTGTTTCATCTCTACCGTTTTCGAAACGAGGACAACCACTTCGGATACGGATGGGAGATGGGCCGCATTGGCGAGTCCATCGCCGCCGGCCGCGGATTCGGCAATCCCTACGGCGACTCGACCGGCCCAACCGCCTGGGAACCCCCGCTTTACCCGTATCTGATTGGAGCAGTTTTCAAGATCCTAGGCATTTACTCCGACGCCTCCGCTGGGCTCTTGCTCTCCTTCAACAGCCTGTTAACGGCCTTGACGTCGATTCCCATATTTCTGATTGCTCGCAAAACCTTGGGCGAGCGGGTTGCCCTATGGTCAGCCTGGACTTGGGCCGTACTCCCGTATGCCATGTACTGGTCCCTGCATTGGATATGGGACACGAGCTTGACGCCGCTGCTTTTGAGCCTCATTTTCTTGGTTGCCATCGAACTGGAGGACTGGCCCGGTGTGAAGGGCTGGGCGGTGTTCGGCCTGCTGTGGGGGGTGGCCGGCTTATCGAATGCTTCGATCCTATCCTTCCTCCCTTTCTCTGGCCTCTGGGCCTGGCACCGGCGCCGGAAACGCGGCTTGCCCTCGCTCGGCGGAGTGGCCCTGGCAACATTCCTTTTCTTTCTTCTGGCTTCTCCCTGGCTGATGCGGAACTACCGCACCTTCGGCCGATTGGTATTTATTCGCGATGATTTCGGGTATGAGCTTCGCTTAGGGAATGGACCCGACGCCGACGGCAGGCTGATGGCTTACTTGCAGCCCAACTTGAACTTATTGGAGTTTGAAACCTACAGCCGGCTGGGAGAACAAGCCTATGAAGCGCGCTGCCGGCGGTTGGCCTTCACCTGGATCGCGGAACACCCTGGGCGCTTTTTCGTGATCTCGGCGAAACGATTTTTCTACTATTGGGATAATACCGTCAAAGCGACTAACGGCACCGCCCCGGTCGACTTCCGAAACTCCCTGTTTCTCGCCTCTTCGGTGCTGGCCATCTGGGGGCTTGGCCGGGCCCTGCGCAAGAAGAAACCGGGAGCTTGGTTATTCTTTTGGCTGGTCGCGCTTTACCCGGTGATTTATTACTTCGTATTTCCCGGAGCGCGTTACCGCCATCCCATCGAGCCCGAGTTACTGATCTTGGCTGTGTTCCTGCTCTCCGAAGTCGAACTTCCCAAGCATCGGGAGTTGCCCGTCGAATCCTAGGGATCTCGACCTGCCCAATAGCCTTTACCGGCCTGTCTCCACGGTCGTCATTGGCGACTTTGTCCGCATTGTTTAGAGTTGAGGTGATGCGTTCCATTCTGCAGAAGCGAGCGCTGCGGCTGGTCTTTGGCGCCAACGTGATCTCGATGCTCGGCAGCGGCATGAATTCTGCTGCCGTAGCCTGGTACATTCTCGAGGCCACGCACTCGGAAGTGGCGCTCGGAAATTTCGCCGTTCTGCAGACGCTTCCCGCCATGCTGATGCTGCCCTTTACGGGCGTCCTTATTGATCGCGAGGATCGACGTCGCCTGGTCATGATGCTCGACGCCGCCCGCGCCCTTATCATTCTCGCGGTCGCCCTGCTTAGCTTTGCCGGCCGGGTCCGAGTCTGGGAACTTTATGGAATGAACACTCTGGTGGCCGCCGGCTTTTGGATGTTCTGGCCGACCATCACGGCCTTGATCCAGGAGCTTACGCCTGGAGAAGAGTTCGTCCACGCCAATACCTTTCTGCTGGCGGGAATCCAAGGCGGGTGGCTCATTGCCGGATCGATCGTGGGCTTTGTCTACAACCATATCGGGTTGGGCGGAGTGCTGCTCATCGATTTCTCGACCTATCTGGTCTCCTTCCTTTGCTACCTCGGAGTACGCAGCGGCCGCCACGTCGTGCCGCGCCCAGCCGAACTGCATTCCGATCTGCTGGCGGCCGAGACTGCGCTCGAACGCTTCGTGCGCGAGCTGCGCGACGCCCTCCATTTCCTCGAGCGCCACCGCAAATTGTTGCTCCTAGGACTCTCGTGGGCCCTGTTCCTGGGCGCCATGATGACCGGAGTGGTGGTCACGCCGCCGTTGAGCGAGGAGGTTTTTCATGCGGGCGCCGTCGGCTATGGCTGGCTCAACGCCGGTTGGGGCACGGGAGCCTTCTTGAGCGCGCTCTACGCACCCTGGGCGATCGCCAAGTTTGGCGCCCGCCGTTCGATCGCGGTGTCGATGGGCCTGTTAGCCATCTGCATGTGCATGGCACCGCTGGCTCCGGCGCTTGCCCTGGCCGTCGGCGCTTACGCCGTGATGGGATCGGCGCGCGGAGTCTCCGGCGTTGCCATGAACACGAGCCTCATGCAGGAAGTACCGCCACACCTTATGGGGCGGGTGCAGAACACCTTCTACTTTATGGGCACCGCCCTGCAGATCGTTCTGGCAGTTTTGGTGGCGGCCGTCTCCCAGTTCAATCTGGTTGCCGGCTTCTCCATCATTGGAATGGTCTACGCCGTGGCTTTTGTCAGCGCGATCTGGCCGGCTCCGGTCGCCATCCGGGAAGTGACGTCGACGAAATGAAGAGTTGCGCTCGATTGCTCCAGCCGTCGACGGGAGTCGCCGAGTCGTTGGGCGGTGGTAAGGAAGCGCAATCAGCTGTTATTCTTCCACCATGTCCACCGGCCTTGCGGGTCGTAATGCAGTTGTCTTTGGGGTCGCCAACAAACGCAGCATTGCCTGGTCGATTGCTCAGGGCTTGCATGGAGCCGGGGCCCGGCTGGCCATGACCTACCAGAACGAGCGACTGGAGCAGGAAGCAAAGGACCTGATTCTTTCTCTTCCCGGCTCCGAGGCCTTCATGTGCGATGTCAGCCGGGACGCCGAGATCGACCGATTGTTTGCCCAACTCAAGGAACATTACGGCAAGCTGCACGTGCTCGTGCATAGCGTTGCCTTTGCTCCCCCCGATGAACTCAAGGGCAATTTTCTCGACACCACCCGCGAAGGTTTCCGCATTGCCCACGATGTCAGCGTGTATTCTCTCATCGCTTTAGCCCGAGCCGCTGCTCCCTTGATGGAGGATGGCGGCAGCATCATTACCATGACGTACTACGGAGCGGAAAAGGTCGTGCCTCATTACAACGTGATGGGAGTGGCCAAGGCAGCCCTGGAGTGCACGGTTCGCTATCTCGCCTATGACCTGGGCAAACGAAAAATCCGGGTCAATGCCATTTCCGCGGGACCGATCAAAACCTTGGCCGCTCGCGGTATCGCTGGCTTTGGAGACATGCTCAAGTCACACCTCGAACGCGCCCCGCTCGGACGCAACGTTGAAGTAGCGGAGATCGGTTCAACCGGCATCTTCCTGGCTTCCGACGCAAGTTCGGGGATCACCGGCGAAATCGTTTATGTCGACTGCGGCTATAACATCATGGGATTCTGATTGACAAACCCCGGATGGCCGAAGCGGACTGAGGATGTCCGCCTACTCCGAACTACGGTAAGCCTCGACTACCATGAATTCGCTCCAGGCCTTCCGGTCCTCGGATCTCTCGCCTCGCCAGGTGAAGTGTGTCTTCGAGATATTTGTGTAGGTGGCGCGCGTATAGGAGTGGGTGGCCACGGGCTCTCGGAAGACGTAGCTGACGGATGGGCCGTCGCACTTGACTCCACCGAGGTCTTCCGATCCGAGGTCCGTCCAGGTTCCGGTCAGCGCGTTAAGCCATTTGATGTTCCAGATCTGCTTGGCGGCGTCATAGGAGCGGAAACCCATGCCGAGTACGATCAGCTCTCCCGCGGAGCCTGTCATCCGGTACTGGTCGCCGATGGCATAGCCGTCGAGGATGAAGCGGCCTAGCCAGGTGGCATCGAACGTGTGCCATTCCCCGTTCGCCGATCTCACTTTGGCTGCGCACCGCCATTTGCCAATGAGAAAGGCAAATCGCGAGAGCGCTGCCGGCGCTTTGGGGTTGGGCTCACCAAACTTCGGGTCGGCCTGGTCCATGAAGTCCTGCTACCAGCTCTTTGGTCGATATCTTGGGCGGTCGAAAATCGCACCGTCGGCATCGATTACCGGGCAAGCACCCTAACTTTCCGGTCATTCTCTCCCATTCTCTCTAGCGCAATTTCGAGATCGCTCTGGTTGACGAACCGGGAGAACTTCTCACCCCATTCCACCAGCAAGAGATTATGCTCCCCCACCAGATCGTCGAGGCCCAAGGTCTCGAGCTGGCGTGGAGTGTCCACCCGGTACAGATCGATATGATAGACATTTACCGAGGGCCCGCGATATTCGTGGACCAGGGTAAAGGTGGGGCTGGTTACGTCGTCTTCCGATGCCGCGTGGAACCCCTCTGCAATTCCCTTCGCCAAGGTTGTCTTACCAGCGCCGAGAGTGCCTCGCAGTACGACGAGCTTCGGCGGCGTCAGGAGTGCGACCAATTCCCGCCCTAGCGCCACCGTTTCCTCAGGGGAATGGGTCACGAATTCTCGCACCTTGCTCACAACCCCAGTATAACGACTACTTTCGGTCAACCGCTTGAGTATTCAAGACCGCCTACATAGGTGCGGAGCGAGATTCTACTCGCCGCGCGGAAGCTCAAATCCTGAGATTGCTAGGCTGGGATCGAGAACGATCGGTGACTCCGCCTGACAATGGACGCTCCGGGTACGGCGGTTTTCAACGACAGCGATTTGACAATCTTGTGACACTAAAGTGGTTGACACTCCACTGTGCCGGCTGTAATATCCGTGGCCGTTAAATCGCGAGGCGATGTGCGATGACCGCTCGGAGCGTTGCCCGACGAATTGTCTCTGCACGTCTTTTCCAATCAACCCAACAAACTAGCGAAGGCGATTGTCTCGTTCACGCCCCCAGATAAGGAGTGCAACATGTCGCAAGGCCTGTCTCAAATTCGTATTTTGATGTGCACTTTGCTCGCAGTCGTGACCCTGATGGTGGGTTCCGGCTTCGCAGGTATTCCCCAGATTGCGAAGAATCTTGTCGCGGAAGATCCGGCCAAATCAATTACCGTGACGATTTGGTTGAAGCAGCGCAACCAAGCGGCGTTCGACAATCTAGTCCGTCAAATGTATGACCAGAGTTCCCCGAACTATCACCATTGGCTGACGCTTGAGCAGTACAACGCCAATTTTGCTCCGAGCTCGCAAGAGGCGATCATGGTGAGCGACTTTCTCGTGTCTCACGGTTTGAAAGTCACCGCGACGGAAAAAAACAATCACTATATTAGGGCAGAAGGTCCGGTCGCGGACATTGAAAAGACGTTCCAGGTTCAGATTAGCCGTTTCACCATTAATGGCGAGGTTCACCGCGCAGCATCTGCCGAACCTCTCGTTGCCGGGCAGGTCGGCACAGTCATCGCGGCGGTCCAGGGATTCGACGACTTTCAGTACACGTCTTACGTGAGACGCCCCGTGGCTGATGGCAAGCCCAACTCTCGAACTGCGATCTCGCCCGTGAGTTCTCTCTCGCCCACTCCTGATGGACTGGTCTTTAGTGCAAATTGTTTTCGGCCGGCGCAAACCGTGAAATTCACCACCCCCGGTGGTGGTCCCTCAGCCGTGTACAGCGGGAATCGCTATGGCGCGAACATCGATTCTGTGCCTCCCAATCAGGCTCCTTGCGGATATGACGCGGCGGAAATGCAACACGCCTATGGGCTGGATACCCTGCACAGCAAAGGCCTAGACGGCAGTGGACAGACCGTAGTTATCGTCGATGCCTATGGCTCCAATACCATCTTCAACGACGCGAATACGTTCTCCCGACTGAACGGACTGCCCTCGCTCACGTCAGCGAACTTTCAAATCTTCAAACCCAACGGGTCGGCGAACTGTGGGTCGGCCTGTATGGCGGGGCTTTGGAATTTTGAAACCAGCATCGATGTGGAGTGGTCACACGCGATGGCTCCAGGCGCCAACATTGCGCTGGTGTTGGCGAAGAACAACGACTTTGACAACCTCGATATGGCCAATCTTTTTGCCATCGATAACCTGCTCGGCAACGTAATATCCAATAGCTTTGGAATTTCAGAGATAGTGCTCGTAGAGTTTTTGCCTTCTGAGCTGGTGGTCGAAAACCTCCTAGCAGAGATGGCGGCATCTTTGGGCATTTCCCTGGACGTTTCTTCTGGCGACGCCGGTGATTTCCTCGCCGTAGATCAAGAGTTTGGAATCAACGCCGTCTCTGTCAGCGCTAACGCCAATTCGCCGTTTGCCACCGGAGTCGGGGGTACCAGCCTGTTTTTGAACCCCAACAACACGATCAAGTTCCAAACCGGCTGGGGCCTCAACGAAACTCGAATCGCCGATCCATCCCCGAATCCTCCCGTTGTTCCACCGCTTGTGTTCGGCTTCCTGGAAGGGTCCGGCGGAGGAACGAGTGTCGTCTACGCCAAGCCGTCTTTCCAGAAAAAGTTATCCGGCAAGTTTCGTAAGGTTCCGGATATCGCGATGGAAGCCGACCCGGAGACAGGGGCGGAAATCGTAATTTCGGACCCCGTTAGCGGAGAACAAGTGGTAGAAGTCTTTGGTGGCACCAGTCTCTCTTGTCCGATGTTCTCCGGCTTGTGGGCGATTGCCAATCAGGCGGCCAAGATACCTTTAGGTCAGGCAGCGCCGTACGTCTACAATCTGCCTGCGAGTGCTATCTCGGACATAGTCCAAATCGGTTCTGCGCATAATGTGACGGGAGTCATCACGTTGCCCGGCAATCCTCCCACCACCGTCGTCGAAACGGCAGATGATCTGGCAGGACCGCTGGAAAACACGAAAATGTTCGTCAGCGCGCTCTACAACGCTCCGAGTTCAACTCGTTGGGACGTTTTCACATTTGGTACCGACTCATCACTCACGACCGGGCCCGGATGGGACAATGTGACCGGTGTCGGTACTCCCAAAGGGGTGGCTTTCGTCAATGGAGTAGTGGCACAGACTAAACCCTAAACCACAGGCCAGTTGCCGGGGTCACAGCAGTACCGTCGCTCGTTGACGACTGGGTGCTGAGGGTGGCTTCGAGGGCGGCTCGAGCGTCCAACGCATCTTTGGGGCAGGGCAACTATGAACAATAGTTGCTGTAATAGTTGTCTCTCCCCTTTAACCTTAGACGAAAAAATTGATGGCGCGGGCCCTGGTAAAGCAGTTGGAACCTTACGCATCGACTCGCGCCATCGGCTCGTTTGATTACCGGACTTTCTTCCTTCGAAGCTAAGCAGTTTGGCTAGGGACTTTCTTCCTGGGGTCGATTCCTGCTCTTGACATCGTTCCTGGCTCTCAGCACAATACTCGGCACTATGGTGCTCGGGCGGGGGTTCCCCTCCTAGCATCTCCATTCCTCGGGAGCTATATGCCACAGGTTGCAGTGTGCAGCCTTGCACCGCGTATTTCAAATCAAGATCCATTTGCAAAAGGAGCGATCCATGTTTACACGCCCTACCCTCTACGCTTCGGCGTTTGCTCTGCTGCTCTTTCTATTTGTTCTCAGCGTTCCCGCACCGGTGGTACATGCCGCTGGCAGTGCGGCTCCGCAAATCCTAAGCGCGGTGAATGAGACAGATCTGGTCGAGCTCAGGGGAAGCACGCATCCGCTGGCGATAGCGAAATTTGATCGCGGAGCGGTTGCCGACAGCTTGCCGATGGAGCACATGTTTTTAGTGCTCCGACGCAGTTCCGCCCAAGAACAGGCGATCGAGGAATTCATCGCGGCACTGCATGATCCGCATTCCGCGAGTTTTCACCAATGGCTGACGGCCGATGCGTTAGGTCGGAAGTTCGGTCCAGCGCAGGAAGATATCGATATCATCGTGGCCTGGCTGCGCGGACAAGGTTTCACGGTCAATCTGGTTCACAAGTCCGGGTTGATGATTGACATTTCGGGCACGGCCGGGCAAGTGCGGAATGCCTTCCACACCGAGATCCACCAATACAACGTGAACGGCGAACCACACATCGCCAACTCGAGCGACCCCAAGATTCCGGCTGCTTTCGCCCCGGTCGTGGTCGGGTTCGCCTCTCTCAATAACTTTAGGCCGAAGCCCATGCTGATGAAGCAGCGGCCCAACCTTACCATCACCTGTACTGGATGTCCGGATGGTTTTGCCAATGCGACACTCTATATCGAAACCCCGCCGGACTTCGCCACCATCTATAACGTCTCTCCCCTGTACCAGGGAACGAAACCGATTACGGGCAATGGACAAACCGTCGTCGTACTGGAGGACAGCGACATTCTCGCAGCCGACGTGGCTACGTTCCGCAAGGCGTTTGGCCTGTCCTCCTTTAAAGGCAAGTTCTCCCAAATTCA
>DATJVZ010000205.1:0-26099 GCA_035501575.1 Terriglobales bacterium | reverse complement strand
TTTTTTCAATCACTTCTCAAGGCCACAGTCTCCCGGAGAGGTGGCCTGTCCACACAAATGTCCACACCGTCATCGTTGCATGTCCCGATTTGAGGGTCTTCGATTCGTGTCAGCCAGGCGAGGAAAGCCAGGCTGGCCTTGGGGCGATGGCACTGGCGGTAAAGCGTAAAGGTAAAGCGCCAATGCGAAGGGGTCAGTTCCTTGGGCACAGCTTAGATGCCTCCTTTCGCGGGCACCCCATCACACGAAGCCGAGCCCCCTCGTCTTTCTAATGGCTGCGGAATACCAGTGCAGGTGCACGGCATCACAAGTCCGGATCCCAGATTCTACCTAAGCCGCTTAGGTCGGGGGAAAGACAGGATCAGGTCGTCCGTGCCCAGCTCCGAGCTTATTCCGGATCGTCGTCATCGAATACAAGGGCCGGAGCCATGGTCTGATCGTCGTCATCCATTACAAGGACCGGGGCTGTGGTCGTGTACGGATTGTTCGCGCTTTGCGGACTAAACGGACTCCCATACACGCTAAACGAGTTGTTGATGCTGGTTGGAGAGAAGGGACTACCATACACGCCGTAAGGATTTGACGTCGAATCTGGCGCGTAAGGGTTGGCGCTTAGCCTGCCGAGATAGGTTCCATCCTGGGCGAAAATTTCGGGCGCTTGAACCGCGAGCGCTGGTCGGACTATATGGGCTGCCAAAGGGACTGGATGGATTATTGATGCTCTGGTGCGAATATTGACTACCACAAGAACCATAAGGGTTTGATGTTGAGTCGGGAGAAAAAGGGTTTGCACCATCTGATTGTCTGCGACGAACTTACCTCGCCATTCATCCCTTGCATCTTTTCTCCCTCCTCACCCGTATATCCGGTAGCATGAACGCCGCCGCCTATTATTTCGTGAATGGGATGGAGTCCGAGGCCAGCGCAATCGCTCGCGGTCTTCGCCGGCACGATCCGGACCTGCTGGACTGCCTGATCGAACAGTATCAGCATCGGCTGCTTCGGTATCTGGTGTACCTGGCGGGAAATCGTGAACTGGCTGAGGACCTCTTCCAGGAGACTTGGATTCGTGTGCTGGAGCGCGGGCATCAGTACGATGGCAAGCACGAATTCAGCACGTGGCTGTATGCCGTGGCAAGGAATTTGACCATCGATTATCTGCGCAGAAAAAGACCGGTCAGCCTGGATGGGCTGATGGAGCACGAAGACCGCGCCCCGCTGGAACCAATCGACACCCAGCCTTCAGCGTGGGAAGTCGTGGCGCAGCAGGAGCAGGCCGAGCGCATTAGCGCGGCTTTGGTCACCATCCCGGCGGAGTATCGTGAGACTGTGGTGTTGCGTTTTCAGGAGGGATTGGCTTTGGAGGAGATTGCAACGGTGACTGCGGTGCCGCTGGGAACGGTGAAATCGCGGCTGTATCGCGGCTTGAACATGCTGATGTCGCGGCTGAAGGGAGCGCAGGCATGACGCGGAACTCCCACGACGAAGCACGAGAACTGATTGCGTTGGCGGGAGCAGAAGATTTGTCCGCTGCGCAACAGAGCTGGCTGCAGGCCCATCTTGAAGAGTGCACAGCCTGTCGTGAATACGCGGACGCCGCGGGTCGCGTGGTTCGTGTTCTACGCTCCTTGCCGTTGGCGGCCGACTCGCACCTGGTGCGGACCACGCAGATGCGGGTGCGGTTCCACGCCAGCAGGCTTCAAGAGACACGGGAGCGCATGGGGTGGGTCGCAATGGCTTGTGTCGGGGTGGGCATTTCCGCAGCCCTGACGGCGCCCCTTCTGTGGCGGCTGTTTGCGTGGATGGGAGAGCGCGCCGGGGTTTCGAGTCCGGTTTGGCAGGCGGGTTTCGCGTTCTTCTGTCTAGCGCCGACGCTGGCAGTAGGTGTGCTGTTGTTGGCCCGCGGCACGTATGCGACGAACCAGCGGGAACGGTCGCGGCAACTGTGGTGAGAAACCGGACGAATTTATGCTAGCCAAAGAAGAAAATACCGGAGCAAAAGGGGAAATCAAAGTCATCCCGGTTTGGGCATGGGCTCTGGCGGGGATTGCCTTCATCGGCGCACAGCTGCTGTTCGATATTTTCATTGCTCGCGAATCCAACGCGCCACCGGCGTGGGCGCGTCCTTTGCTGGGGTTCCTCGTCGGCCTGGTGGTGAGCTGTTGGTTATTGCTCATCGCCTATATAAATCGCGATGCCAAACGCCGCAGCATGAGCCCAACGCTTTGGACGATTGTAGCCATAATTATTCCCAACGCGCTGGGCATCATCGTTTACTTCGTACTCCGGCAACCCTTGCGGAGCGTCTGCCCACAATGCGGGCACCCTGTGCAGCCCGGGTTCAGCTTCTGCCCTCACTGCAGTTACAAGCTGGGCCTGACTTGTCCACAATGTCAGCGCGTGGTTGGGATCGGTGATGCCTATTGTCCCTACTGTGGCACTTCGCTGCGCAATCAGGTAGCCCCGGTCTCCAGCGTTCCAACTGGGCTCCAAGGATAAACACTGCGTCGCATCTTTCCGTGCGCTGCCCGGCTCTGGTGACAACTTTTCGGTTGCGGGTGGCTGTCCGCCACCAGTTTTTAATTTCGTGTCTCACCGGGGTTTCGCAGGTGCCTCACAGCTGTGGTCAACGCGGGCTACCTTTGGCACAAGATCAGAATGGCGGATTTAATAAGGCTTGCGACCTTCGTCCATGATGCCAGTAGCCATCCTGCCTACCTCTTTCCAACCCCACGACCCGAATGGCGTGAGGTTTCAGACGCAACCATAACTTATTCGCTTTTGGTTAGGACAGGCAACTGGATTCAAGCACACTCCTCTGCATGCGCATAGTGATGGGGTCGGCGGCTGCGGTCGGTCAGCCCCTCCACCCCACATTCCCAGTAGCGATCGAAGATCTTGTAACCGGTCTTGCGGGAGATGCCGAACTCCAGGCACAGTGCCGCCATCGACTCGCCCGCGATCCGGCGACTGACAAACTGAATTCTTTCGTCCATAACCACCATTCCTTCCACCGCATTCAACCGCATTCACTTCTCCCTCCTCAAAAAAGGGAAAAAAGTGTAACCTGTGTGTCCGTACGAACTGTTACCCATGTCTCAGGTCGGTCACGGTCCGACCGGGAGACGTAGCCTAGCCCTGCTACGGGAGAGAGAAGTAATGAGAGCCACCTGCTGGACTTCGAGAGTAGGGTTGCTGGCCTCGTTCCTGGTTTCAATTGCGGTAGGTTCTGCAGGCGGCCAAGACAGCACCTCGCTGCGCAAGCGGCTCACCAACCTGGACGTCATCGAGATGACGAAGTTGGGCCTCTCCGATGATGTAATCATCGCGAAAATCCGTCAGGCGTACGAGACCGGAACCGATGCCGTCAGCTTTGATACGAGTGTTGATGGGCTGAAGGCACTCAAAGCCGCTAACGTTTCAGAATCGATCATCAAAGTCATGATCAATCCGGCTCCGCCACCGGCGGCGATCGTTGCGGGTGCCAACCCGATGACGATCGATCCAAGCCTGCCGCCGCCCGAAGTCGGCGTGTACTGGCGGGACGAAGGCAAGTTCTTGCTGCTGCAAGGTCAGATGGTGACGAACACCAAGGCGGGCGGCAAGGCTGGAAGCCTGTTTACCTACGGACTCAGGAACCAGCACTGGGATGCGACCATCGAGGGGCCGACTTCCAAGAATGTTGTACGCGACCGCAATCCCGTCTTCTATTTGTACGTTCCGGAGGGGACGGATTCGTCCGATTACGTGTTACTCAAGTTGAACAAGAAGGACAACCGCCGGGAATTCCAGGTCGGCTCCTTCGGTGGCGTTTCGGGCGGAAAGTCCGGCGTGCAGAAAGACAAGGAAATTCCGTTCCACGCCGAACACTTAGGCATCCGAGTCTACAAGCTCACCCTGGAGAATGACCTCAAGCCGGGGGAATACGGCTTCTTCATGGGTACCGGCATATCCCAGACGATGACGGCGTCCAGAGGAGGAAGCAGATCTGGCGGCGCGGCTTCTGGGCGGGTTTACGATTTCACCATTCCCGAATGAGATAAGCCCGGGTCGTAAATATAAACGGCGCGGGCGTAGTCCAACTGGTGACTCGCCGATTGCTGGTTGTGCGCGGCGGATGGGCGACGTGCGGTTCGTCAACCCGGAGAACAATTTTGGCCTACTGCTTACTTCGAAGACGTGACCGTTGGTGATCCCCAATTCAGGCCACTCGTTCCGGAAGAACAACCCGAGGCACTGGCAAAGGCTCTAAAGGTCTTTCTGGGAGTGGCAGGATAATGGTACGAACCCCGGCCTTCCTGGTAACTGAGGCCGCCGAATATCGCAACGGAAAGGAGCACGTCGTGTCCACTTCTCTGAGTCAAGGGCTACCCGAGGCTCTGAAGAGCATACAGACACGGCCATTGTTCGTATTGCGCGAGCAGGTGCCTCCGCTTCTCGTCATCGGTCAAACCCCCAATGCCTTCCGTCGCATCGGTGTAATTCAGGGGGGCTCGCTTGAGGGCGAGCGGCTATGGGGCGAAGTAGTTAGCGGCAACGACTGGCAGTCGGTTCGTACCGACTCGTGCATCAAGCTGGACCTCCGCCTGGTGCTTAGAACGACAGATGGAGCTCTGATCGTGATGACGTATCAGTGCTTGCGCGCAGGCCTGCCCAGCGTTCTCGAGAGACTGGACAAGGGTGAGGCCGTCGACCCCAGGAGCTATTATTTCCGGATGAATCCTTTGTTTGAGACTAGTGCCCCAGGATACGATCGGATCAACCGCATCATCGCGGTCGGTGTGGCCACCGGCTGCGGGACGGGCCGATCTATAGCATTTTCGAGGTGCTTTGATCGGCCGGCACGGCGGTTCATCCCCTTAGGAGACATCTGCGGCTTGCGATTGAAGTGGAGCCGTCGTATGGACGGTTTCCGGCAACAATCGAACACGGTGAGGTCACCATGGCGAAACAGACGAGCTTTGCAGCGGACATCCGCCCGCTTTTTACAGACCGAGACATTCAGGCGATGAGCAAGGCATTCAACCTAGGAAAGTATGACGACGTAAAGGCGCACGCCGCCATAATCTATGACCGCATCCGAGCAATCGGTGGCGCGGTGATGCCGCCTCCACCGCCGAGAGGAGAAGGTCCTTGGCCTCAGGCTCGAATTGACCTATTCGCTAAATGGATAGCGGACGGGTGCCCGCCTTAGAGTATCCAAGGCGCCAAAGCGCTACTTCCTGGCTGAACCCTGCGCTACCGAAGAGCGGAGGACATTGACTGACGGCTGCCGGATGAAGCCCACGGTCTCAATAGGGCAGCGCTAGCAGGGAATTCTGCCGCGATCAAGCGGCGAGAGCGTGGCGGCCGAACCGCGCCGCGCCGTCGAAAACGCGTCGATCGCGACCGTTCGAAGAAGAGGCCATCATGACATCCCCACCGAATCAGAGCGCTGAACTCAAGTTTGTGGTGACGAATACGCTCATCGTGGGAGACAGCGAGCGCTCGGTGGCATTCTATCGCGACGTCCTCGGTGCCACGGTGGCGCGAGGGCGAACCGACGTTTCTGCCGGCTCGGCAATATTTGGCTGATTAACAATCGTAGCGGTGGCCCGACTGACGACAGCCGGAAGTCGTGGCTTCTCCTCCGCTCGATCCCAACGTTCTAAGCGTCTTCCTGAACCTGAGAGTGACCGACATCCGGCGTTACTACGACCTGTGGTCTTCGCGGAGCGGGAACTTCATCACCGAGCCTAAAGTCCATGCGACGGAATTGCGGTGCTACATGCGCGACCCGGATGGGTACCTCATTGAATTTGCACCAACGACCATCACCCCAGGTCCGCTGGACTTCTACCGGTAACTCTTGGCGAACTAGCATTCCTGGTGGGGGGTGCTATCGCGTCATGTCCAGGCGCTTCTCAATGCGTGGATCCGGGAGCAGCCACAGAACCAGGACTAGCACGTAGCCGGCGCACGACACCACTGGCCGAACCAAGGCAATCGGCAGCGAAATGGAATATACGACGAGGGATATCAATCCCTTGCGGTCCTTACCGATAGATTTCGCGATGGTGGATTCTTTTCCGTGCTGTGCGATCAGAGCCTTGGTCAGAATAAAGTAGGCGATCCCAGCGAACAGCAGCATGATCCCGTACATGACGACCGGACCGGGAGCGATGCCGTTTTCACCGAGCCATGCCGTAGTGAAAGGCGCGAGGGAAAGCCAAAAAAGAAGGTGCAGATTGGCCCAAAGAATTCTTCCGTCCACGCGTTCGGCGGAGTGCAGAAGATGGTGGTGATTGTTCCAGTAGACCCCCACGTATAGGAAGCTCATCACATAACTTAAAAACACGGGCAGGAGGCCGCGAAGTGCCGCCACGCTAGTGCTGTGCGGAACCCTCAGGTCCAGCACCATAATGGTGATAATGATCGCGAATACTCCATCGCTGAAGGCCTCGAGGCGCCCCTTTTTCATATCCTGAACCTCGGCGTAGGGATTGGAATAGCATCGGGGCCGCCGGGCGTGGCTTGGTCGCGGGAAGACTCTGCGCAATTCCATTGCTGCCAATCGAGCTCAGGCCAGTGGTGAAGGTCGTGGGACATGATTGGCGTCGCGTTTTGTTCCTGATTGGCTGCCCAACTTCGAGCGCAACCTTCCCCCGTCGGTTGCTTCGTTGTCTCAGTACGCAAGCCCGGACCTTCCGTAATTGTAATCGACAAAGCCTTGACGTCAAGACTTCGCCGAGACTAACTTAGCTGGTACAGATCGGGCGATGTGACGGACGGGCGATCAGGATAGGATCGAGGAGGCGGGAGGAAACGTGAAATCTCAACAGCGCGGAATTAATCCGGCGGCGAAGCCAAGCGGGAATGGTTGCAGAGAGTGTCTTGCTTCGGGCGGATGGTGGCTCCATTTGCGGCGATGTGCCGAGTGTGGACATATCGGATGTTGCGATAGCTCACCCAGTCAACACGCATCGCATCACTTTAGGGAAACGGGTCACTCCATCGCCGCCAGTTTTGAACCCGGGGAGACTTGGTTCTACAACTACGAAACGCAAGACATGACGCAGGGCGAGCACCTGGCGCCTCCTCGGTGGCATCCCGAGGACCAAGCAGTTCCTGGACCCGAGGGAAAGGTGCCCCGGGAGTGGCGCTCGCTTCTTCACTGAGACGCGAGCCGACCAACGCCGAACCGTGGACCAGCGCGCTGACGCGTCCAAACTGTCCTCGCCTTGAGGAAGGAAGGCCGCGGCTGAGCCGGTCGGGACAAAATCCTCAAATAGTACCCGCCAGTCATCCCATTGTTCCATTTCTGGGAAAGTATTTTCCGATTGTGCCGCTACTGGCATTCAGCCGCGTGACTATGTTGGTCGCATGAGATGTCATTTCGATCGATTCCATGCATCCGGGCGAAAGCCTGCGCCGTCAACCTTTGAACATCACTTAGATTTCGAAAGAGTTTCTTCCGATGTACCCAGGCTGCAGCAAACTGCTGAGGCGTCGCAGCGATTCCAAGGTGGGGAGAGAAGCCGGACGAGGGGAAAACAGGGAATCAATCCTCGGCAAAGCCCAGCGCCACAGGTTGCGTGGGGTGCCTGGCCAGCGGCGGCTGGTGGCTTCAGCTGCGCCGATGTGCCGAGTGTGGACTCATCGGATGCTGCGACAGTTCGCCCGACCAACATGCAATGAAGCACGCCCGCTCCGCAGGACATCCCGTTGTGGCAAGCTTCGAACCGTTGCAAAACTGGTTCTATGATTACGAGAAGGAAAGATTGTCAGGAGGAGGAAGCTGCTGCCACCTAGGTCGCACCCGGAGTTGCAGCCCGTTCCAGGACCGCCGGGCAAAGTTCCTGCGAACTGCTCAATGAGTCCTAGCGCAGCTCTGCTTGGCGCGTAGACGCCAGGCAAGCTTATCGCATGCGGTAGGCGGTTCGGCCCGACGGCAGTCGAGAGGGCAAAGACCTTCAGCACCCGGTTGTCTACCGGAGTGCGATGTGCGAAACTTCATCGGCATACGCAAAGAACCTTCTTGATTGCCATAGATTCGGGGATATGGGGAAAATCGCCTCTCGTTCAAGTGAACCGACAGGCACGAAAGCGTTCACAGCGGTCTGGAAAGCTTATCGAGCCTTGCTCACCCGATCGGAAGAGAGTAAGAAGAAGATCGGACTCTGCGCCTCCGACTTCCGTGTTCTCCAGGCCTTATTGCAAAATGGTCCTCAACGGGTCAATGTTCTGGGAGCGCAAATCGACCTGACGACCGGATCCATCACAACCGCTATTGATCGGTTGGAGTCAAAATGGCTGGTGGTTCGAAAGTTCGACCCGAACGATCGAAGAGTACGTCTGGTTGAACTCACTGCGAAGGGGCGACGCATCATCGAGCGGGCTTCGGTCGAGCATGCAAGGAATATAGAGAAGGCCTTCCGGCAGTTGTCGCGCAATAAGCGATTCCAGCTCATAGGGCTGCTTGAGCGTGTCACGCGAGACGCTTCCACTCGTCAGCGTGCATCCGAGTGACAAAGACAGGGGTTTCGAGCGAGCTGTTATGATTCAGACGGTCGGTTCTGAATCAACTCCAGTTTTTATCAAACTGCCGCTCGCGTCGCCAGCTCAATAAAAATGGGAATCTGATCCGCGAATGGGAACCGCTCGGGATCATGGAACCTGACGAGTCTTTCTCGCTGGGCGATCATCAAGCCGCCTCTTTTCCTTCAAACCTATGCCCACGGGAGTCAAGAAGAGGAGTTTCACAATGCTCGCAGCGCCAATCCACACTTTCCGCAGCCGCACGGGAATAATGGCGGTGGCATGCGAGGCAAATCCAGGTCGCAAGTTCCTGCTGCAATACCTGTATTGGGCTGTCCATATGGTCGCTCCTTCGCGGGTGATTCCGCGCTATGGTTTGCCAAGGGTTGGCTGATTGCCGCGGACATGGTCAGAGCCTCAAGACTTCCCGAGCTCCTGGAGAAGAACCAGTCAAAACAGATTACGCCCGCAGGAGCGGTTGGGCAACTTTAGTCAAGTGTCGTCGCCCGATCACGGGGAGAGTGGTCAAAACAACGGAAGTGGGCTCGGCCGCGAGTGAATGGAAAATGGATCCCGGGCGGCTGATCTCCTGCCGTTTACTCTCGGTTCGCCTACCATTGTTTCTAAGAACGGTGTTTTTCCGACGCGAAATGGTATGTTGCCGAAGCGCGCTTCGAAAACTTAGCATCCTGATGGTTTGCGCTGCCGCATTCGATTGCCCCGTAGCGCAGATGTCGCCCCCGATCCCCGGCACAACACCTCAGGATACCCAGACCGACGAGGCCGGGCCCGGCTCGAGCGCGGCCGCCTTAATTGGACTCGGGCGCTCATGAGCAGCTCACGGTTTTCCCCCATTCAGAATCGAGCCGCTATTGGATCTCGGGTCAGGCGAATGTCGTTTTCCAGTGGCATCCATCGTTCCCAGCGCAGTACAGCGGGCGAAACAGCCTGACTCCGGGGGCTCAGAGCGCCACCACGCACATTCTGACGCTTTATACCGGTTATGCCCTTACCCATACGACGGAGGTCTTCGCGGACGTGGAGGATGCGACCGGGGGTGGTATAGGCAGTGCCTTCGGTCTTGCCGGCTACACCAACTTGGATGCGGTGCGAACGGCGCAAGGCATCCCCCTCTCGAAGGGGCCCTACCTTGCTCGGCTCATGTTGCGGCAGATTGTCCCGCTGGGCGACGAGCACATCGAAGTCGACCGGGATGAGCTTCATCTCGCTACCTCTGTACCCGCGCGGCGGCTGGAAATTCGGTTCGGGAAATTCAGCCTCGCCGACTTTTTTGACGTGAACACCTGGGGCCGCGACAGCCATCTTCAGTTCCTGAATTGGACGGTAGACAATGACGGTGCCTGGGATTACGCTGCCAAAACCCGCGGCTATACCGACGGAGCGCTGGTGGAATACGACGACCATTGGTTCTCGGCTCGATTTGGCGAAGCCTTGGAACCGAAGGTTGCCAACGGCATTTATCTCGATGCGGACATTGCGCGGGCTCGTGCGGCAAATTTGGAACTCGAAGCGCAGGGAAGCTTAATCGCCCATCGGCGGGGGGCGGTCCGTCTGCTGAGCTACCTGAATCAGGCGAACATGGGGCATTATCGCGAGGCGATCACCGAGTTACCTCGATGGCCAGACCCCGGCTCCTGACATCGTCGCCACGCGACGACAGGGACGCCATAAGTATGGCTTTGGTTTGAATTTCGAACAGGAAATCACACCGCAGGTGGGCATCTTCGGCCGCCTAGGCTGGGACGATGGCAGCAATGAATCCTTCGCCTATACCGAAGACGACCGTACGCTCGAACTCGGCGGCCTGTCCCTGGGTGGTTCCTGGCATCGAGCGAACGATCGGGCCGGGATCGCCTTTGTCGCCAATGGGATTGTGGCGGCCCATCAACGGTATCTTGCGCTCGGCGGACTAGGCTTTTTGCTCGGGGATGGCGGCCTCACCTACGGCTCGGAAAGAATCGTCGAGGGTTTCTACACCGCCCACCTCTGGCGCGGCTTCTTCGCATCGGGCGGCCTGCAACATGTCAGCAATCCGGGTTATAACCAGGTCCGTGGTCCGGTAACGGTCGGAATGCTTCGCTTCCATGCGGATTTCTGAGATCCAGGCTTGCGAACTTCGCCGACGCTTCGGTGAAACCGGGCCAACGGCAAGCGCTCGCCGCCCGACGACCGGTGATATCAAGAGTGAAGCGGTGTCGAGTGGGCGGTAATGTCCTGTTTGGAGAATTCGAAGACCACAATCCATTCGCTCGGAGCGTCGTGGCCATCAACTTGCGGAGGAGTAAATTTCCACTGTTCGGCTGCCCCGAGCGCTAGCCTCGCGAAGTATCGGCTTGCTCCATAGTCAATGAACCTTGCCGTTGTCACATTGCCCGAAGAGTCGACCACCAGTCTCAGCCTCACCCGTATCGTGCCGTGAATCGTCTTTTGGGCTTTTTCGGGCACGACCGGCAGCGGTTGTTCCGCTATCGCCCCTGCAACCACGTGGCCGCCAGGAGATGGAGCGGAGGAATGGATCATGGCGGTATTGGTTACGTCGGGTGGCAAGGAGGGACCCTCAGCCTGGCTCGAGGCTGCCGGGGTGGACTCAACCTTACGGTCTCGGGCTTCGCGATACAGGCTAAGCAGCCTCGGGACAGTGATAACGGCTAAGAGCAAGATGGCAGCCGCAAAGCTGGGGAGGGCGAAAGCCGGCTTGGCCAGCAGGGTCCGAATCGGGCTCCGGTTCCGCCGAGTTGCCGCAAATCGATTGAGTCGTGCAATGATCTGAGCCACGGTCCATCGATCCTTCGGATTGCGGCGCAAACAGTTTCGGGCGATCTCCATAAACGGCGCCGGCAATGTCTTAGGTAGCACCGGGTCGCCCCGTTCGGCCTTCCACACGGGCGACTGCTGGGTCAGCGATTCGACCAGCATCGATCCGAGCGACAATACGTCGAGCGCGGGAGAGAAACACTCGCCGGTGGCGATCCCCGTTGGCCCGTTAATGCCGGGCAGGCCGAGAACTCTACCCGTTTCACCCGCCGGACAAGCTTTGTCCACCGATAGCTTGACTTGGTCGCCGACAGCCAAAACGTTCGATGGCTTGAGATGACCGTGCACGAAACCCCGGCTGTGGATATAAGCGAGGCCATCGAGAACCGGCCGCAGCATGTTCTGCGCTTCCACCGACGTGAGCGGGCGATCTCTAAGAATCTCTGCCAGGTTTTCTTCGGCGTATTCCATGACGCAGTAGAAGAGCTCGTTCCCATCCAGTTGGCAGCGGCCATTCTCAAAGAGCCGAATCACATGAGGGTGATGGAACTTCTCGATCTGTTGCCACCAAGAGACCTGAGTGTCCCAGTTCGCGGTGCTTGCCTGGATAAGCTTGATGGCGGCCTGTTGCGGTTCCCGCCCGCTACGCTCGGTCAGAAATACGGAACTGTGATCCGCACCACCTAGATAACGTTGCAGAGGGAATCCGTCCACCGTTCGCCTTTCCCAATGTTTCCAGCTTTCGACCATGTTCTAGAGCGCCTACGCCTTAAAAGACTTTGATATTGTAGCTGAGCCGGAGGGAAAGGTTTTGCCCCTGCGATAGGAGGATGTCCCCCTAGCCCTGCCGCAAGAACCTAGAGTGGAATGGCCGTGAAAGGAACGAGCGGAGGGTGAGGGCAATGGTGGCTTCCGGTCTGTCGCGACAGGGAAGCCCCACTCGAAGCTGAAGATGGTCATGGCAATCTTGCCTCCATTTCTACTTCCAGGGACTGGCGATCCTTAGCGCGGGAAGTGATAATGGACGTCCTGCTTGGAGGCGATGGGAGTGCCGTCTCGAGTAGCGGGGAGAAAGTGCCACTTGGCCAAAGCAGCCAGAACAATCTGATCGACTGGGCCGAGGCTCTCGAGCACCTTCATGTCGGTAATGTTTCCCGCTGCATCGATAACGATTTCTACTACGACATCTCCGCTTTTGCCGGCAAGCAGATCGGGCTCAACCACGGGATCGAAGGAGACCGTGGGCAAGGCAGGCCGAATCTCGAAACCTGTGCTTCGCCCATCCGTCAGCGATCCAAAAGGCGAGCCTACTGTAGTTGCCTCGGCGAGGGTCGCTAGCGTGTCGTTTCCGGCTGCAACTTTCGCCGGCGGGGATGGCGGTCGATGAACCGTTCGATGGCTGGGCGGGGGGACGGAAAACACGAGACGGGACGGTTGATCTTGGAGGATACCGCCTTGACCTCCGAAATAGATTCGTGTGGGAGAGCTGCCACCTTCCCCCCTGGTCACTAGAGAGGGAGCTAGGAAGCTTGGTGTCGGACTTCGAAGGATGATTCCAAGTAATAGAAAGTGCAGGGCGAAGGAACAGCCCAACCACGCTGCCTGACGACCAGAAATTCCGGATCCGACGGGAGTATACATTGCGACGTCACATGGGGTTGGCAACGCCTAAACCTTGTGCACAAATAATACGGCGAAGCTCGCCGATGCCGATTCTTGAAGTATGCATCAGCTGGTGAGGACTTTGCCAGAGCTATTCTCCGCGGCCAGCTTGGTGGGAAAAGAAGGAGTGTAGAAGTTCAATGGTTTGCATCTATTGGGCGTCAATCCGAATCAACATTCAGTTGTGTGCCGGTGATGTCTTTGTCTGCCTATGAAAGAACCGACCGTCAGAAGACCCATGCGCTACAAGGCAGCAGGCTTTCGAAGGGCTGGAGCGCTCTGGCTACTCATGCGTTGCGTCTTTTGGTGCCCGCTCGCGATGGGTCAGCTGAGCAGCCCGACGGTCGTCCAACAGCCCTCGTCATCGAATTCTTCTGACTACGGCGCGCAAAATAATGGAGGTTCCTCGACCAGTCGATCCGCAGTGCTTGGGAGCTTGGGCCAAAGCCCGTATTCAGGTAGCGTTACCGAGGGCAAGGCCACGACCGAGGTGCTGCCGCTGAACTTCAAGGACGCTCTGGAACGCGGGTTGCGCAATAACCTCGGTATCCTGCTGACGAACGACTACACGCTGGCGGTTCGAGGTGAGAAGTGGAACGAATTGAGTGCGCTGCTGCCGCATTTGAATGCTACGGCGAGCCAAAGTGTGGCGCAGATCGATCTGGCCGCGTTAGGATTTCGCTTTCGCGTTCCGGGGATACCCGCGGTGGTCGGGCCGCTCGGCATCTTCGAAAGCTCCTTTAACTTGAGCCAGACGGTTTTCGATTACAGTGCTATACAGCGTCTGCGCGGAGCCAAAGAGGAGGAAAAGTCAGCGCAATACTCGCTCAAAAACGCGCGCGAACTGGTCGTACTAGCCACGGGGAACGCTTACTTGCTGAGCCTCTCTGGGGGAGCGCGGGTGGATACTGCCCTGGCCGATGTGCGAACCGCGCAGGCACTATACGACAAAGCGGCGGATCAGCAAAAGGCCGGAGTCAGTCCGGCCATTGACGTGCTTCGCGCACAAGTAGAGTTGCAGTCCCGGCAACAGCGTCTGATTGTGGCGCGTAACGATTATGCGAAACAGAAACTGCAGCTGGGGCGGGTGATCGGATTGCCGGCGGCGCAGGAGTTCACTTTGACCACCGCGGCCCCTTATGAACCACTAGTCGGTTTAGGAGTGGAGGAATATCTGCGGCGGGCTTACTTGGCCCGCCCGGATTACTTGGCTGCCGTCGAAAGCGTGCGGTCGGCCGAAGCCCGCCGACGCGCCGCTACGGCGGAGCATTATCCAACTCTCGACATTGCCGGAAACTACGGAGCAGCAGGCGTGAATATCGGTATGTCGCACGGTGCGTTTCAAGTCGGGGCCACTCTCACTATTCCCATTACCGCCGGAGGGAAAACGCACTCGGACGTTCTCGAAGCCGAAGCTGCTTTGCGGCAAAGCCGCCAGCAACTAGAAAATCTGCAAGGTCAGATCGACTATGAGGTCCGAACCGCACTGCTTGATCTCGCCGCCGCCGCCGAGCAAGTGGAAGTGGCCCGCAGTTCGGTAGACTTGGCCAACCAAACTCTCACCCAGGCGCGCGACCGTTTTGCGGCAGGCGTCACCGACAACTTGGAAGTGGTCCAGGCCCAAGAAAGCGTAGCGGCTGCGAATGAAAGCTACATTGCCGGCCTTTACGCGCATAATATTGCTAAGCTCGAATTGGCCACGGCCATCGGGTTCGCCGAAGAAGGTGTCAACCGGTACTTGCAAGATAAGTAAGTTATGGCACAAGAAATAGATACGCCGGTGCGTGATCGACCTCCGGAGACTGCGACCGAGACTCCCAGGCGGACCGCTCCATTGCCGGCTTCGGAAAAAGACCTGCGCTGGAAGCGGTTGCGGTCGCGGGATCCTCGCTTCCGCATGTTCATGATCATCGGTTTTGTGGTGCTGCTGGTGGCTGCATTCTTCCTCGGGCGCTACTTCACCAGCTACGAGTCTACCGACGATGCCCAGATCGATGGCCATCTGAACTCGATCAGCGCACGAGTGTCTGGGCATGTGTTAAAACTTCTTGTGCAGGACAATCAGTACGTCCAGGCAGGAACACCCTTGGTGGAGATCGATCCCAGAGACTACCAAGTGGCACTCGATCAGGCCAAAGCCGACTACGCCGACGCCGTCGCCCAGGCGCAAGCCGCCCAAGTGAATGTTCCCATCACCTCGGTGAATACCAGCAGCCAGGTTTCCTCCGCCGAGGCGGATATCGAAAATGCGGAGGCCGGCATCGCCGCGGCTCGGCAACAGTCGGAAGCGGCCAAAGCTCAGCTCGTCCAGGCAGAAGCCAATAACGTTAAAGCGCAGGATGATCTGGTGCGCTATCGCCAGCTAGTCGACAAGCAGGAAGTTTCGCAGCAACAATATGATGAGGCTCTGGCGGCCGCTCGGGGGGGAGAGGCGGCAGTTAACGGCGCGCGGGCATCGGCCCTGGCCGCGGAGCATCAGGTTCGTCAGGCCGAGGCCCGAAGAGTGCAGGCAGAAGCCTCGCTCCGCTATGCACAGACCGGGCCGCAGCAGGTGGCCACGACCCGCTCCCGCGCCCAATCGGCGGCGGCCCAAGTCGACCTAAAGAAAGCTGCCCTAGATCAAGCCCAACTCAATCTTTCCTACACGTTGGTGCTGGCTCCGGTCGATGGTGCGGTTACCAACCGCACGGTCGAAGTGGGACAAAACGTTGCCATCGGGCAAGAGATGATGAAGATTGTGAACCTGGACGATATCTGGGTGACGGCAAACTTTAAAGAGACCCAGCTGAAGCTCATGCGGGTGGGGCAACCAGTTACCATTCATGTAGACACCAATGGCAAGGAGTACAAGGGCCACGTGCAGAGCATTGCTGGCGCGAGCGGGGCAGTGACCAGCCTACTGCCGCCGGAAAACGCGACCGGGAATTACGTGAAGGTCGTGCAACGCATCCCCGTCAAGATCACCTTTGATCCGGGAGAAACTAAAGAGCACGTACTGCGGCCGGGTATGTCGGTGGAGCCGAAGGTCTGGCTCCGTTGAGCTTGGCTTGACGAGGAGACGAACAAGCAGTTGTACCGAATCATTACCATCGAACGGGAGTTCGGTTGCGGCGCCGGGGAGATTGCCCGCCACATCGCTGAGCGTCTGCATTGGCAGCTCTGGGATCACGCCTTGACCGAGACGATTGCCAAATTGGCAAAAGTGGATCATGAGGCGGTGGCACGTTGCGAGGAGCGTGCCGACAGTACCTTTCGCAAACTGGTGAACACTTTTCTAAGGGGCAGTTATGAAAGCCATATGTCGGCACCCGGCAAAGAACCGTTCAATCCCGACCGTTTCGTAGCGGTGGGCCAGCAGGTAATGGAAAGTGCCGCCAACGCCGGCAATTGCGTCATCGTCGGTAGGGGCGCGCCCTATTTCTTGCGAGAGCGGGGTGACGTCTTTCACGTATTTCTTTACGCTTCCTACCCGGAAAAGATGCGGCGCCTGAAGTTGCTCGGCAAAAGCGAAAAAGAGGCAGAACGGTTGCTCGACCATGTCGATCGCGACCGGATTCAGTTTGTAAAGTGCTACTTTAATGCGGACTGGCCTACGCGATCGCTCTATCACATGATGCTCAACACGGCCATGGGCGATGAAAGCGTGATCTCCCTGATTCTGGGAACGATGCGCTCTCTGGAACGCAGTTCCGCCGGGGGAGTCCCACCCTCGCACTCAAGCGAGCCTATCCCGTCCCGCTAGCAGGCTTTCTCCCCGGTACCTCGGTAACCCCATCTCTGCACCTTTTTTGATGCAATTTAACACGCCTGCAACGTTGGCCACGTATCCTATTTTGTAGGTCTTTTAGGTCAGGATTTCTTGGAGGGGTTGAAGTTGGCCCGGCATCAGTTTCTTCGTCCCACGCTACCCGTGCAAGTGGCGGCAGTGTGCTATCGGCGGCGGGGACCCGCCATCGAATTCTTGCTGGTGAACACCAACGGCGGGGGCAAGTGGACCTTTCCCAAAGGCGCTCCCGAGCGTTCCCGCTCGCATAGCCAGACGGCCGAACGCGAGGCGTGGGAAGAGGCCGGTGCTCACGGCCACATTGAATCGCAGCACTTTCATCTCTACCTGCACTCGAAAGGCGTGTTCTGGAAGCCGCCGGGCGTGCGGGAATTTGTGGTCAAGGCTTTCTTGATGGAAGTCGACGGGATCGAGCCCGGGCACGAGCCGGAGCGGAATCCCACCTGGTTTTCTCCCGCCGAGGCCCGCAAGATCTTGGCGAAAGGCCGCGAGGTCAAGTACGCGCGGGAGATGCAAACCCTGATTGAGCGGGCGCTCGCACACCTGGGGGCGACAAAGACCACCATCTCGCAAGCACAACCACGGCGCTGGGCGGAGTCTCCGGGACATTCGGTTGTACGCCTTGAACCCGGGGCTGGCGGAAACCATGCGGTTCTCGCTAAGCGCGATTCGTCTAGAGTCGCAGAGCGGTCGAAGGGGCCGACCCGCAGTGCTTAGTCCTGTCTCTCGCTGGCTCAATCACAAACCCAAAGTCTTCTAGGCCCGAGCTGTTCTGCATCTCGGCCGAACCGGTCCTTGCGTTCTCAAAATCTCCGTCTCATGAGACGATGGAAATACCTATGATTCGCTTGTCCTCGGCCGGAAAACGCTATGGCCAAAAGCTTCTGTTTGAGGGAGTGGACTGGCTGATCACCAACCGGGACCGGGTCGGCCTGGTAGGCGCGAATGGCACGGGGAAATCCACCTTATTGAAAATACTGGCTGAACTCGAGACCCTCGATTACGGATCCATGTCAGGCGCGAAAGGTATCCGCGCGGGCTATCTGCCGCAGGAGGGGCTCACGCTCTCCGGGCAGACGGTTTTTGCCGAGTGCATGTCGGTGTTTTCCGATCTTCATGCCATGGAACAGGAGATGGAGCAGCTAACCTCGCGCATGCCGGAACTCGACCATGCTTCGCTGGAATATGAGCAGGTGGCAGAGCGCTATCAGCGCATCGAGCATGAATTCCGTACCCGCGACGGCTACGGGCTCGAAGCCCAGGTGGGAAGCGTGCTGATGGGGCTGGGCTTCAGCAAACCGGACTGGCACCGCCGAACCGAGGAGTTCTCGGGCGGCTGGCAGATGCGGATTGCCCTAGCCAAGTTATTGCTCGAAAAGCCGAACCTGCTGCTGCTCGACGAACCCACCAACCACCTCGACCTTGAGGCCCGAAACTGGCTCGAAGACTACCTCAAGACCTATCCCGGGGCTTTCGTTGTGATCTCCCACGATCGCTATTTTCTCGACGTAACGGTTACGAAGATCGTCGAAATCTGGAATAAGCGGGTTCAGTTCTATCCCGGCAACTACGAGAAATATCTGGCGCAAAAGAGCCAAAGACAGGAACAACTGGAAAGTGCCTATCGCGGGCAACGCGAGCGCATCGAGCAGCTGGAAGTGTTCATCAATCGCTTCCGCTATCAGGCGACCAAAGCGAAGCAAGTACAGAGCCGTATCAAGGAACTAGAAAGGATGGATCGCATCGAGCTGCCTGAGGAAGAGAAGACCATGCACTTCGCCTTTCCTCAGCCTAAGCCGAGCGGTCGCATCGTAGCCGAGCTTTCGGGAATGGCAAAATCCTACGGGGACAAGGAAGTATTTCACGATGTCGGTTTGCTGATCGAACGGGGTGACCGAATCGCGTTGGTTGGGCCGAACGGCGCTGGCAAATCGACTTTGATCAAGCTGTTGGCGGGGAGAGAGCCGCTGACCGGCGGCCAGCTCAAGCTGGGACACAACGTGCAGCTGGATTACTTCGCCCAAGACCAGTACAAGGAGCTCGATTCCGACGCGCGCATCCTCGATGACATCGGTGCACTATCGCCTGCTTCCACCCAAACCGAGCTGCGAAGCCTGCTGGGCTGCTTCCTGTTTTCTGCCGACGAAGTTTTCAAGCGTCTTGGGGTGCTCTCCGGAGGCGAGCGCAACCGCTACGCCCTGCTGCGTATGCTTCTCCATCCTGCCAATTTCCTGCTGCTCGACGAACCGACCAACCATTTGGACATGCGGGCCAAGGATGTGTTGCTCGAAGCCCTGACGAAATACAACGGAACCGTGGTCTTCGTCTCGCATGATCGTTACTTCATTGATAAGCTAGCCACCCGGGTCTTTGAAGTCGGGGGAGGCCAGGTCGAGATATACCCCGGGAACTACGAAGATTACTGCTGGCGCAAACAGGGTGGTGCGCGTCGTCTCGAGGAGGCACTGATGGCCTCGGCGGGCGTAACCGAGCCAGCCCGGGGAAACGGCAGCGAGCGCCAGCCCGGGTCGGGGGAGAGCAAGTCCCGGCGCCTCAACCCGATCAAGCGGAAGCAGTTGGAGGATCGAGTGCGCGAATTGGAGGGCCAAATCAGCCGCAACGAAGCCGCCATCAGCGATTGCGAAACCGCCTTGCAAACCTTCGTTACCGTCCAAGAGAGTGCACGCCTGGCCGAGGAACTCAGCCGGCATAAAAAAGAGCTGGAGAGTCGTCTCGAGGAATGGGAGGATCTGAGCGAACGGCTTAAGCCCTAGCCGGCGGGCCTAGGAAGGGCTAGGAAAGGCGCCAACAGCGCGAGCGTGGTTTTTCAGCCTCCTGTTGCAGCTTGGGTCGTAGACACCGACTACCACCGTCTTCGGTAACCTCCTCTATTCTTGGGTCGCATGCGATTATCGGAGTGTTCATTTTCCAAACTCGCGACACAAGGATGGCTCGAATCCATGTTGTATCCAGCAGAAAACCAAGTGCCCAAGGCCCCCGCGACTCAGACCAAGGCAAGCTCTCATAGGACGCCGGTCCCTACGGAACAGGCTACTCTTGGGCGATCCCTTGTCATCAAGGGTGAGGTGATAGGCTCGGAACCGTTGTACATCGATGGACGGGTCGAAGGCTCGATTCACTTGAGCGGCAACCGCCTGACCATCGGCCACCACGGCTCGGTCGAGGCCAACGTTGAGGCCGAGGAAATGGTCATCATGGGCTCCGTGAAGGGCAACGTCCAGTGCGCCGAGCGTCTGGACATACGCACCGAAGGTTCTCTGGTGGGAGACGTAGTGTCGCAGCGCATCAGCATCGAAGAGGGGGCCGTGCTCCGGGGGAAGGTGGAAGTGAAGGCCGGGGCACAAAAGCACCCCAGTTCGAAGCCTACGGCTGAAGAGGAGAAGCCCAAGGCGGCGGCGGCCACTGCCGGCTCGTAAACCTAGCGTGCGACCTGTACCCTCTCGAGATCGCTTACCTCATTATCTTCTCTATTTCTTCTCTTCCGGCTTCAACTCGAGCGAAGCCGAATTCATGCAATAGCGCAAGCCGGTTGGCGCCGGACCATCGGGAAAAACGTGTCCCAGGTGGGCATCGCAGCGTGCGCAACGGGCCTCGGTACGAGTCATGCCGTGGGTCTGGTCGCTGTGCTCCGACACAGCCGTAGAGTCGAGGGGCTGCCAAAAGCTCGGCCATCCCGTTCCTGACTCGAACTTGGTTTCCGAGCTGAACAGCGGCGCTCCGCAGCAGACGCAGCGGTAAGTACCCTTATCTTTCGTCTTCCAGTATTTGCCCGTGAATGGTCGCTCGGTGCCCGCCTGGCGCGTGACATAGAATTGCTCGGGCGATAACTGGTTCTTCCATTCCTGGTCGGATTTATTGAGTTTTTCTGCCATGAGTTCCCTCAAATGAATTCTCTCCTGATCGATGATGTTACTTTGAACAAGGTTCCATAAGATTTCAGTTCCCACTTGACTTCGCCTTTTATTCGCTTACAATGAGTGCCATGGCAATCACCCGACGGCAGCGCCAGGTCTACGACTTCATCGCGGATTTCGTGCAGCGCAACGGCTATTCACCTTCCTACGATGAGATTCGCGTCGGCCTGGAATTGAATTCTCTAGCTACCGTCCACAAGCACATCACCAACCTTGAAAAAAAGGGTCTGCTGCGGCGCGACTACAACCGCAGCCGCTCGATCGATTTGCTCCAGCCGAAAGGTCGCCTCAAGCAAGCCATGGGCCTGAATACGCACATGGTACTGCCGTTGATCGGGCGCATCGCTGCCGGCCAGCCTATCGAGGCCGTGGAGAATCCGGAGACGATTTCCCTGGCGGATTTTGTCCGCTCCAAGGAAGTTTTCGTGCTCGAGGTACGCGGCGAGTCCATGCAAGATGAGCACATCCTGAGCGGCGACTATGTGCTGGTCGAGAAAACCAAATCTGCCCACAACGGAGATATCGTAGTTGCCCTGGTTCAGGGGTCCGAAGCTACCCTGAAGCGTCTTTACCGTGAAGGTGACACCATCCGTTTGCAACCTTCGAATGCCGCCATGCAGCCACTGATCGTGCCCGCAGCCGCAGTCGAAGTGCAGGGAAGGGTCATCGGAGTGTTGCGCAAGTATTGAGCATCCATTCTTCGATTTCGTGAAGCGTTCGCAACCATCCCGCATGGTCTTGCAGCAACACCAAGAAACAAGATTTTCGGAAGCTTGTTGGAGCCGAAATCGAGTACGCCACACAAAGCAAAACACCCGTGAGTGGTAGCGGGTGCTTTCCTCCTGCGACCGCCTATTATCCGATGTGCTTGTCTAGCGCCTTCTGGATGGTCTCTTTGGGGACATAACCGACGATCTGTTCCTTCACCTGGCCGCCCTTGAATACCAAGAGCGTAGGGATACCTCGAACGCCGTAACGCATCGGAGTTGCTGAGTTGCGGTCTACGTCCATCTTGCCCACTTTGACTTTGCCTTGGTACTGAGTTGCCAACTCGTCGACGATTGGTGCGATGGCGCGGCACGGTCCGCACCAAGATGCCCAAAAATCTACCAGGACGGGTGTTTCGGATTTAAGCACGTCCTGGTCGAAATTCGAGTCGGTAATCTCAACAATTCCATTTCCCGCCATTACGCCTCCCTAGGCAACGCCCATGGCTGGGCGAAACCAGTGAATTCTAGCACCATTGTTGGATGCGCGGCACCGGGAAAGGTCGCAGACAGTGGCCCGCGGACGGCGATTGGCGAATGGAGCAGACGTCTGGCGGAGAAGGCCAGGAATGGGCTCGTCCCAATGACAAAAAGCGCCCTGAAAAAATCTCAGGACGCCCGGCAGCCCTCCCCCAGAACTGCCAAACCACGAGTGGATAGTAGCCCGGGGCGTCTGGAGTGTAAACGTCACTTTGGTAATTCGTGAACGCACCAGAGTTTGGCCAGCGCTCGGGCTCGCAACCCTATGGGAAAGAATGAATGGGAAGGGAAGTTACTTTCTTTGCCAGCTTTGTCCGCAGTCTTCGGTTGCCCATCGCTGGTTCGTCGACGTGGTCAAGACGCCGTGATCGTCGTCAACAAACTCCATGCCAATTACATCCTCGTTGAGGGGCTGGCCACCGGCCACAGGTTGGACCTGAACCCAGTTCTTGCCGGCATCGACGGAATGGTAAAGCGCACCACCCGCACCGCCGATCCAAATATCCATGCCGTGGGCCGACAAGACATGGAATCTAGCTTGGCTTGGAAGGGCAACCGTCTCCCAGGTATTGCCGGAATCAAGCGACCGCTCGAGCGTGCTGTCGGAAGTTAGCGTCCAGCGGGGCTCGATTTTTTGGGCCTTCGCGATGGCCATGGCTGAAGGAGACATTTTCGCTTGGGCCTGCGACTGACCGACCACGCGAGGTTCCTCGAGAACATCCTTAGCTCGCCCGGGGACCACCTCGTCGAGCTCCACGTTCGATGCGGTTGGCGCGTTCCGCACTGTCATTGCTTCCGCACCCACGTCTACCGATGCGACTTCAGATTCCTGGGCGGTGGAGGCGGGCGACCGAGTTGAGGCTCGCGCGGCAGACGGTTCGCGGATTGGCCGAGACGAGTGGGCCCCCTGCCTGTCGCGAGAAGTCCGCAACGCTTTGTCCTGCTCTTCGACTGTGGGCACTGGCGCTGGCGCCGGTCGCTCGCGCTCGGGGGCCGCAGTTTGCGTGCGAGCCAGTTCGAGCGGCCGCGAACGAGACCGTTGATGCAAGCTAACGACTGTCGCGACCAACAGCACGCAAGCCGCCGCCATGCTCCAGCGCAGGACCGGCCAGCTTAGCCAACCTGCCGTGGTGGAAGGGGAAGATGCGGGGTCAAGGCCTTCGGGCAGGGAGAGCGCGCCGACTTCGCGACACTGGCTGCAGTAAGCAAGATGCTCGAGCACGCGGGCGCGGTCGGCTCGGCTGAGCGAATTCTCGACCAAGGCGCTGATCAGGTTCGGATCGAGGTGATCGGAGAGCTTGTCGGTGTCTCGCAACCGCGCGATGATCGAGGTGGGCAACTCCGCCATGGTCTTATCTGCCGAACTCACTACGCTGTCAACCTTTTGCCAACGGGCCTTCCGCCTTCTTATCGAAGAACGGCGGATGCCCGGTTTCTTGCAACCGGGTACGCACCCGGATTTCGAGGTCTCGGACGTCCACCTCGAGGGCCTCTTTGGCCTGTTCCCGGCTCATCCCGCGTCGCCCCAGTCCGGCCAGAATCCGCTTGCGCAGAGACGCAGCCAGTTTCTCCAGCTTGCGGCTGATGGTAGATTCGTGCACCCCGAGAATACGGGCAATCTGGGCCAGGGTGCGCGAGTCTAGATAGTAGGACGCTAAGACAAAGCGGTCTTCCGGGGACAGTTCGGCCAAGGCCTCGTCGGTGGCGGCGGTGAGCCGGGGATCGACTGCCTTTGCGGGTGACGGCGCCGGCGCGACGAACTGCACGCCTTGTTCGCCTTCCTCTTCCAGGCTAACCAGCCGCCGCCGGCGACGATAAACGTTAATGTATTCCTGGGCTATCACCGTGCGAAGCCAGCCCTCGAGCGATCCCCGTCCCATGTAGGAGGCCAGCTTCGACAAGCGCTCGCCGCCTCGCTCCCGGATCCCGTACAAATCGGCGTAGATCGAATCGGCGAGTTCGCGCGCCGTGGAGGCTTCTTTGGCGATGTAGGTTGCGATCTCGTACAACCTCTCGCGATAGCGTGTCAAAAACGCATCCCAAGCCCGTTCCTCTCCCGCGGCACAAGCCCGCGCCAGCACCAGCTCTTCCACACGCAAGCTGGAATATAGAGCGAGAGTCTCGGCTAGGGAGGCTTCGGCGGGGAGATACTTCTTGCGAATTTCCTCGAGCATCTGAGCGAAGCACTCGCGCGTCAGCCCAAATTCCTGGGCTCGGCCCTTTTGGTAGAGCTCGGTAATGACGGGCGCCACCCGAGGATCCTCCGCACCGAATTGGACGCTGCGTCTCGTCATCGAGGGGCAAGGTACCCCTACCGATGCTACCAAGTTTATTAGACGCAAGTTGATGAATTTTTGCCGTTCTCTAGACAGTACTGAGCCGCAGATGGCCAGCGATAGCCCCCGCGGGGAGGGCTGTAACCTTGGCGGAGAAACCCGGCTGGAGTGAGCTTCCAGCGGGAACAGTTGTCTAATCGGGCGAGGATGCGGCCGAGCCATCCATGAAAATGCCTATCGCGAACGCCCGTTTTCCAGTACACTTGAGGAACGCGCACCTACCACCGGCAAGAGGTGAGCATGAGCGCGTCCGAAGACAAGTTTTACCATGCCAAGGTTACGCAACGCGTGGACTTGGCTCCTACCCTGTGGACTTTCCGCATTCGTCCCGATGGTGACTTCACCTTTGTTCCCGGGCAATACGCCACCTTGGGCGTGGTGAGCCCGGATCAGAAACGGCGGGAGCGTCCCTACTCGATCGTGTCGGCTCCGTTTGAGAGCGAAATCGAGTTCTTCTTCGAACTGGTTCCTGACGGCGACCTCACCCCTCTGCTCCATCAATTGCAACGCGGCGACCAACTGCTCATGCGAAAGGTAGCCAAGGGGCGTTTCACTCTCGATCGCCAGAGCGGTCCCACGCAACACCTCCTGGTCTCGACCGTGACGGGCGTAGCGCCGTTTGTCAGCTATCTCCGCACCCTCTACCGGCAATGGAAAGAGGGAACTTTTTTGGGAGACCACAAGCTGTTCCTTCTGAACGGGGCGAGCCGCTCTTGGGAATTTGGCTACCATGACGAATTGATCGACTATGCTCGGCAGCTGCCCTGGTTCGAATACCTGCCCACGGTCAGTCGTCCTTGGGAAGATCCTGCCTGGAAGGGGGAGACGGGGCGAGTCGACGATATTGTCCGTAAATACGCCGACCAGTGGGGTCTACAAAGTGAAAACGCCATTGCTTATCTGTGCGGGCATCCGGAGATGATTGAACACTGCAAGGGCATCCTGAGGCGGGTTGGCTTTCGCAAGGAATTCGTGCGAGAAGAATTCTATTGGGTTCCCGATAAGGCCTCGCCCACGTCGTGAACCGCTGCGCGACCGTCGGGGCGAGCTGCGCGTTCTACCCGCTTTCTGCGGGAGCAAAGCACACGAGCACCTGCAATTGTTCGGTGATTTCGTAGAATCGGTGTTCTACTCCTGCGCCCACGAAAATCATGATACCCGGACCGACCGGTCGATCTTCGAGTCCCACCCGCATCCGGGCTTGGCCACGCAGGACACAATAGAGTTCGTCTTCCGTGTGCGGGGATTGGAGATCGGTTTCCCCCGGCGAGAGAACATAGATTCCGGCGCTCATGGCGGGAACACGCTGAAACTCCAGGTAGGGCTTGCGCGCCTGCGTGCGCGCGCTTTCGAGCTGGCTCAACGTGTAGAAATTCGTGTTCGGCATATCGGTTTCGACGGTTGCTTGTTGCCGTCTTGGTTTCTTGTGCGCGGCTGCGTTACAATCTGCCCGGTTGGTCATTATAAAATCGATGCATCCCGAATGCCGGCGGGGTCATCTACGGTTACATCCGCCGACAAGGAGGACGTACGCATGCCTGTCCTGCATGAGCAAGAGGAGAGTCAAGCTCCTCCACCATTTCGTTTAGACGTGCAGTTACATGATTTATTGACCAAGGCTCCAGCGCCTAAACCGACGCTGCTCGCCCCTCGCGGCGATGTGAAATTCCCCGAGCCGGTATTCCCCCAACGTCCAGACCTACTCGCCCAAGACGACAACTACGAAGAAAACCTGGCGCGGGCGAAGGCAGGTAAGCGGCAGTGGACCGCTCCTTTGGTCCTGAGGGCTATGAACGGATGGCTTTTCCCCTACATCAAGTCGCGTGTTTTGCCCGGTGCATTC
>DATJVZ010000204.1:0-20618 GCA_035501575.1 Terriglobales bacterium | reverse complement strand
CTCGTCAGCGGTAATCAGCGGAACTCCTTCTACCAATGCGGTGGCCCCAATGATGCGATCCGCGGGATCATTAGGATAAGAGGTGGGGAGCGATACGGCTCGAACGCATATTCGGCCAGTTATCGGCAGGACAATGAACCTGGCTTCGATTTCCGACAGAAATGTCTCCAGACTGGAATTGAGCCGGATGCGAGCTTTACGTTCCAGGATGGAGATCTCAAGCAGGGCTATATCAGAGATCGCGACACCTTGCCCGCTGCGACGGGCATCCTCAATCGCGGTACGGGCATTCTTTGAAATTCTCTCGGGCTGCAGAGCCAGCCACACGACTACGTGGGTGTCCACTAGGATCACCGAAGGCTGCCCCATTCCTCTGGTGAAAGCGCCGGGGCAAGCACGTCGCCGGCGATCGATCCCTTGCCCGAAAAGAAGCCAAAAATATCGTCTACATCGCCGGTGACGGGCACTAACATCGCCACTGGCTGGCCATGCTTGGTGATTAGCACTGTCTCGCGCTTCGCTTTGACATCGTCCATGATGGCGAGGCAGTTTGCTTTAAATGTCCCTGCAGCGATAGATTTCATGTAAACAACCATGGTCATTATACCATGGTCATAAGTAATATTTCGAGCGCTTAAATCACTCGGCGACATATCACAAAGCGTTCCATCGGGATTGAGTCAAATCGGGCGTCATACAATTGACCCCGAAGATAAAGGGAAGCTAATCACCAGTCGAGCCGCTGAATTCCTGGCACAAAATCGAAATGGCCGTCCCGGCTCAAGATGGGTAGAGAGTGTTGGCGACACAGTGCGGCGATCCACACGTCGTTGCTGGGAATGGGTCGACCGATCTTCTTCAACTCCACACGGACCTGGGCGTACTCCGCGGTGGTGCGCTCATCGATGTCCAGGACTCGTGTCATAGCGACGAGCTTTCGCAGCCAACTCTCATAATCAGTACGATTGCGCGACTGTGCGATACCAAAGCGAAATTCGCCCAGAACGATCACAGCCAAGGCAATAGCGTCCGCATTGTTGTAAAGTTCAACGGCTTTCGGTTCATTGTCGGCCACAGCCGAGAGAGCATTTGTATCGAGAATCAAAGCAAGTCCTCAGGCTCGATCGTTTCGAATTCCTCCTCAATGATTCGATTGATACGTTGCGTTTCCTTGTGCAGGTGTTTCAGCCCGCCAGCGAGCTTTGTCCAGGGCTTTTCGCAAACTTTGGCATCAGCGGCCAGCTTGTCCTTCACTGCCTCGGTGACGAACTCGCGCAGTGGGATTCCGCGAGCAGCAGCGACTGACTTGGCTCGCCGGAAGATCGTGTCCGGGATTTCGAGCGTTGTCTTCATGAGGTCATACTCCCATAAATATGGGATGGTGTCAATTGGGATGGTCATAACACCGCCTGCAACACTCGGCGACACTTGGCACGGGCGTTAACCAGGTGCCGGCGACCATGATGACCTGCACCTCGCGCAAGAGCAACGATGCCAGTTCATCCCAGGAGCGGTGACATGACATCTTCGTCCGCCACACAAGTAAGTAAACGCATTTCGGCTCGGTTACCGGTCCGGACTCGGCACTAAATCGGCGCTGCCTTTATCAACCGCCTCAACCAGTCTGCTGTTCCTGTCCCCACCTTCCCATAGCAAACCCGACTCTCTGAGCGCTTCTTGCATCGCCCTCGCTCAGCCGCCCAGAGTTCTCCTCTCTTCTGGGCAAGTATCTCAAGATAACGCAGGCGCATTTGTTCCCCTATCGATCGCTCTGGTGGTCCCGCGTACAAACCGGGCTTGCACTCGAGACCTTCCTTGGGGACACGCCTATTCGAGCGCTCCACAGAGACGTCCGCCTTGACCCGCAGTGTTCGACCAAGGGAATCCACAAAGGACATTTCACAGCACGCACAATGGCCGACATCCGATGGGATGCGGGCCAAACCCGAGGCCAGAAGCCAGCCTTCTGCGACTTGACCGCGGTAACGGAATCGCAGCCCATCTTCTAGCCGCTCGTTCAGGATCTCCGCGCGTAGAAATTCCTGCCCAGAAAATTTGTGTAGTAGCCCTTTGCCGTAGGTGTATTCGAGCGTGATGTCGGGATCCCACGGGCTGGTGATTTCGCAATCCGTGATGACCACATTCGGGGCCTTTGCAATTAGCCGGACCCGGACGGCATAGTGCGCACTCCCGCCCACATAGCTGTCAAACACAAAATTGTCGATTACTTGTATGTCCACAGGCAGGTTATTATCCTCCAACTCTTGGTCGATTTCTGCCGGCATCGGACGGCCAGCCGCAACCAGCTGCTTGACTAATTTTTGATCGGGAGAGGAACAGCGTTTTCTTCCCATTGGAATCTCAAACTAATGTGCATTATGTGCACAACATGCATTACCTTCATCACTCATTCTTGCAATATCGACACCCCAACAATCCTTTGTCTACCGAAACAGACCCCAGCGCACGCCCCAGCTTATGGATCCGCGCACATTCGCCATTTAGGAGGTACATGCCGCGGCCGCCCGAATCAAGTCGGGTGGTTCGAAATTGCATGGCCTTGAGCCTTCCGCCGACCTGTTTCGGGGTGAGTTCGACGGTTTCGTCCTCGGACTTAAGGATAGCGTTGGTCAACTTCGCGATTTCGCCGACGTGGACCCACGGCCTGCGCTCGTGGCAGCAAACCACCAAGGCATCGACGATCACCGCATCGAGTGTCCTTGCGTCTTCGGTCCTTTCGGCATCACTGCGAGCCTGAAGCAGGGTTCGAAGCCGAGCCTGTACCTCTGGCGCATCAACAATGCACCGGCCCAGCGTGCGCGCGTACTCCCGACTGGGGCCGTAGAACTCCGGCACGTCGAATTCGGAATCCTTTACCTTCACATAGTTCTCGAGGCGGTACATCAGGAGCTGATTCTGTAGGCTGGTGATTGTTGCGGCTTCACGCTCCTGTTCGGGCGGCCCGAAGGAGCAATTTCCACGAGGCACCAACAGCTGGAGGCATAGGTTTGCGAATGGCGTTTTCAGTTCACCATCCGCTGCGTAGATTACCGATGCGCCACTAATCTGTCGTGGGTGCGCACTCTGCGTGGTAAAGCCAGAAAATTGAAAACCCGCCAATTGCCTTTCTGTTCCTGCGTCACTCTGGCAAATCAGACGTGTTGGCCGCAGTTCGGGAGCCAGTCCCGTCACACTCGATCCCAGGCACAACACCGGATGTCGACAGACGCAGGCGAGGACGCGCATCAGCGCAACCGCCGGGAGAGGCGCGCCGAACAGTAACAAAGATGAAGCCAGTGTCAGGCACTCGCCGAAAAATGATGACAGGCTAAAAGATGCCAATAGCGCGACTTCGTCATCCCCCAAGTCTGAATATTTCGTAATAAACTCCGCCACCGCGCTGAACAACGCGGTCGTGGAGCCGTATGGCATTGGCTCTGCGGGCAGGTGCGGAATCTGGCTGGCGGCTGCCGTGGCCACATATCGATAGCCATCGCAAGCTACCTCTCGAGTGATTGTCGTCTTGCCGCCAGGCTCCCGGCGCAGCAGAGCCACCGCGCCGCTGGACGGGTTGCGAACCATTTCGACTGAGGTCCTGTCCCGGAGAACTACGCCGCAAATGGGAACCGACGGCGACTGCTTTTCTCGGTCCCCACTCGACACCTCCTCGGCCAGGCCAGGCACTTCGAAACCTGTCCAAAGTGTACGCGCTGTAGCGGCTTCAGGCTGTTTACGGCCCGCCGCAGATGCCGACTTGCTTGCGAGCTTGTGATCTGTAGTCTCCATGCATGCCCCCTGGACGATGCGCGCATTAGCCAACAACGGACACCGATCCCCGGCTCACGCGCACAAAACAGAAAATTAACGATCTTTACCGCTCAGGAAGATGATGCTGATTCTGAAACTGACCTTTATTGTTCCCACAGGATAATTGGCATCGCATTCTTCAGTCACACTCGCACTCGGACTTGGAATATAGGCTGTACTTATCCTGGTGGCAGGAACTTTACTTACCCTGAAAAGACGGCACTTTACTGAAGATTATTAGAGGCAGATGTTGCTTCTGACGCAAGTTATCGCATGAACGGAAAAGAAAAGCAAGTGTATTTTCTTTGGCAACTTTGTGGTGCAAACGTTCACACGCCATGTGCTTCGGCTGGGGATCGGGTTGTAGCGGAAGCCGAGTTTGTGCGCCTAGATGCACATCTTCGTGCAACCTGGTTGCACAAATGAATTTCCGCCCGCCCAAGAGTCGGGGAGACTCGAGTATCCAAAGTGCCCGCTGACTGATGCAGCGACAGTCATTCCAGGACTCAACCGTTTCCCATCGCCGTGCTACAAGTTTTCTTACCCTGGTGCACATTGACCGCGGTGGGGGTATTTCCTAGGCGCCTGGCCCTTTCCGGTTACTTCGAACTCGATCCAGCTCGAATGAATACGCTCAATCTCTCGGACAGCATCTTCAGTGAGGTTCTTCATACATCGAAATGGATAACAGATGTGCTCAACGCCCGCACAACTCCGCTCCCCACCCAAACTGTCACTGGCTGCAGCATGAATTCTCTATTCCATTTCGCAAAGTTCACGTGCTTCGCCGCGTCACGACGACTTGTGTCTGGTCCCCGAACCATTCCCACTTCCACATGCCTCATCATCACCCAAGCCACCATCCTGCAGCGCCCGAGAACCGCCCGGTCGGGCGGCTCACTCTCGAAGCACACCCACTCACCACTCACCACATCGGCCGCACCCTTCTTCCGCTGGCATTCCCCATAGACCCGCGTCCGCCGCAAACGCGAGCGGCTTCCTTCTGACCGCTTTATCGAACGCGCCCCAAATACTTGTTCCTCGTCATTTTTTGGATTGCGCGCGTCCGATAAAGCACTTACGTAACTCGCCAGGGGGGCCGCTTCTTGCGCCAGACTGACCGACAGGTGTTCAGTCGGACCTGCCGTGATAGAAATCACTGCTCCGAACAGCAGTTCCTGCCGGAATATAAGGGACCCGGTATCCCTCGACATTGTCTGGTTGCGGGAGAGCGCGGACGCTGGAAGGATGATCGAGGAGGATGACGTGATGACAAAAAGAATCATTTGCATGCTTGTGGGAGCGGTGGTGTTCGCGTTCGTGGGACGTACAGTTCTTTGCCGCGCTCAAGACGCGTCTAAGCCCGCCAACGTCTCCTACAAGGCATATGTCGTGGCGCCTTCGTACGACTACGAACTGTCTGGCCGCACGGACAGGGTCAAGGGCTACGTCATCATAGTTGACGCGCCCGAGCAGTTGACTTCGCCCGGCCTGCTGGTTCTCGTCAGTGGCGTCGCACCGGGGCAAGGCCACCTGACGGTGAACGGCCACACGTACGATCTCCCCGGGTTGATGGGAGAGGTGGGCGCGCCGTCCCAAAGCACAGAAAAGAACCAACCCGGCAAGGAAGGCTGGTATTCCTATTCAAGTGGCGACGACATCATAGGGAAAGTCGTCATCCCCTTGACACCCACCCACCTCCAGGCAGGCCTGAATGAGATCGAATTCTTCAAAAGCCCTGGTGCCGCTGGCTACGAGGTGATCGATGTCGCGCTTCAATCTGTCCCGCAGACTGCACCGACGCTAATCGGCCAGACCTATCATCTACTGGGCAGGGGACGAAGCGCCACCATCCGCGACTTCGACTTCGTTTTCAACTACAGAAGTGAAAAGAAGCGTTCGCTCGAAGACATCCCTGCGTGGGCACGGCGCGGCAAGGTGAATTTCTATCGGGCAGGAATCGATTGGGATCATCTTGACCGCATGTTCGAAATGTTTGCGGAAGCCCATATCAATCTCGTCGCGACCCACGTTCCTATGGATACATCGAGCGAAGAATATCATCGCGTCAAGGCTTTCATTGACCGTTGCCACGCGAACAATATCCGGGTAACAGCCTTCAACTCCGTGGGCGGTCTTGGAATTCGTGACGTTCTAATGCACCCTGAAAAGCGAAGGTGGGTCAGCCAGGATGAATTCGGAAATCTCGTCTGGCGCGCGCCGAACAACACTTTCGCTGCCGATCTGCAAAATGAGGACTACCGCCGCAACGTGCTGCTGAAGCAGGCTGCGATCGCGATCGACGCCGGCGTTGATGAGTTGTACTACGACTGGTCCATTGGCGGGACAGGCGACGTCATCCACTTCCTGGACGAAGTCCGTCAACTCGCCGCCAGCAAGAACAAGAACATCTCGATCTTCGGCAACTGTAAGGGCAACATCCTAGTTGACGAAGTTGCGGACCTGGTCAAGACCGAAGGCACCAGTGAAGCCGGCGTGTGGGACGGAAAATGGGTACACAACATTGCGCAGGCCAGGTTCTATTACGCCTCCGGTTACGGCGTGAAGTCCTACGAGAGCAAGTATGAGGGCGCCGACCCTGGCGTGCCGAATCCGGGCGCACACGACGTGCGCGATGGGATGAAGGTGGGGTGGAAAAAGCCGATCGCCGAGGCCTCAGCCTTTCAGTCCCACTTCGCCATCGCCGAGGCCGGCGAGAAATTGCTGCACGGCTGGATCATGCAGGATAACCCCATTGCCGTCCAGACGTGGGGAGACATCCGACGCTATTTCACCTTTCTGTCCGATCACCAGGACCTTTACACGGACGTGGCTAGCGTCAGCAAGATTGGCGTGGTCTCGCCACCACACATTCCAAGTTTCGAGGTCACGCTAAAACGCACCAATGTCTACAATGCGCTGGCTGAGAGCAATGTGATGTACGACGTCGTCCTCCTGCACCGCTTAACGCCCGAGTTGCTTTTGCGGTACAACGTGATCGTCATCCCCAACATCCCCTGGATGGATGCTGACCAGATTGCGGCTATCCGTACATACAAGAAGAATGGCGGGAAGATCTACACCATTGGAAGCACCCGCGAACTGCGGGAACTTGCTGATGTGCAATCCCCGGCGTCAATGCTCGAGGAAGTGGAAAATGAGAACGGTCGCCGGGAATTGCTGGCCAAGATCGGGCAGTTGTCCGGGGAGCAGGTGATCACGATTTTCGGGACCAACTACGTAGCCGCTAACGTAGTTAGAAAAACGGACAGTGAACGGATCATAGTGCATCTCGTCAATTACAACACCCCTCCCAAGAATGTTCGGGTAAGCGTTAACCTAGACGGAGTGATCAAACAGATCGACGGCAAGCGTATTAAGGTTCTTTCGCCCGATGGCGGCGCGAAGGCAATCGAAGTCTCGTCAGTGCGCGGAGCAAAAGTCGAGTTCGTTTTGCCGGAACTGGACGTATACGACGTTGTGGTAATCAACTGAGCGGGTCCGGGAAACAGATGGCGTATTAGCTGCTGCATTCCAAGGATGGATTGTCGGCAACTGAATTCAAGAATTCTTGTCCTGATGCCTGCTTCGCGCGACTCAGCTTACAGAGTAATGTCTTTTTAATACACTGCCCGTCCAGCCCCGTAGCTTGTTTGCAACCGCTCTAGATTGGATGTGCAACCGAGACGCTTATCTCAGCCCCCGATCGGGTACGGATAGTATTAGGGATTTCGATTCGTGTTACTTATGGCATTCAGGCGTTCTTTCGCCAAGATCCGCACTTGCGCCGCATTACTACATCGCAATGAGTCACCGGCGAGCTGCTCGAGATCAGCCATCTTCAAAAACCGGAACAATGATTTGATCTCGGCTACCTGCTTCGGTCTGACGCTCAGGCTACGGACACCTAGGCCGACAAAGGTCATTGCGGACAAAGGATCTGACGCCGCATCACCGCAAACAGAGACATGGCGTTTATGGGCCTTAGCGCCGTGTATCACGGCTCTTATCAGGTGTAACAGGGCCGGGTGGAGACTGTCCTGCAAACCCGCCAACGACACATTGCCGCGCTCGGCCGCCATCACGTACTGCGTCAAGTCGTTTGTTCCGATGCTGAAGAAATCGAGTTTCTCCGCCAACCACTTGCTCATCAGCGCGGCGGCCGGCACCTCAATCATCGCCCCTCGCTTGATGGGCCAAACGTGGCGACGTCCTGCTACTGTCAACTCGTGATGTGCCTGATCGACCATATGCAAGGCTTCGTCCACCTCGGCGACGGTGGACACCATCGGGAACATCAGCCAGATGTCGTGGCCAACTCCGGACCTTAGAATGGCGCGCAGCTGCGACAGAAACAACGCCGGCGACTGCAGACATAAGCGTATTCCGCGCACCCCGAGGTAGGGATTTCGTTCTTCTCTCTGCGGAAAAAACCGTAGAGGTTTGTCGGCACCGACGTCGAGAGTGCGAACGATGATTGGACCGTCGATCCGGGCAAAGACTTGGCGTAAAGAGAGAGTCTGTTCCTCCTCGCTGGGCGCAGAGCTGTGTTGCAGGAAGGCTGACTCCGTACGCAAGAGGCCCACACCCTCAGCGCCATTCTCGGCAGCGATCCGCGCGTCGACGGCGCTGCCGATGTTGGCTAGTATCTCGATCCGTTCACCGTCAAGGGTCGTACTCGGACGGGATCGCTCGGCCTTGGCTCGATTCTCCCGCTCAAGGAACTCCTGCCGCCGCGCCTGCAGTATCGAAAGACTCTGCTGGTCAGGTTCGATCCAGATTTCACCGGTACCGCCATCCAGTGCTACCGTCTTCCCGGCTGCGTGCTCGTCAATCCCACTTGCCCCCAATACGGCCGGAATGCCGAGGGTGCGCAAGAGAATCGTGCTATGAGATGTGGCGCTCCCCTCCCTAGTGATCACCCCGAGCACGGTCGCGGGATCACACTCGACCGCTTCGCTCGGCAACAGCTCATTCGCAAACACAATACTAGGACGATCGAGTCGGACTGCGAGCAAATGATTCGTAGCCCTGAGCCTATGCAGCACGCGGCGCGCAATATCCCAAACGTCAGTGGATCGCTCACGGAGGTACGGGTCGTCCATGGATTGATATTGCGTAGCCAGGTCTCGCATCGCGTCTAGCCAGGCGCGCGCTGCGGAAGTGTGCGGGTTTTCTAACCTCGACCTCAGCTGCTCGCAAAGCGCCGGGTCGCTTAGGATCAAGGCCTGCGCCTCAAGAATCTCAGTGGATGGCCCTAAGGTGAGGGGACTAGACGAATGCTTCTCCGGCGATAGCTCCAACTCAACATCCTTCATGGCCAAATCGAGCTTTCTTAGTTCCGCATCCGGATCGCCGCTCGGACGATCGTCCGGTACCCTCATTAGAGGTTCGAGCACACACAACGGTCCAATCGAGATTCCATTCGAACCCGGTATTCCGCCCACCTTGGAATTTCGTGTCTCCTGTGAGGAGGTGGCGGCCGCGTTACGTAGAACCTGCGGGGAAGAGGCAGCTTGAAGCGGCTCGTCGAAACCGCGATCGGCCAGTTCGCGGATCGCCTCTAGCGCAGCGTCGCGATCGTTGCCGGAGGCTAGGACCCGAATTTGATCCCCTTGGCGGATTTCGAGCAATGCAAGGCTTGTGAGACTGCGCGCAGATGCAGATCCCTGGCCCGACCTCATGTTGGCAATCTCTACGGAAGAGGCAAACTTGCTTACCACACGAACGAGAGCAGCTGCGGGACGGGTATGCAGCCCGTGCTCGTTCCTCACCGTCAGCACAAGCTCCGAAGTTTCGGCAACCAAACTTGGCCGAGAAGAAGTCCTCAAGGTCGCGGCAATGTCTCCTTTACGCTTAAGTTGCTGCTCCTTGCCGGCAAGGCCTCTCTCGGCCTCGCGTGCGACTTCCTCCAAGCTACCTCCCCCATTGGCCTGCACGGCGGCAGCAATTGCCCCTTCCACCAGAGGTGCGGCACATAGACGGATTCTCATTTCCGGGCAAAGATCGAGCAGTTCCAGCGCAGCTTCGGCGCTGAGGACGGCGCTCCCCAGATCCATGAGCACCAAGAGCCCATCGGGCCGGCTTAGCTTCTGCAGGGTTTCAGAGATATGGATGGCATCGGTGCCCAGTTGTTCGTGTTCGGCTCCGGCGCCGGAGGCAACCGCCACGGGAAAATTGGGCGACGTCATTTGCAGGAGCATATCCCGCACCGACTCGGCTAGCCTTTTGCTGTGAGAAACGAGAACCAACCCAACCATGTTGCAAAGCCTCACCTACGAACCGCTCGAATTGCAAACCGACGCCAGCGCTTTCAGCAATAACCAGGTCGAGGTCGCACCCGGATCCTGATGACCAATACTGCGCTCGCCCAGGTAGCTAGCTCGTCCTTTACGCGCGAGCATCGGCACTGTACCTTCAGCCGCGGCCTTCGCTCGATCAGAAGCGAGCAGCAGCGCGCTGCCGAGGTCACCGCTTGCGGACGACCGATAGCCTTCGAGTGCCGACGACCACGCATCGACCATGGTTTTGTCGCCCAGTTGCGCTTTGCCGCGACGTCGAATATCAGCCAAGCCATTGTCCAGAATCTGCCCGAACTCAATTCTACCGAGCTTCTCCTTGCCGGCCGATGACTTGGCTAACTCGAGGAAGAACCCGCCATATAAGGGTCCGGACGCGCCTCCAACCGAAGAAAGCAGAGTCATGCCCACCAGCTTAAACAATGCCGCCAGATCCGGCGGCGACCCCGTTTCAAGTTTTCTCTCCACGGCAGTGAAGCCGCGCATCATATTTTCGCCATGATCCCCGTCACCGATAGCCGTATCTAACTGCGTAAGCATCGGCGCATTCTCAGAAATGAGAAGCGCAGCCCCTTTGATCCACGACCGCGCTGTTTCGAGCGTTAAATATTCCATTGCAGCGAGTGTCTTAGCTCCAGCGCAACCCCGGCGTGTCGACAGGAGCATCCCAGAGCTTGGTCAGTTGGTCGTTCATCTTGAGCAACGTGATCGACGTCCCCGCCATCTCCAGGCTAGTGATGTAGGCGCCGACCAGATTGCGCACAATCTTCAACCCGTGCTTTTTCGCGATTTGTGCAGCCTTGCGATAAACGATGTACAACTCGATGAGCGGAGTTCCGCCCATGCTGTTCACGAACAGAAGCACTTTATCGCCCTGTTTGAATGGTAGGTCTCGAATGACGGGCTCCATCAGCATCTCAGTGATCTCGTCGGCGCTCGCCAGTTTAACGCGCCTACGGCCGGGCTCGCCGTGGATCCCGATACCGAGTTCGATTTCATCTTCCGGCAATTCAAAGGAAGGCTTGCCAACATGAGGTACGATACAAGGTCTCAGCGCCAGGCCCATGCTTCTTCCGCTTTGGCGGATGGTATCGCCGAGGTTCTTTAGGGCCGACAATCGCATGCCTTCCTCGGCCGCGGCACCTAACAGTTTTTCCATAAGAACGGTTAAGCCGACTCCGCGGCGGCCGGCGGTATGCAAGCTGTTCTCAACAGCGACATCGTCGTCAGTGAGAACAGTATCGACCTGTAGACCGTTTGCCCGCAGCACTTCTGCCGCGAGCTCGAAGTTCATAACATCGCCGGTGTAGTTCTTGACGATATGTAAGATTCCGCCACCCCCGTTCACGGCCTTGCTGGCCTCGAACATCTGGTCCGGAGTAGGGCTAGTAAAGACGTAGCCCGGACAGGCTGCGTCGAGCATTCCCTTTCCAATGTAGCCGCCGTGCATCGGCTCATGTCCGCTGCCTCCACCAGAAACCAAGGCAACTTTGCCATGAGTCGGCGCATTCTTACGCACGATATAGACTGGGTCGTAGTTAATACGCAGGCAATCGCCATGGGCCGCCTCCATCCCCTCGAGAGCCTCGCGAACCATGTCTTGAGGAGAGTTAATGAGCTTTTTCATGACACCAGTATGACCGAAATCTAGCGACTGAGTATGTCGGCCCAGGCGCCGCCTTATCCCGTGCAACGGGGCTTACCTCGGCCATGCGAGCCGAGGCTCAAAAGACGGGGAGGTGTTAGCGCATGCAGGCCTGGGCGGGTCAATCCGCGGGCCTTGCTCAAGCCATACCCGCGGCCGATGTTGTTCGCCGGCTTTGGGACGAAGCAGGGCAGATCCTCTTGTGAGTTCGGAGCAGTTTCGTGGTTGTGAGCGGAACAGCTTCAAGATCACTCAGATTCATGGGTGCATTTCGGGAAACCGAGCGATTAGCAATCAACTAGACAGCCATCTGGCGCTCATGAACCGCTTGCCTATCAGCAGCAGCGAGCATAAGACACATGCGGGGTGGATTGTGGGTGGTGGCCTCCGTTCATTCCATGACGGAGTTTTGCACGGGCCAGCGCATTTAAGATAACTACTTTAAAATAGAGCTGCTGTCTATTCGTGAGGAGGTTAGTTCGGATTTTGGAGCAGTTATGATTGGCTTTTCAGCACGGCTGTCTTTTGCGTTCCGTTGTTTTTTCTCGCTATTGTTTCAGGGACAGATTCCGCAGGAAATATTGCAAGCACTATCAAGTTCTACAGCAGAGGCACCAGTGATGGCTGCAACAAGGGTGCCTGCGGCGACGGAAAAGTCCGGAGCTGATGCATCGGATTCTGCGGCGCTCGACCGAGCGGTACAGATGCTGGCATTGTTGCAACGTGATGGCCGCCTCGTGGACTTTCTGGAAGAGGATGTTTCTTCCTACCCTGACGGGCAACTCGGGGCAGCTGTGCGCAGCATCCACAGCTCCTGCCGCCAAGTTCTGGAACGCTACATCAAACTCGAACCGATCCTTTCTTCCGAGGAGGACCATCCGGTTACGGTGCCGTTGGGCTTCGATCCGGCGGCTATCAAACTGATCGGCAGTGTAACCGGGCAACCACCGATTCGTGGTTTATTGCGCCATCGCGGCTGGCGCGTCTCCCAAGTAACTCTACCGTCATTGCCGCAGGGTTCGGGACGGGCGATCGTGGCACCGGCAGAGGTTGAAGTCGTCTAGCAAGCCCGTTTCTGTGCGCCATTCAGAGCAATTTCACCGCAACCCCTACAGGAGATTTTTGTTGGACTCAGAATTTATTGTTGGTATCGATTTAGGTACTACGAATTCCGCTCTAGCTTACTGTGAGAGGGCCGACGGATTGGAGAGCGCCCGCATCGAAGTTGACGGCATTCCGCAGATTGTCAATCCGAACGAAGTGGCCGAGCGGACATTGCTCCCATCCTTTCTGTATATTCCAGGCGACTTGGATTTTCCCAAGGGTAGCCTGAGCTTGCCTTGGGACGCGGCACCGGAGTTTGTCATTGGGGAACTGGCTCGCAAGCGCGGAGCCGAGAGTCCGGGAAGGCTGGTCGCATCCGCCAAGTCGTGGCTTTCTTATGCGGCTGCAAATCGGACGGCGCCGATTCTGCCTTGGCAGGCTCCGGAAGAAGTTAGGAAACTTTCTCCGCTGGAAGTCTCATCGCGTTATCTGCAACATCTCAGGACGGCGTGGGACGCGCATCATGGGGCGGACGGACAGGGTCATAGCCTGGCGGAGCAGGACGTTCTGCTCACCGTGCCTGCCTCGTTCGATGAGGAGGCGCGAGAGCTGACCCGGCGCGCGGCTGAGCAGGCAGGATTGCAGCGCGTCACGCTCCTCGAAGAACCGCAGGCCGCTTTCTATGCATGGCTTGAGAGCCAGGGAGATGCGTGGCGCAAGCGCATCAAGGTGGGTGACCTGGTTTTAGTTTGCGATGTGGGCGGCGGAACCACCGACTTCAGCCTGATCGCGCTGTCGGAAGAAAACGGCGACCTGGCACTGAAGCGGGTTGCGGTTGGTGAGCATATCCTGTTGGGCGGCGACAATATGGACCTTGCACTCGCCCGGCTGCTGCAGCAGAAACTGGAAGCCGACAGCCATCGCATCGATACCTATCAGTTGCAGGTCTTGTGGCACCAGTGCCGTTCCGCGAAGGAGCATCTGTTCGAGCATCCCAAGACCCAGAAACAAGACGTCACCCTGTTGGGTAAAGGACGCAAGCTGGTTGGCGGGACCATCAAGACGGAATTGCTGCGCGAAGAACTCAACCGCGTCCTGGTGGAAGGATTCTTCCCTAAGGTGGGAAGCGACGAAATGCCGGTCAGGCAGCGCCGGATCGGATTTCAGGAACTGGGTCTGCCCTACGCTGCTGATGCGGCTGTCACTAGGCACTTGGCACGCTTCCTTTCGCAGCAGGTAAAAAACAGCCCGGAAGCCGGCAGCATTCGTCGGGGGCGAAGCGGCTTGGCATGCCCGACGCACGTTCTGTTCAATGGCGGCGTGATGAAAGCGGAGGTGCTGCGTAAGCGGCTGGTCGAAGTGCTCAATAGTTGGGTCACTGACGAAGGATTTGATGCCCTGGGTGCGGCCGATGTTCTGGATGCACCTGATCTGGAGCACGCAGTGGCGCGCGGAGCCGCCTACTACGGAAGGGCGCGGCGCGGACACGGAGTACGGATCCGGAGTGGCGTCTCGCGCACCTACTACATCGGAATCGAAAGCGCGATGCCAGCCGTCCCAGGCATGGAAGCCCCCTTGAAGGCGCTCTGCGTGGCCCCGTTTGGCATGGAGGAAGGCACCGAGGCAGTTGTTCCCGATCGGGAGTTTGGGCTGGTTGTGGGCGAGCCCGCAGAATTCCGTTTCCTGAGTTCCACAATTCGAAAGCAAGACCATGTGGGTGACCTTTTGGAGGATTGGGGTGGCGAGATCGAGGAACTTAGCCCGCTGGAAGTGACGCTAACGCTCGAGGGTCAGCAGGGGAGTGTATTACCCGTGCGCTTGGAGTCGCGCGTGACAGAAATCGGTACGCTCGAGCTTTGGTGTGCTTCGCGCGACGGTGCGAACCGCTGGAAGCTCGAACTGAACATCCGCGAGAAGAGCGAGGCATGACGACTCGATCGCAGCCGGTCGTGAGGCCGTGATGGAAGGTCCATCCCGCTACCTGATTGGCATCGATCTGGGCACCACGAATTGCGCCGTGGCCTACATCGATACCAACGACGACGCCAACGGGCCTTTGCCGTCCGGTATCCGGGTCTTTGAAGTTGCGCAGCTCACGGGGCCCGGTGAAGTGCGCCTGGCGCCACTGTTACCGTCCTTTCTTTATTTCCCGACGGAAGATGAAGTTTCCTCGGGCTCAGTGAATCTGCCTTGGGAAGGACATCCCTCAGCGATCGCTGGCATCATGGCCCGCGACCAAGGTGCGCTCGCACCAGGCCGGCATGTATCTTCGGCGAAATCGTGGCTGTGCCAAAGCGCCATCGATCGAACCTCCAATATTCTGCCCCGCGAGGCAGAACCGCCCGAGCCGATGGTGTCACCCGTCGAAGCCTCTGCCCGTTATCTTTTGCATCTACGGAATGCTTGGAACCACGCGATGGCGACCAAACACGCTGCGAATCCGAAACAGCTCTTTGAGAACCAGGAAATCGTACTGACCGTGCCGGCCTCGTTCGACGAGGAAGCGCGCGAGCTGACAGTGGAAGCCTCACACCAGGCTGGGCTCCAGAACTTGACACTGCTGGAAGAGCCGCTGGCCGCGTTTTACGCGTGGATGGCGGAGCATCACGAGACTCTCGGAGGACATCTGCAAGACGGCGAGCTCGTGCTGATTTGCGACATCGGAGGAGGCACATCGGACTTCAGCCTCATACGTACCCACGTCCAAGGTGGAAAGGTTGAATTTGAGCGCACCGCCATAGGTGAACATCTGCTGCTTGGAGGCGAGAATCTCGATCTCGCGCTGGCGCGTCGCGTAGAACAGAAAATCGGCACAAAACTCAGTCTGCACCAGCGCCATGCATTAGTAGTTATGTGTGCGGCGGCCAAGGAGCGCCTGCTCAGCGAGCAAAACGTCGATCGCCTCCCGATCAACATTCTGGGTGGTGGACGATCGGTCGTAGGGCAAATGGTAAGCAGCGAGTTAACCCGCCAGGAGGTGAGCGAGTTGGTCACTAACGGTTTTTTGCCGCTGACCGCGTTCGGCGAAATACCCCTGCGCACGCGCGCCGCCGGCCTTCGCGAGATCGGCCTGCCATACGCTACCGACCCTGCTATCACCAAGCATCTCGCAGCCTTCCTCAAGCACGCGGCCGTCGCGATGGGTGCCGGAAACCATTCTCAGATGTGCCCCGCTAATGGCCCGCCCACGGCAAGGCCAGACGCCATTCTGTTTAACGGGGGCTTCTGTATACCGGCTATGGTTCGCGAGCGGATCACCGAGGCTATTGGTAATTGGTTTGGTGACGGCGGCGGGTGGCGTCCGAAAATTCTGAACCACGAGGTCCTGAGCAGCGCTGTTGCTATTGGCGCTGCCTATTACGGCCGCGTGAGGCGGGGCACCGGACTGCGTATCAAAGCCGGCAGTGCCAGGACCTTCTATGTGGGCATGCGTTCGGAACATGGTGTCAAGGCGGTCTGCGTGTTGCCTGCAGGCACAGATGAAGGCACGACACTGCCGCTTCTGGATCGCGAGTTCTCGGTGCTGGCAAACCGTCCGGTATCATTTCATCTGTACAGCTCGACGATTCGTCACCACGCGCACCGTGTAATCGCCGACCTAGATCCCGATGAGATTCATCGGCACGCGCCGCTGGTGACACTGCTGCGCTATGGAAAGAGGCTCCAGCAGACGGAACTGGCAGTGCGGCTATCGGTGAGCTTTACCGAGATGGGGACTCTCGAACTCTGGTGCGAGTCGGTGAACTCGCCACACCGATGGCGGCTTCAGTTCGAATTGAGGCGCGAGGCGAGTGCGACCAATGAAAGCGAGTTCACATCTCTGCCAGCCTCAACCTCAATCCGACATACATCGAGTATTTCAGAGCCGGCGCTGAGTTCTGCAGTTCGGCTGATTCAGAGCGTATTCAGCAGATCTGGACCTGTCCGGAGTGATCCTGCCGATCCTGCTGCACTGGTGGGTACATTGGAGTCCATCGCCGGGCTGAAAAGGGAATCCTGGCCTATCCTCACGGTGCGAGCCTTCTGCGATGCGCTGCTCGAGGTGGCAGATGGGCGGAAGCTGAGTCCGCGACACGAAGTGCGATGGCTCAATCTGTTCGGATATTGTCTGCGGCCAGGCTTTGGAGACCGGAATGACAATCTGCGGACTACCCAGGCACACCGGATCTATCAGGCGGGATTAGCGTTCCCGCGGGAGCTTCAGTGCCAAGTCGATTGGCTTGTGCTGTGGCGGAGGATCGCAGGCGGCCTCACTACCGCTCATCAACAGGAACTATGGAACCACCTTGGAGATCTCGGTATTGGCCGCAAGAAGCCTCGCACGCGATTGAATTCCCAGGTGGAGCACGAGGGCTGGCGTTTGCTTGCCAGCCTCGAGCATCTGCCAGCCACAACCCGCGCCGCCCCTGGAGGTGAGTTGCTTCGTAAGCTTAAAAAAGAACCGTCCGACGGCGGCTGGTTGTGGTCGCTGGGCCGAATCGGAGCGCGCATCCCGCTCTACGGATCGCTCCATTGCGTGATTCCCGCGGAGCGTGCAGCCGACTGGATCAATGCGCTTCTAAACTTGCGTGAACTGACCCATGAGACGACCTCAGCCATCGTTCAGCTAGGCAGGCGCGTCGATGATCGCACTCGAGACATCAGCCCGGAGGTGATACGGTCCGCTATCGTAAAACTGAAGTCAGCCGGAGTTGCAGACGACGCTTTTTTGCGGCCATTGTTGGACTTTAACCTGCCGGTCCGAGACGATGTCGCACGCACCTTCGGTGAGCCGCTGCCGAAAGGTCTGGAATTGGAGAGCACCGCGAATTGCTTATCACCAGTGATCGCGCTTGCCTCCTAAGCCGCTGGGACTGCCTTGAGACTAATAGCCCATGCCGATCTGATGGGTGACTCTGAAGTTCAGATGGACAGTTGAATGGATTTAATCCGGTCGAAGCAGGAGCCCACTCGGTAAACTGGCAAACCAGCAAGACAGACAAGTGATCGCTACGAATCTCAGGGAGGGTTTTGTTACAGGCTCTTAGTTTAGTTCGTGTCGGTTGCTGAGTGTCGGTCGCCCGCAATCGAGGGTTCTTGGTTTGTCATACAAACGCGGGGTTGTAGGGGAAGCCGAGCTTGTGCACCCTAGGTGCACATCTTCGTGCAACCTGGTTGCACAAATGAATTTCCGCCCGCCCAAGGGTCGGGGAGAGAGACTCGAGTACCAAAGTGCCCGCTGCCTGAGCAGCAAGGGTCATTCCAGGACCCAACCGTTTGCCAGCGTCGTTCATGCGAAGTGCCAGAGCCAACCAGCGCCAGTTCAGAGAATACCAGATTCGCTTTTTATTCGCTACAAGTTTTTTTAACCCTGGTGCGCATTAACCGCGGCGAGGCCACTCCTTAGGCGCCTGGCCAGTGAGTAGCCAGTCTACCGAGACCCCGAATTCTCGGCTAATCGTCAAAAGTACCCCTGCGCCAGGTTCCTTCTCTCCCCTCTCCAGTGCCGAAAGATAGCTCTGGGTGACACGAATGCGCCGCGAAAACTCGGCTTGCGTCAGATCGAAGCCTCGAAGTTCCCGAATTCTGGGACCAGTTGAAGGTCAACATGGATTTTTTTTTGGAGTGGCAGCGAAGTAGGGCGAGTAAATGTGATCGTTCAGAACGCTCTTTGTAAACTGCCTCAGCTATGGCCCACCTCACATTCTGAAGCGGTCACAAACGGGGCTGGCAACGCGGTCTATGAAATCGAATGTGCAAGCCCGACTAGACCGTGGCCCCCACTGGTATAGACGAACTGGTCCGCCCTGGTTGGAGTCCATCGCGAGTTGTGCGCGAAAGGTCTTTGTTGGAGGCCTTCCGTAGTATGCCACCAGAAACCGTATCCCTACTCCCAATACCCAATTGGATTACGTCTGTTTGCACAAGGATTCTGTCCTTGTTATAGTAAGGACGATGAGCAAGGTCACTAGCAAATTACAATTGACTGTGCCGAAAGCGATCGCTGACCAGTATGGGATTCGACCTGGGGATGAATTGCAGTGGATTCCGGCGGGTGAGAGTATTCGCGTATCGTTAGCCCGCAATCGTGCCAAAGCCGAACATCCTTTGACCCTCGGTGAAAGGCTCGAGCTGTTTGATAAAGGCAGCAAGCGTCTCAGCAAGATTCAGAGAGAACAATTGAGGAAAGGGGTTCATTCGAAGGCTGGCCGCCAAAGTCGCGGATGGACCCGAGAGGAACTTTACCAGCGTGGCTTCCCTCGTTGATACGAACATTCTCGTTTACCGATGTGATCCACGCTTTCCAGAGAAACGCGAGACCGCACGCACCCTCTTGCGGCAGGGGCTCCTTCAAGCGGTTCTGCGGATTCCCAACCAAGCGCTTGTAGAATTCGTTTCGGTTGTGACCCGGGTGGGACCCGACGGCTATTCCCTGTTGCCGCGTGAGGAGGCGTGGCGCCAAGCCGAAGACATCATGATGGAGTTTCCTATTCTTTATCCTGATGCTCAGGTGGTGAGGACGGCGTTGCGCGGCATGGCTGCCTACCAACTATCTTGGTTCGATGCGCATCTCTGGGCATATGCGGAGCACTACGGCTTGCCTGAGATCATCTCTGAGGATTTTGAGCATGGAAGACTTTACGGCAGTGTGCGCGTTCGAAACCCGTTTCTGGCGTAGTCAGACTTCTCATTTACTCCCACAGATCTGATGCGCAAACAAACCGTGATTCCGCCAAGCGCATACTCTAGGCCCGCTTTCGGGCGGCTCTCAAGGGACTCGTAGGTCTGCTGGTTAACTGCGAAGCGGTCATTGCCGAAAGCTGCTATCTCTTGCGCAGGCTACCTGGAGCTGCGGAAGCTGTGCTCGACAATGTGGAGCGCGGAATCTTCCAGATTCCATTTCAGCTTCGCGCTCGACCGCTGCGAGTACGAGCGTCCCGAGGAAGTATCGAGATTTACCCGTGGAAGTCGCGGGTTCAGCTCGCTGATGAACTGAGCCCAGGAGACATTCTCACCCTCGACCGGGACTTTGAATCGTATTGCTGGCGCAGGACTCGCCCCTTCCGTTTGCTAGTAGCGCTGGACTGATTCGTCGAACTGCATCATGGCCCCAGCTCACGTGAAATAAGCAAGCAGCAAGCCTTCGATGCCTCCGCCGGGTTTGTGCACCCTGGGTGCACATTGGGTGCACATTTTCGTGCAACCTGGTTGCACAAATGAACTTCCGCCAGGACCGCGGGGTCCGCGAGACTCGAGTACCAAAGTGCCCGCTGCCTGATGTAGGGATAGTCGTTCCAGGACTCAACCGTTTGCCATCGTCGTTCATGCTAAGTGCCAGAGCCAACCAGCGCCAGTTCAGAGAATACCATATTCGCTTTTTGTTCGCTACACGTTTTTTTAACCCTGGTACGCATTGACCGCAGTGGGGTCATTTCTTAGGCGCCTGGGCCAGTGAGAAGCCAGTCGACCGAGACCCCGAATTCTCGGCTAATCGCCAAAAGTACGCCTGCACTTGCTTTCTTCGCCCCCCGCTCTAGTGCTGACAGATGCCCCTGAGTTATGCCAATACGACGAGCAAACTCCTCCTGTAGTCAGATCAAATCCGCGAAGCTCCCTGGCTTCCGCAAGAGGTTCAAGGCGAAGTGGGGGCAGCGCGGGCAATGTTATTCGGACGAGCCTTCGAAAAGCCAACCTTTACCAGTCATTTCCTGTCCCAGCAACCTCGGCATGATCTCAGGGCAAACGAGGAGTTTGAAGGAGCCCTGCGGGTCCTCCTCTAATCTTCCTAATTAGTCGGCCGGCAAGGGCGTCTCCGTGCCAACGGGTGGAGTCCAAAAGTACAG
>DATJVZ010000203.1:0-9751 GCA_035501575.1 Terriglobales bacterium | reverse complement strand
TCTAGCTTCTACCGGTATGACTTTAAAGCTCGTGGCAAACGATACCGAGGGTTGGGACCAAGCGAGGAAGGATCACGTTCCGTGATCCGCTTTTCTCGTAGCTGATGGGGCTGTCCAGTGAAGGGTTCCGTTTGTCAAGCGGAACCAACGCCAGGTTCTAGCTCCCAACGAACACGAAACCGATCCTTTTTCGTCAGGCCGTCTTCAGCGTGCAGTGTTCTGTCGGCGTCGCTGCTCACTTGCCTGCACGATTTCGTTCATGTCTGCCGCTGGCCGAATCTCGAAAACGCTGCCGTACTTCAGGGCCGGATGCTGTGCTATGAGCTGCACAGCATGATTCATGTCCCGCGCCTCAAGGACGAGAATGCCGCCGAGTTGTTCCTTGGTTTCCGCATAGGGGCCGTCCGTAGTTGCGACTTTGCCGTTCTTCCAATACAGGGTCAAGGCGGTGTCCGCAGGCTGAAGCGCTTCTCCACCAGCAAAATGCCCGTTGGCGCGAAGATGGTCGTCGTATTCAAAGCATAGGTCGAACATCGCGTGTTGCTCGCCCTCGGTCATGCCGTCGAATTTGCCTTTGTCGAAGTATCCCAAACAGATGTATTTCATTGTTCTTCTCCTCTTGGTTGGAGCCAGCCGCACAGCTTTGCGCGCTGGATCGTTCATCCTATAGTCGTCCCGCACAGAAAAAATCGACAGCAGAGGCGAACTATTTTTATTTCAATTCCCCGAGCCGCCTCGCGAGAAAACGGCGCTCTGATTCCTGCGGCGCCAGGGCGAGCGCCTTCTCATACGAAGCACGGGCCTCCGGAATCCGCCGTAATCTGCGACACAGATCCGCACGGGCAGAATGCGCCAGGTGATAATGGGAGAGGTGCCCGCGCGCCAGCAAGTCATCGATAAGACAAAGACCCTGCTCCGGACCTTCGCACATGGCAACGGCCACTGCGCGGTTCAGTTCCACAACCGGGGATGGCTGAATCTGAAGCAGGCGGTCGTAGAGCAGCGTAATCTGGCGCCAGTCCGTGGACTCTACGGAGGAACTCTCGGCGTGAACGGCCGCAATGGCTGCCTGTAGAGTGTAGGCACCGAAACGGTGCGAGGCGAGCGCACGCTCCGCGAGAGAGGCGCCTTCAGCGATCTGACCTCTGTTCCACAACGACCGATCCTGCTGCTCCAGCAGGATCAAGTCTCCGTCGGGAGAAGTTCTGGCGGCGCGGCGCGACTCCTGCAGCAGCATCAGTCCCAACAGGCCCATCACTTCGGGTTCCTGGAGCAGGTCGAGCAGGAGTCTGCCGAGACGGATCGCCTCGCGGCTGAGTTCGGCGCCTGTCATTTCGGCCGAATACCCCTCGTTGAAGATCAGATACACCACTTGGAGGACAGCTCCTAAGCGGCCCGATAACTCCTGGGAGACTGGCACCTGGTATGGAATTGCTTTCGCGCGGATGACAGCCTTCGCACGCACGATGCGTTGGGCGAGCGTTGCTGGCGTAACGAGAAATGCCCGGGCGATCTCCTCCGTGGTCAGTCCGCAGATTTCGCGCAGGGTGAGCGCAACCTGCCCTTCCGGAGGCAGAGCGGGATGGCAGCAGGTGAAGATCAGACGGAGGCGATCATCTTCGATCTCCTCGTCATCGAGGGAAGCTTCGTTGTTGTGCGCTTCCATGTAGAGCGCAAAATCTCTCTGTGTTCCGTCGAAGCGCGCGCGCCGGCGCCTCCCATCGATGGCCTTGAAGCGTGCCGTTGAAATCAGCCAGGGGCGCGGCCTGTCCGGAATACCAGTCTTAGGCCAGGACTCCAGAGCGGCGGCGAATGCCTCATGCATGGCCTCTTCGGCGAGATCCAGATCTCCGAGGAGGCGCACGAGCGTCGCTAGAACTCGGCCCGATTCCGATCGGTAAAGAGTCTCAATGGTCGTGCTGAGTTGTTCAGGCACAGGCGGCGACATCTACGCCAAACTAGCAAACCGAACGGCTCGACACAACTGCGGTCGGGCTTCCCCTCTCCTACGCCCGGCCACGGCGGCCGAGGCAGCGCGGAATAAGAAGAGTTGATATAGCCTTGATGAGATGCCGGTCAAAGGATGCCGGCCACTACAACGGGAGTTGACCTCTTATGCGCAAGATCATTTCGATGTCATCCGTTTCCCTCCTTTTACTCGCGCTCTTCGCTTGGCCGCAGGCCACCAAAACACCAGTCCGTCCGCAGGGATCGAGTATCGCCACAGGCAGCCAGGGCGTGGTTGTCTCCGGCAAGCCTGCCGCCACTGCGGCCGGGATCAAGATTCTGGAACAGGGCGGAAACGCCGCCGATGCAGGCGCCGCAACCCTGCTGGCACTGTCCGTAACTTATGTAGGCGCGTTCTGCGTGGGAGGAGAGGTTCCCATTCTCGTTTTCAACGCCGACCAGAAAAACGTGAAGCTGCTGGAGGGACAAGGGGAAGCCCCTCGCGACCCCAAAGCCATCGTCTGGTACATGGAACACGGAATCCCGGACGGTGACGTCAAGGCAGCCGCCGTGCCTAGCACGATAGGTGCGATCCTCACCCTGCTGAAAGTTTACGGAACCAAAAGCTTTGAGGAGGTCGTGCAGCCGGCGCTGGCCATTCTGGATGCCGGCGGCCCCAGTTGGTACATAGATACCGGCAGCGGGAACAGGATCGAAACCGGTGTGAACTGGCAGGCGGATTTGGCGGTAACCTTTCGCAAATTGCTGGAGTCGGAAAAGGCCGCGAAAGGCACGCGGCAGCAGAGACTGCAAGCCGTCTCGGACCGCTTCTATCGCGGCGACATTGCCGACGCGCTGGAAGCCTGGTATATCGAGAAGGGCGGTTTCCTTCGCAAGGCGGATTTAGCCGCGCACAAAACTCCCGTGGTGGATCCGCTCAAAACCACGTACCGTGGCTACACGGTCTATAAAGCCGGTCCGCTGACGCAGGGGCCTTATCTCTTACAGACGCTGCGCCTTCTGGAAGGCTTCGACGTAAAGAAGATGGGCTTCAATTCGGCGGATTACATCCAGACGGTGATTGAAGCGGAGAAACTTGCGCTGGCGGATCGCGACGAGTATTACGGTGATCCGAACTTTGTGCAAGTGCCGATGCAACAGTTGCTTTCCGATCAATACACCAAAATGCGGCGCGAGCTGATCGATCCGAAAAAGGCGTCTCTCGAGCTCCGGCCGGGCGACCCATACAAGATGAAACCGACCAAGCCGCCCACCATCACCGGCCCTTGGCATGGCGGAACCACCGTCATGTGTGTGACGGATAAGTTTGGGAACATCATCGCGGCGACTCCTAGCGGTTTGTCGAGCACAGCGGGCGTGGCCGGTCGCACGGGCATTATTCACGGAAGCCGACTCACCAGCCTGAATACGTTTGCGGGAACCCCCAACGTCATTCAGGCCGGCAAGCGGCCCCGAATTACCCTGAGCCCCACGCTGCTTTTTCATCACAACCATCCAGTAATGGCGATATCGGTAGCTGGCGGCGACCAGCAGGATCAGGCAGCCATCCAGGTCATCCTCAACTACGTTGAATTCGATATGAGTCCCGAGGAGGCGTTTAAGGCGCCGCGCTTCTCCACCTCGCATTTCATCAGCTCCTTCGGCCAGAGCCGCGCGAGCTTGGGCAGCCTGTCTGTGCCCAGCACTCTGCCGGAAGAAGTACAGGCCGACCTGAGAGCTCGTGGCCATGTGGTTACCGTCGGCCGCGGCGCAGTGGGCGGAGTTGCGCTGATCGGTATTGACCCCAAGACCAAGCAGGCCACCGGCGTGGGTCCGGCCGCTGGCAAAATGGAATAAACCCCGGGTACGTGTACCCTTCCGGGGGTGGACCGTCATTCTTCAGCCGCTGCGAAGCAGCGTTTCCGTCTTCCCAGCAACCCGATCGTCTTCGGGGCGGGCCTTATTCATTACTCTGAAGAGAACGCGCTCTCTTCGCCTTTTGGGCGATAATCCTTCGGGAGTCAGAGAGCATTGACGTGGAACCAGAGGATCTCCCTTGCCAGAACCGGTTTCCGGATGCCGTCCGCTTGGCCGACCATCGAGGAACTGGCTTGGTTTGTGATCCGAAGGAATCCAAACTAAACGGATCGGCGCCGAGCGCCATGCGAATCCCGATTTCACCTGTCCGGCGGCTGACCAGATAAGACTGATTCCATAGAGACCGATCGAGGAAAGAAACACCGCGACGAGTCCAAAGAAAGCAGAGAGTCGGGCGATGATCGTCTGATGGGTGTATGAACGGCCTACTTGTTCATCTGACCCTGGCTCTGGGTATCGGGGAGCAAAGTTGGACATCCGGTGGCTGCCATTGCATTCTCTTGCATGCTTGCGCCGTCCCTCAACGACTGGGTCTAAAACGTTTTCGTACTCGGCCGGGCGAGGTAGTCACAGTAGTTTCAGGCCATAATGGCCAGCAGATCCATAGGCCCAGGGCTCCTTGTCAATTGGTTGTATGAGCTTCAGCTGTACCCCCCAAGCCCTGCCAGGCAATCAGGTCAGACAGGCACCTTGCTTCTTGCTTGCCCCATATTTCCGAAGAGGAGATCAAAGAGCGGCAGAAACACGTTATAGCGACTATTCGGACGAGCGTGATGGCTCATGTGATAAGCACGCGCGAACCGGAGACCTGGCGGGAGCCACCCGTTCATGTGAATACGCCAATGGATCTCCTCAGTCGCAATCAGATAGACAGCCCAGCCAATGAAGACGCCCGAAAGAATTCCCGGCACTCCGCTCAGGGAAGTAATCAGAAATGCGGGAACTCCGTTTATTACGAACAAAAGAACAATGTTCACCGGGGAGCTGATGAGGGCCACGTGCTCTGCCTGCTCGGGCGTACCAATTTGAGCATGGTGCGCGCGATGTCCTGCCCCCATTGGACTGCCAGACTGGTGCAGCAACCACCGATGATAGAGGTATTCGAAAGCGTTCCCCCAGATCAAACCGACGATCAGACCAATTAGCCACGCTCTCCAGGCAATCGAAGAAAAATGGAAGCTTAGGGCTACCCCAGGCAATGCTCCGCATAAGACAGCGGCAATTGCGTTGTTTCGCTTCTTCTCGCATCCATGCCGCATTGCGATCTTTGTCAATTCGATAGGTGTCGGCAACGCGTTGAGCCCCTGCTTCGATTCATTATAGGGTGGAAGTTCGCCCTCGATGAGCTACAGCTTTAGCTCCGGTTTCGACCTTCAGTTGGATGAATTCTTCAAGATCGTTCCCATGCAGCGGCCTAGAAGAGTCCGGCGGACCGAGGGCAGCTGCGAGCCGACTCATTAAAGTCAGCAGGCTGCTGGGCAACAGGCTATAACCTGCCGCCGGCGGCAAGATATGGCCCACGAATCGTCAGCCCCTAAGCGTCCGGATGGAGGCTTCGATCACTCTAAGCGCCCTGAGAGGCCGGAATCTGAACAATCACTGCCGGAGCATTCGCAACCGAAGCATCCGCAACCAGAGCATCCGGAGTTCTCGCAAGCGGATCTCTCGATTCCTCGATTCGTAACGAGTAGCAACCGTGTTCGGTTAAGAATTCGTGAGAGGATGCGTGCGAGATCCCGCCCACCCGATATTCACAACTCTATCTCCAGCATTGACTGTCGACGATCACCTTTTTCCCGTAGTACTGGCGTTTTGGTAGTTCGTTAATCTGTATGTTTTGTCAGTACGCAAGGTGGGTAGGCCCTCCTATCATCGCATCTCCAGTCGCGTCGAACCAGCCTAAACCGGGCGCATACGGAGGCAACATGAAGACATTTGGAGTTGGAAGAGCCTTGGCTCTGGCCCTCGTCACCTCATCAATAGCATTCGCACCGCAAGCTATAGGGGCTCAGGGCACCAGCCAGTATCCTATCGCCGACAAGATTGCTGACAAGCTCATTCAGAAGTACCAGAGCTCGAGCTGCCAACAACTGGCTCAGGAGAAGCAGCAACCGCCGACCGCTCAGAAAGAAGCGATGGAGGAGAAGGTGGTCCAAACCTTGCACCAAGATCCACAACTACGCCAGCACTTTCTGAACAGAGTTGCTGCGCCAATCGTGAATAAGATGTTTGAATGCGGGTTTATCCCTTAGCCCGGCCCACATGAGCACAAATATCGGAAGGGGATCGGGGAAGGGGCCGGAGAGGTTCGCCGATGGCTCGGTCCCGCTAGTGGTGCTGCGCCTGTGGCATCCATGAAGGCCCATGGGAATTCAAGTCACACAAAAGCCTGAGGAAACATTAGCTATGGTCCATCAGTTCGTATTACCAGGCGACGCGCCCGTCTCTTAGAATGCCAGAGGAATGACACTGCTTCCCGAAATCGCACAACTTGTCACGACCCGCTCGGCTTCAACCAGTTCCCGGATCGACTTCCCGAAAGGATTTTTCTGGGGAGTGTCGACGGCGGCACACCAAGTGGAGGGCGGCAACGCAAACAATCAGTGGTCGCTCTGGGAAGCAGCGGGGAAGATCAAGTCGGGCGATGCTTGTGGGGTTGCTTGTGACTGGTGGAACTGTGCGGAGTCGGATTTTGACCTAGCTCGAGAAATGGGGTTGAACGCGCTTCGATTATCGGTGGAGTGGAGCCGAATTGAGCCGCAGCCGGGACATTGGAATTTGCCGGCGCTGCGCCGCTATCGAGAAATGCTCGAAGGCCTCCTGCACCGCGGCCTCCAACCTTTCGTTTCTCTGCACCACTTCACGCATCCACAGTGGTTCGAGCAGCAGGGTGCATTTCTTGATGAGACTGCGGCGCAGCGTTTTGAGGACTTTGTCCGTCGAGTAGTCGCCGAGCTAGGGGATTTGTGTCGCCACTGGATTACCTTCAATGAACCGAATGTTTTCGCGGCCCTAGGGTACGTTCTTGGCGAATTCCCGCCCGGAGGAAAAGGCCAAATAAGGACCGCGCTCCGAGTGCTGAATGCGATGGCGCTCTGTCATGCTCGGGCTTACCACGCAATCCATGACATTCAGCCTGAGGCACAGGTCGGCTGGGCGCACAACTACGCGGTTTTCCAACCTGCGAATCCTGCTTTTCCTCTCGACCGATGGAGCGCCAGCCTTCTCAGTCATCTTTTCAATGAAATCTTTCTCACAATCATGGAGCGGGGGCGCCCTACCTTACCTATCAACCTGATGAAGGGAAGGCTAGCCCTGGAAAGGGTTTGCGATTTTGTCGGGTTAAATGTGTACAGCCGGTTCCATGTGGCGTTCAGCATGAAGCATCCGTCCCAACTCTTCAGCAAGGTGTACGTGCCAGAGCATGTTCCGCAGGGCGACAGCGGGGTGGAAAAGCCCTACGGAGAAGCCTACCCGGCGGCGATTAAAGCCGCCGTAGAGCGTGCAGCACGAATCAGCAAGCCTATCTATATTCTGGAAAATGGGGTGCCCGATGCCGAGGATCGCATCCGACCATGGCTAATCGTCAATGCGGTCCACGAACTCCATCGATTGGTCGAGCAAGGGCATGATATTCGCGGTTATTTTCATTGGACACTTACGGATAATTTCGAATGGAGCGAGGGCTGGCATTTGAAATTTGGACTCGTGGCGCTGGATACTGCTACACAGCGGCGGACGATGCGTAATAGCGGCCGCTTGTATGGCGCAATCGCGCGCGCGAACGGACTCACCCCCGAGATTGCCGACTCATTCCGCATTCCCACACCGAACCAGGCTGGCTGATCTTACCGCGATCGGGCTTCGCTACCATGGCAATGATTTCTGCGCTCCCTGCCACTTGTGACAGTGCCCAGACTCTTGCCAGTCTTCTATAACGAAACAAGCAGGCACTGGCGCAGGTAGCGCAACAGGATATCAACTCGGCACCTCGGGGCAGGGGTCTGTAGATCGATCAAATGCTGTCCCCCGCTAAACCGTCTTTGGTTCAAGATCGCCGAGGCGAACCAACAGTGGGTTTTGCTGTATTTGCTCTCGCCTACCAGCAAGCCGTCCGCAATGAGCGGCCGGTCAGAAGCCCCAGGGCTGTGAGGGAGCAGATCTATGGCACAAAGATACGACGTCATCATCATCGGCAGTGGAGCGGGCGGCGGCACGTTGGCACGGCAGCTGGCACCTTCGGGGAAGAACATCCTGATTCTAGAACGTGGCGACTGGCTCCAACGCGAAGCCGAGAATTGGGATGTCACTTCGGTGTTTGTAAAGAACCGCTACATTTCGCCGGAAACTTGGTATGACCGCAATGGAAAAGCGTTCCAACCGCAAGTGCACTACTTTGTGGGCGGGGCCACGAAAATGTATGGTGCTGCCCTGTACCGGCTGCGCGACAAGGATTTCGGCGAGTTACGGCATTACGACGGAATCTCTCCAGCATGGCCGATCACCTACCAAGAGATGGCACCTTACTATACGCGGGCGGAGCAGATGTATCACGTGCACGGCCTACGAGGAACGGATCCTACTGAGCCCCCGTGCGGCGACCCCTATCCAAATGAGCCGGTGTCGAACGAACCGCGCATCCAGGAATTGTTCAATAATCTAAGAGCGGCCGGCTATCACCCTTTTCCGGCTCCCTGCGGCGTCATGTTGGACGAGCGCAACATGGCAAACAGCAAATGCATTCGCTGCCAGACTTGCGATGGATTCCCCTGTCTGGTGCAGGCGAAGTCCGATGCCGAGGTAATCGGGATACGGCCGTCCCTAGAGTTCCCCAACGTCACGCTGCTGCGCAATGCTCAGGCCTTGAAGCTCAAGACCAACGCTAATGGAAACAGCGTGTCTGAGGTCGTGGTGGACGTGCAAGGAGACACGCAGACGTTTCAGGCCGACATTGTTGTGGTTTCCTGCGGCGCGGCCAACAGTGCCAAGTTGCTTCTGATGTCGGCGAACGACAAGCACCCCCAAGGCCTGGCGAACGGCTCGGGCCAGGTGGGAAGGAATTACATGTTCCATAACAGCCAGGCGGTACTTGCACTTTCATGCGAGCCAAATCCGACGATGTTCCAGAAGACACTCGCGCTAAATGATTTTTATTTCGGGACAGAAGGCTTCGAATACCCGATGGGCAACATTCAGATGGTGGGCAAGTCGCAGGGACCGATGTACAAGGGGGAAAAGCCGATCGAAACAATGTTGGCACCGACGGGGATGCTGGATGACATCGCCAAACACGCGGTGGACTTCTGGCTATCGACGGAGGATCTTCCGAATCCAAACAATCGAGTCACGGTCGATCACGATGGAAAGTTGACCCTGACTTATACCCCAAACAACCAGGTGCCGGCGCAAAAGCTGTACGAAAAGCTGAAGTCGATGCTCAACCACCTGGGTATGCGTTCGGACCACCTCATACCGCGACAAGCCTATCTAAAAAACGACATTCCGGTCGCAGGGGTGGCGCATCAGGCAGGGACCTGCCGATTCGGGAAGGATCCCCAGACATCTGTGCTGGACGTCAACTGCAAAGCGCATGGACTGGACAATCTCTATGTCGTCGACACTAGCTTCTTCGTCAGCATCGGTGCGGTGAACCCTTCGCTAACGGCCATGGCGAACGCCATACGCGTAGGCGACCACCTCTTGCAGCGGTTGCAGTAGAGGAAACGTCGCCGGAACAAGCGCGCGCATGAACCAACCCACGATGCTCGCCCCTCGAGAAAGGCATGCCAATCGAGGTGGGGTTAGGAGTCTCCGATAGCGAGCCGAGTGGCGAAGAAAGCCGCTGGCGGCGGTGCTTTTGGCCGAAGTAGTGCGTTCACAAGCCTCATAAGCTCGCAGGTTGGCACATGGTCCTGCGGTGCGCAGG
>DATJVZ010000202.1:0-33520 GCA_035501575.1 Terriglobales bacterium | reverse complement strand
CCGCAATAGCGTGCCGATCACGTACACATCGCATGAGCAAGTGGAGGTTTACCGGTTCAGTCCTCCGGTTGCGATTTTGATTCCCTTGCTGGCCGTATTTCTACAGGCATTCGTGCCGCTCAGGTTCCATTTCTTCTCCATCTTTGATCTGCCCTTGCTGGTGGTGATTTTCTTTGGCGTGGCGCGACGCAATCCGGTCTCCGGCATGCTGACCGGGGCAGCCATCGGCATTCTCCAGGATGCCCTCACGCCGTCGGTGCCGATAGGCGTGTTTGGCATCGCCAACACGGTTGTGGGTTACGGCGCTTCTTCGCTGGGCGTAAAAATTGATGTCGATAACATGGCGTCGCGCTTTCTGGTCACGATTTTCTTTTGCGTGGTGCACGAAATTGTCTATTTCACCGTAGCCAGTGGCCTGGTGGGTATTACCGTGCACTGGAGCTGGCCCCACGAGCTCATTTCGGCCCTGGCGAACGCGGCCCTGGCGGTTGGAATGTTTGCCCTCCTTGATCGCTTTAAGCAGAGGACGTAGAAATAGTGGTTCGTCCACCTTCGCTACGACCCAGAGTGCGATTGCCCTGGCCACCATTTTTCAGTAACAATCTGGGAGGGTAGGAGCTCTTACTGCCCGAGGACGGGTGCGAGCAAAGGGTTTTGCCCGTTCCGCGAGTGTTACCCATGTCCAACCGGCGCTCCACGACATCGGCTTTTGCGCTTGCCGGTTCGATCCTCGCCCTGAGCGCGGCGTTCGGACAAGCTGTTCCGCCGGAGAGTCCGCAGGAAGAAACCATCCACGGAATCGTGGTGAACAGCTTGACCCATGAGCCAATTGGAAGGGCTCTGATTCTGTCACCCGGCAAAGAGCTTGCTACCCTGAGCGACAACGATGGACATTTCGCACTTTCTTTCCTGAGTTCTCGAGATGGCGACGGCGAAAAGCCAAATTGGCCAACCGCGCTAATGGCCCGCAAGCCAGGATTTATCGAAGACCGCAATCACTTGTACCCGGCGGTACCGGGCAAAGAACTTACCATCCCTCTGACACCCGAGGCTCTCGTGATCGGCCGTGTGCAGCTGCGATCGTCGGAGGCACCGGACGGCATCGGGGTCGAGATCTACCGGCGTCAGGTCGAGGCAGGACGGGCACATTGGGTTTCTGTCGGTTCGACGCGGACAAAGTCGAACGGAGAGTTCCGTTTTGCCGAGCTGACCGCAGGCAGCTATACGCTCGTGACGCATGAGTTCGTCGATCGCGAACCGCAGAGCTTTCATCCCGGCGCCCAAGTTTTTGGTTACCCTCCGGCTTATTTCCCGAATGCGACCGACTTTTCGCAGGCAGAGACAATACGGCTGGCCGCAGGCCAAACCGTGCAAGCGGCAATTTCTCTGGTCGAGCAGGCCTATTACCCGGTGAAGGTTCCGGTCACAAATGTGTCTGCGGGCAACGGAATTGCCGTAAGCGTTTCCCCCCAGGGTCGCAAAGGTCCGGGGTACGCGCTGGGCTACAACCCCGCGGGCCAGATCGAAGGCCTGCTCCCGAATGGGTCCTACACTATCAAAGCCATGAGCTCGGAGCCGGTCGAGGCAGCCGGGTCGGTCACTATTCGAGTGCACGGCGCCGCCGTGGAAGGGCCGCGATTAACCATGGTTCGAGGCCACGCGATCTTGGTGAACGTCAAACAGGAGTTCACTTCGCCCGAAGATAGCGCGATCCCGCGGGGATCGAAGAGGAGTCTCGAAGGACCCAAGAAATATCTCACGCTCTATCTCGATCCGCAGGACGATTTCGATGAACGCAGACCGGGTTCGATCGGCTCTTCTCCGGGTGCGGGGGATAATTCCTTGCGGATCGACCATGCCCCGCCGGGCCGCTACTGGGTGAGGATCCTTTCGTCCCGGGGATATGCTAGTTCGGTCACCTGTGGTGGAATTGATCTCCAGCACCAGCCTCTCGTCGTGCCTGCAAGCGGGGCAATCGAAATAACCATGCGTGACGATTGGGCAAAGTTCGATGGCACAGTCGAGGGCATCGGCGCCGGCGCGGAAGGTCCAAATCCCTTGGGCTTGGCCTCTCCCGAATCTTCTGCCTACGTTTACTTTGTTCCTGCACCCGATAGTCCCGGTGAATTCCGCGAGGCATCGGTTGCGCCCGATGGAAAACTCAATTTGTCAGAGGTACCTCCGGGAGTCTATCGGGTGCTGGTCTTTGATCGCCCTCAAGCCGATTTCGAATATCAGGACCCGGAAGCGATGCGTGCCTATCAGACGCAAGGACAAGTGGTCCGCCTGGCGCCCGGGCAAAACGAGCCCGTGCGACTGCAATTGATTTCGACGAGCGAGTGAGTATGCGTAGATGCGAACACTGGCACGGCTCATCCCTCCTGGTGCTCGGGCTGGCACTGCTCTCCGCAGACTTGGCCGGGCAGAATTCGAGCTCTCTCGAGGGTCCGGCGACCGGGCGCTTTCGCATCGCCGGCAAGGTAGTCAATGCGCTCGGGGGAAGTCCTCTGGGGCGAGCTCGCGTCACCATCTTCGATACCAAGAATCCCAAGAACCCCGAGTCGACCCTGACTTCCGAGGACGGAAATTTTGAGTTTCGCCAGCTTGGGGCCGGCAAATACGCATTGAGCGGGGCCCAACCAGGATTCATTGCCTCTGCCTACGAGCAGCACGAGCGATTCTCGACCGCGATTGTAACCGGCTCGGACGTGGACACCGAGCATCTCGTGCTGCGCCTGGCTCCGGATGCCCTGCTCAAAGGCACGGTGCTCGACGAATCGGGGGAGCCGGTGCGCCGAGCTAAGGTTTCCCTGTACCGCGAAGATAAGGATGAAGGTGTGAAACACATCCATAAAGTGCACACGGAGACGACGGACGATCAGGGCTTTTATGAGTTTTCTCGACTGAGGGGCGGCACTTACTTCCTTTGCGCCATCGCAACTCCGTGGTATGCCGTGCACCATGCCTCTTCCACCGCCGACGAACCGGGAAGCCGAGCGGAATTAGAGCGGTCGCTCGATGTGGCCTACCCGCAGGTTTATTACAAGGACGCGACCGAGTCGGACGGCGCTTCACCCATTACAATTCGAGGAGGCGATCGCCTCGAGGCCGATATCCACTTGAATCCCGTGCCCGCGATGCATTTGATCCTTCGCGTGGGCGCCGATCATGATCAATTTTTTTCCCCCAGATTACAGAGAGCCGTTTTCGACGACATGGAACGGGTGCCCGAAGCTTGGGAGATGGTGTCGCCTGGCCTCTATGAAATCGACGGAGTCGCGCCCGGGATCTACTCGGTTCGCATTCCGGGACCGGGTCCGACGGTTGACCTCAACCTGGACCTCAAAGAAGACAGGCAGGAAATCGACTCCGCGAAAGGTGAACCTGACGGAAAGGTAAAAGCTTCGGTGCGCATGCTAGCCGGTGAAACGCCCCGGCAGCTCGGCGTTGTGCTGCGGAACAGTAAGTTGAGAGCTGTGGCCTGGAAGCAGATCGACAGCAAGGGCGAGGTTGAGTTCGATCACATCCCTCCCGATAAATACGAGGTTCTGATCGAGGCGCCTAGGCAAGCGTACTCCCTGCTTCGCATTTCTTCAGGAGGCGCCGAGACTGCCGACGATAGGATCAACGTCCCGGCCGGCCGCTCGCTTCAGGTTTCGCTCCTAGTCGCGGGCAGCAGCGCCAATGTGGAAGGGGTTGTCGAACGCAACGGGCACCCGGTGGCGGGAGCCATGGTGGTGCTGGTTCCGAAGGATGCGCAATCGAATCGAACCTTGTTTCGCAGGAACCAGAGTGACCTGGACGGCAGCTTCAGCCTGCTTAATGTAATGCCAGGTTCATACTCGATCCTTGCCATTGCTGACGGCTGGGACTTGGACTGGACTTCGCCCGCAGTGATTCGAGCGTACTCCCAGCACGCTATGACGATTACGCTGGGCGATAGCCAAGGATCGATCCACTTGCCGGATGCGGTGGAAGTCGAAGCCAGATAGACGATATCGCGCGCGCCATGCCCGGATGGGCAACCCACACCCAGACCCTAGAGACTGTAGCTCGGGGCGCCGAGACGTACCATTTCATGGCCCTCCGTTACTAAAGACAGAGGCGGTTGATCCGCTCGGCGCATTACAATAGAGTAACCTCCCGAAAGGATGAGGCGAGGAGTCAGGCCGTCCGTCGAGTGTGGAGTAAGGCCTGAACCCTAACCTCCAAGACCCAAGTTCTCCTGATGTTCGGCCGCGACGAAAAAATATCGCCTCTTCGCCTGACCGCGGTGCAATACATCATTTTGGGAATTTTCTTGATCCTGGCGTACGGATTGTGGCGCCTGCAGGTCGTGCAGAGCGAGTTTTACGCCTCTCTGGCGGAGAAGAACCGGATTCGCAACGTGCCCATCCTGGCGCCTCGAGGCAAGATTCTCGACCGCGAGGGCCGCATCATTGTAGACAACTATCCCTCGTTTACCGCCTTGCTCCTGCGCGACTCTTCACGCGATCTTGTGGCGGACGCTGACCTGATCGCCCAAGGACTGCACCTCGATGCCAAGGAAGTGAAGGATCGCATCCGGCATTTTGCCGGTTCGCCGCAATACCAACCCATTTATCTGAAAGACGACATTACCCCGGACGAACTGGCTTTCATCGAGGCGCACCGCAATGAGTTGCCGGAACTCGATACCATCATGGCGCATCGCCGCTTGTATCCGCGCAACGGTTTCATGGCCCACGTGATCGGCTATGTCGGCGAAGTTAGCGAAGAAATGCTGAACCAGCCGCAATTCGAGCTGTACAGCCCGGGGGATGTGGTGGGCAAGTCTGGAGTCGAGCTCGAATATAACCAAATCTTGGTGGGTAGGAATGGCTTTCGCCGGGCTGTGGTCAACAGTCGCGGCCAAGAGGTTGGTCGTCTCGACGAGACACCGGCAGCGGCCGGCAGACAGCTCAAGTTGACCGTGGACCTTGATTTGCAGATTGCCGCCGAGCAGGCCCTCGAAGGAAGGTATGGAGCTATCGTGGCGATGAATCCCCGCAATGGGGAAATTCTCGCCATGGTCAGCCGCCCGACTTTTGATCCGAATGATTTCGCGATACGGGTGTCGCGCGACCGCTGGACCAAGCTAATCAATGACGAGGAACACCCCTTGCTTAACAAGGCGATCCAGGCTCAGCTCGCCCCCGGATCGACCTTCAAAATCATCATGGCAACCGCTGGACTTGAGGAAGGTATCGCGCAAGATCTACACGTGATCTGTAACGGCGGAGCCACTTTTTATGGGCGTTACTTCAAATGCTGGGTGACGGCCGAGCACAGAACCCATGGTGCGGTGGACATCAGCAAAGGCATCTATCAGTCCTGCGACGTCTTTTTCTACACCCTGGCAGAAAAACTTGGCATCGAGCGTATCGCGAAGTATGCCACCGAGTTCGGTTTGGGACAAAAGACCGGCATCGATCTACCCCAAGAAGTAACGGGTGTGATGCCGTCGGAGGAGTGGAAAATCCGCAACTTCAAGCAGAAGTGGTATGCCGGAGAGACCATTTCCGTGGGCATCGGGCAGGGGGCGGTGGCGGTAACGCCCATCCAGCTGGCGCGTGCGATCGGCGGAGTGGCCAGCGGAGGAGTGCTGGTACGGCCGCATATTACGAATCCCGCGGATGTGCCGGCGAACATCGTGCCCGCGTCGAATGTGCCCGATACGGTCAAGATCCCGATTGATCCCAAGAACTGGGAAATCATTACCGACGCCATGGCCAATGTGCCCACGCCGCTTGGAACCGCCAACAGCGCCCATTTGCAAGGGGTTGATTTTGCCGGCAAGACGGGCAGCGCGCAAACCGTCAGCAATGCACTCAAAGCCAAGACGGCGAATGGAAAATCCAAGTTCAAGGACAACGCCTGGTTTGTGGGAGTGACGCCGCGCAGGAACCCGGAGATCGTGGTGGCTGTGCTGTTTGAAGGTGGCGAGCATGGCCAGTTTGCCGCCCGTATCGCCGCCCAAGTCGTAAAAGCGTACGTTGAGAAACAGCGTCGCCAACCGACAAAGATCGCCAAGGATAAGCCGAAGGTGGAAATCGGGGCGGTGTGGAATGATGCCGATGAGGACGGTTCGGGTGACGACGAGTTGCACGCCGGTCGATTTCTGATTGACCTTCCGAAGGAGCGCCTGCCGCTGGCGCTGGCTGCGCCGGGGGTCCATTGAGATTAGGACACACAAGAACGAAATAACGGCGCAGCGACAAGGCTGGCGTCTTATAACGGAATTCGATGGCACGTTACGTTTCATTTCGGGATTTTGACTGGCTGCTCTTCCTTTTCGTCCTGGTCATTTGCGTCTTGGGAGTGACGGAGATCCGCAGCGCCACGGTGCACACGAAATTTGCCGGTGCGCACATGAAGCAGGTGTACTGGGTGGTGGGCGGCATCGCCGCTATGTTTTTGATTAGTTTGGTGAACTACCAGGCGATGCTCGAAAGGGTTCACTGGATCTATATCGCCGCCGTGGGGTCACTGGTCGCGGTACTAGTTTTTGGGCAAAAGTACCTGGGTGCGCGCCGCTGGATCAAGATGCCCGGCAACGGGCACTTTCAGCCTTCCGAGTGGGTCAAGCTGATCCTGATCCTGGCCGTAGCCAAGTACTTTGCAGACTTGCAGGAGCGGGAACTCTCCTGGTCGGACTGTATTAAGGCGGGAGCCATGGTGGGATTGCCGATGCTGATGGTGCTGGCGCAGCCTGACCTTGGCACGGCCCTAACCTATCTCCCCATTGCCGTCATGGGTTTGTTTCTCGGCGGCTTAAGCGCCAGGCAGGCGCTCACGGTCCTGCTGCTGGTGGGATTGGCGATGCCCCTGGCCTGGCATGGTTTGAAACCCTACCAACGCGATCGGTTGACCAGCTTCATGGAACCCGAGGCAGATCGTCAGGGCTCAGGGTACCAGGTCATTCAATCGTTAATTGCAGTAGGTTCAGGAGGGATTTGGGGAAGCTCGGCTGGTTCCCAGACCCATCTGTCCTTTCTGCCCGTTCCCCAAACCGATTTCATCTTTGCCGCCTTTGCCGAGGAGCATGGATTTGTCGGTGCCTTGGGGGTAATGCTGCTATACTTTATAGTGCTGATGCGTTTAACGCAGAATGCGCAAACCGCACCGGACCGGGCCGGCACGTTTCTGGTGATGGGTGTGGTGGCGGTGCTCAGCTTCCACGTCCTGGTCAACATCGGTATGGTGGTCGGTTTTATGCCGGTTACAGGAATCCCCTTGCCGTTAATGAGTTACGGCGGATCTTCCGTTCTATTTATGTTTTTGGCTTTAGGTATTGTGATGAATGTTCGCATGCGCCGTTTCGTCAACTGAAGCAAGCGGAAGAAGGCAAGGAGCGTTGCCGCGCGTGCCAGGATGCGGCGAAAAACAAGATTACGATCGCCCTCGCGTAAAGAGGGCACTCACCGGCCAAGCATATTGAAGGGCCGGCCAGGATTGAAGCCTAAAGGCGCTCAAGGGTGGGTAACGGCCCCCTTCGTTGAGAGAGGTCACAAACCCTCGAGGCGCCATGCGATAAGAGAGAGAGATTTTCGAGCGCGTGGAATTTCCGGTGCTTGAAGAAAAAACTGCAGCTGAGGCTGTCCATACCCAGGGCAGCTTTCGCAGCTTTCTATCCGCTCCGATCCTTGCCTGCCTAGATTCCGGTGATTCCTTGGGCTAAAAAAGTAGCCCAGGAGCGGAGTTACCAATGACAAAAGAATTGTTTGTCTCTTCCACACCGCACGAAACCCGTGTGGGCGTGGTCGAAGACGACGAGCTCGCAGAAATCTATCTCGAGCGCGAAAAGGAATACACCTTAGCGGGTTCCGTCTACAAAGGACGGGTGACGCGCGTGCTGCCCGGCATGCAATCGGCGTTCGTGGACATCGGCCTCGAGCGCGATGCCTTTCTCTACGTATCCGATTTTATGGAGCTGCCAGAGGAAGAAGACGTCGACGAAATCTCAACCAAAAGCTCGCGACCGCAGCTTTCTCAATCCCATGAAGCGCCGCCGTCGGCCGAAGCCGGCGAGGCTCTGCCGGTTCCGCCGCCGAGTGCCGCGGAAGTGCCAGGCGAAGCGGCGAGCGGAGAAAATCGCCCCCGAACGAATGGTGGGCGGCCACGAGAGGGCGGTGGCGAATGGCGGAACCGCCGGCGCCGGCGCGGACGCCGTGGCGTGCGGGTAAACGAAAGCCGTTCGCCACGGACCGAGTCCCCTCGCCCGGAGCGTGCCGAGTACGGTCCGCCCCAAGGTTTCCAACCGATGGTGCTGCCCGGCGAATCCATTTCCAAATATCAACGGCTTAGCCATGCCCACCCGGTCCTTGAATCGGCATCGGGGCGGACAGATCCATCCGCGCCACCGATTTCCGTGCCCATTGCGCAGGCGTTTCCCGAAGACGAACCGATGTTCGTCAACCAAAACGTGGAATCCCAGGCGTTTGAGGTCCCCGGTTCGGCTTCGACGGCTGCCCAGGGTTCCGCAGCGGGCCGTGAAGAGGCAAGCAGCCAGCAACCAGCCGAGCTGTCAGGACAGAATCGAGGACAGCCCGGCGTCGACGAAATGAATATCCCCTCCGGGTTCGATAAGCCCGAAATCCAGGAGCCTGTCGGCGACGACAGAATGCCGGAGCCTTCCGATCTGAAACCCGCGACGGCAAGAGCGTTGGGTACTCTCGAAGAAGAAGTTATCGAAGAGGACGAAGCGGATCTCTTGGCCTATGTAGAGGACCTTGATGAAGATGCCGCGTTCGACGAAATGGAAGAGGAAACTCAGCGTGCGGAGGATTACCAGCCGCAGCCAAGAGAACTCGATGCCCGTACCGAGCCGGCCACCGAGTCCGCCAGGATGTCGGCGGCGCCGGCCTCGATCGAGGGTCAAGATACCAAAGAAGACGGCGAGGAGGAGGACGAGGAGGATGCGGAACTCGAACAGGCCCAGGCAGAAGCGGAGGCGCTAATTGCCGCCGAAGTACGCGGCGAAGGCACGGTCGAAGCGCGGGCCGAAGTTCGGGCGCCCACGGAGACGGCCCCCTACAGCCAGCGAGCGCCGCGCCCCGGGTTTGATCGGCGCGGTGGACCGCGGGGGCGTCGCGGACGCAGATTCCGCAGACAGGACGCGCAGCAGCTGCCGCAGATCACCGATCTGCTGAAGGAAGGCCAGGAAATCCTGGTGCAGATCGCAAAGGAACCGATCGCGAAGAAGGGCGCACGGATCACCAGCCACATTGCCCTGCCCGGCCGCTTCCTGGTTTATCTGCCCACGGTGAACCACACCGGGGTATCTCGTAAGATCTCTTCCGAGGAAGAACGGCAGCGGTTGAAGCGAATCATTCTTAGCGAACGGGAGAACGGCCACGGCGGCTTCATCGTGCGCACGGCAGCCCAGGGCGCCTCGGAAGAAGAATTGCGCGCCGATATTCGCTTCCTGAAGGGCCTGTGGTCCGAGATCAAGGGCCGGGCCGAGGCGAGCAAGGCGCCGACTCTGATCTATCACGATTTGAATGTCGTAGAACGGGTGCTGCGCGATCAGGTCACCTCGGATTTTTCTGCCGTGTGGGTGGACAACGAACAGGAATACGAACGCATCCTGCGCTTCGCCAACCGCTTCCAGCCGGCTCTGGTGAAAAGAGTCAAGCTTTACACCAAAGAGAACCCTCTGTTTGAGGAGTTCGGACTCAACGAGGAGCTCAACAAAGCGCTGAAGTCGAAAGTGTGGCTGAAGAGCGGTGGCTACATCGTCATCAATCAAACCGAAGCCTTGGTTGCGATCGATGTCAACACCGGCAAGTACGTCGGCAAGACAGCCCGCCTCGAAGATACGATCGTGAAGACCAATGTAGACGCGATCCGAGAGATTGTGCGGCAGATCCGGTTGCGGGACTTGGGCGGAATCATCATCATCGACTTCATCGACATGGATGAGCGCAGGAACCGGCAGAAGGTCATGCAGGCGCTCGAAGAAGCCCTGCGCGGCGACCGCTCACCCTCGAAGGTGCTGCAGTTCAATGATTTTGGACTGGTGGCGATCACGCGCAAGCGGGTGAAACAGTCTCTCGAGCGAACCATCGGCACTCCCTGTCCCTATTGCCAATCGACAGGTTTCGTAAAATCCGTGACCACGGTGTGTAACGAGATCTACCTCGAGGTGCGCAAGATGGCCAAGCACCTCGAGCACTCGGACGTGATGCTGCGGGTGAATCCGGAAGTGGCCAAGGCGCTGAAATCGAACAACGCCCGGCTACTCACCGAAATGGAAGAACTGACCGAGCGGACGGTCATCGTGAAGAGCGATCCCGCCCTGCACCAGGAGCAGTTCGATATTCATTAGCGCTCGGGGATACCGAACTTTCGCGTCGCTTAGAGTTGCGAACTACCGGCAGCGGCAACCTTCTCGCCCGACTTGCCGCTGAGAGCTTCTACGGCCAGGGCCGCACAGTCTTGGAGTTTTTGCAACGAAGCTTTGAGGGCCGCTTCCTCAACCTCCGTTCCGGGTGGGTGTCCTGCCGGGATGAGTTGTGCGGCGTTGTCGGTCATCGTGCGCTCGATTTCGAGCAGGGTGAGCAGGGCGTCGGCGTGCAGCTTCCACAGCGAGGGGGAAGCTTCCGCCCGTCTCAGCTCTCCCAATTCGGTCCGCATACGCGCCAGCACGGCCACCATGCGCAGCTGCGCGCGCGCCACGGCTGCCCGCACGCTCTTTTCTTCAAGATAATCCGCGCTGTAGGCCTCGGCTTCGGCCGGGCTGAGGACGAGATTGAAGAACCGCATGGGAACAAATTGGCGAAACTTCGTGTTGGCCACGCGAACGAACACACGAATCGATTCCTCGACCCGACGCAGTTTGACCTCTTCGGTCGATATCTGCTGGGGAGTCACCGTGCTGCGCATGGCTGCCACGTCGAGCGAGGGACGGACGGTTCGCGCCTTGGCTGTGCCACTCCCGCGGGGGATTCGCCGCATGGGCGGACGCTGTTCGAGCGATTTTCGTAGCTTCGAAATGCGCTGAAACCTGTCGAGCGCGCTCGCGTAGTCGGCCCGTAACAGTTCCGACTCGTGTAATCCGGCAACCTCTTCGACGGTTACGTCCACGCCGTCGAGCGTGCCCAAAATGCTTCCCCCCAACTCCTTCACCTCGTCGGCGAGCTTCTTGATCTGCGACGTGGCGTTCCGGAACAGCTGATCGAAGATCTGCCCGAAGGCGGCGTTGTATGGAGCGATGGTGGCTAGCACGCTGGGATGGTAAAAGGATGCTCCCAAGGAACGCTTGAATTCGCGAACTCGGAAAATAATCTTAGATTGGAGCAGCGCGTTCAGGTCCTGAAAGCTCTTCGCCTCCTGCTGCCACTCGTCGAACTGCCGCAGCAGCTGAACCTGTTCGTCCGGCAAAGATAGCCCCTCAGTATCGGCAAGAATCTCCATCAGCGCGATCTCAAATGGCGAGAGCGGAAGGGCGCCATCGAGGCCGTAGCCCCGCCGATCCCATTGTCCGGGAACACGGGGATGGCGGTACAAAAAGGTGACTACCAGGTCGGTCTTGTCGCGGTGCTGATCGGAGAAATCCTGGTTGCGCGTATAGTAACGCAGCATGGCCTCGGCGATCTCCGGGTCGGTATCGACCGTAAAGGCCCGGCGCAACATGGCCGGTGTGACCGCCAGTTCGAGCAGGCGCAGCCAGCAATGCATGAGGGACAGCGTCTGAGGCACCTGGTCATCGTCTTGCGAGGCAACGTCTTCCAATCCGCCAGGGACCGGGACTTCTTCCCCAACGAACTGCTCCAGAAGCTTTTCGTAGAAGCCCTGGACCGTTGCCAGAATGGCTAACTCCCATTTCGGATCTTCGACCAACCTCGTCGCCCCCGCTTGGTAACCTTAGTTTTGACTAAAGCTGCGCTTTCGTACAAGGTCCGTTCGGACATGTACTGATGGTGGGCAGGGTGGACTTATCTGGTTGGAGGCTCTAATTTTCCGCGGATTGCTGGTGGCTCGGCATGGGCTCGGATCGAATCACCTGGCTGGATCGCCGGCCGGCAGGTCGGATCCAGGAGAGTACGGCCTGCTCGAAACAGCATTCGAGGACTTGAACACACGCCAGTGCCGAACTGGCAAAAGTAACAGATCCGTTCCTCAAGCTCTCCGGCAACAATTTCTTCTACGAGTTGGGTAATAACGTTGGCTTCAGATTGGCCTGCTTTTAGGAGAGTGCGCGATGACGTGTGGCGTTTTGGAACCCCGGACATCCCAGATGAATCGTGCCCGCCCGAGACGACTGTTGGGGCTGGTCGTTTTGCTGGCGATCGAGGCCTACTCGCAATCTGCCAGTCCCGAGTTCCCCAATCCCGGCAATGCTCACATGTCCCGCCAGGATCAGCACACCCTCGGTCTGAAGGCTGCCGCCCAGGTCTATCAGCAGATGCCGGTCCTACCCGACAGCAGCCCCGAGACACAATACATTCGCCAGCTGGGACAGAAGCTGGTGGCCACCATCCCATCTCAGTACTCCTGGCCGTTTGAGTTCCACGTCGTCGCGCAAAAAGAGATCAACGCTTTCGCCCTGCCTGGCGGACCGATGTTCGTCAACATCGGAACCATCACGGCCGCCCGAAACGAAGCTCAGCTCGCCGGCGTCATGGCACACGAAATGTCTCACGTGTACATGCAGCACTCCGCCAAGCAGGCCTCCAAGGCCCAGACCACGGGAATGCTCGCCGGCCTCGCGGGGGCCGTCCTGGGCGCTGCCGTCGGGGGCACGGTGGGATCACTGGGGCAGCAGGGAATTCAGATGGGCGCCCAAGGCCTCATGCTGAAGTATTCTCGCACCGACGAAGCCCAGGCCGACGCCGTCGGTGCCATCATCCTCTACAAGGCTGGCTACAACCCCCAGGCCCTGGCCGATTTCTTCACGACTCTCGAAGCCCAGGGAGGCAGTCCGCCGCAATGGCTCAGCGATCACCCCGATCCCGGCAATCGCCAGCAGGCCATCGAGAAAGAAATTCAAAATTGGCCGCCCAGAACCTACGCCAGCGACAGCCCCCTTTTCAAGAAAACCCGCCAGCACGCCATGGGAGTCAAGGCCTACACCGGCGAGGAGATCGCGCAAGGCGCCAAGTCTGGCCAATGGGCCGCGCTCAACAAGAAAAATGGAGCCATTTTTAATCCGGCAGGCGCGACTGCGCGAAACGCCAGCGCGTCCGCTCCCACGTCTTCGCCCGCAGCCGCTGCGGTCTCGCTCGAAAAGGTTCTCCCCAGCCAGCGCATGGTCCTCGCCGATCTCGGTCCGGCCAAAATTCAGCGTCCCGACAACTGGCAAGTCACGATGCCCAAGCAGCGGGGTCAATCCGTCACCATCGCTCCCCAGGCTGGCGTCACCGCCGAGGGTGTGGGTTACGGCGTGGTACTCAACGGCGTTGCGCAGCCCCAGGGTCAGCGCATGACGATCGACGACGTCACCCGCCAGCTCGTCGAGGACATGGGGCAAAACGAAACGTTGCAGCCTGAAGGCGCCGCCCAGCCTATTACCGTAGCCGGCATTCAGGGACGCTCCGTCAACCTGCAATCCATTTCACCCTTCCCTGCCGCAAACGGACGACCGCAGAAAGAGCGGGACTGGTTGGTGACGGTTCCGCAGCGCGACGGCTCCGTGATCTTCATGGTCTTTGTCGCTCCCCAGTCCCATTTCGACCGTTTCCAGCCGACCTACGAGGCGATGCTGAAAAGCGTGCAGTTCTAGTGTCTATTTCTCTCAAACCGCGATTTCTATCCGCTGACCCGCTCTGGTCATCGTGTCCGATCGGACATGTACCAGGGTACCAGGGATCGTCGGGTGGCCAGACGGGCGAGAAGTGTGGTAGCCTAGCCGTACCTTCTGGAGCGAACTATGCAATGGACAACGCCGCAGATGGAAGAGATCTCCTTGAATTGCGAGATCAATTCCTACGTCAGCGCTAGCATGTAAACGGTGGACGTCGAAATTCTGGGCTCAGCCGCCGGCGGCGGGTTCCCGCAGTGGAATTGCAACTGCCGTAATTGCCGTTCGTTGCGGGACGGTGTGCTTGCCGGCAAACCCCGTTTGCAAACCCAAGTCGCGGTATGCCAGACTCCGAATTCCTGGTTCCTGCTCAACGCCTCCCCAGATCTTCGTACGCAGATCGAACGCACAGCAGTTCTCCACCCACAGGGTAAGGGGCGCAACTCCCCGATCGACGGCGTCCTTCTGACCGGCGCCGACATCGATCAAATTGCTGGACTTCTGTCGCTCCGTGAATGGCACCGCTTCTGTCTTTACTGCGCACCCTCGATTCGTCGGATTCTTGAGGAAGACAACTCGATCTTTCACATGCTCGAGCGTCGACCGAACCAGCTTTCCTGGCATGCGATCACGCCCGAGAAAAGCTTCCCCTTGCTCGACCCGGCAGGGACCAACTCGGGAATTGGTTGCACGGTGTTTTCGCTAGGCGGCCGTTATCCGGCGTACGTCGTGCCGCGACGCTCGTTCGACCTCAAGCCCGACGAAGCTCAGTTGGGTGTGATCCTGGAATCGCCATCCGGAGGAAGGCTTGCTTACCTGCCGGCGGTGGGAGACATTTCTCCGTCCCTCCTCGAACGCCTCGCGCGGGTCGATCTGATGCTGTTCGACGGTACGTTCTGGAGTGACAACGAGCTGATCGAGCTTGAAAGCACGGGATCGAGCGCGCGAGAAATGGGGCACACTCCTGTCTCCGGGGCGAACGGAAGCTTAGAAAAGCTGGCAGGATTGCGGCGCCCACGCAAAGTGTTTATCCACCTCAACAACACCAATCCCATGCTGGATGAGTCGAGCACGCCCTATCGCAAGGTTCGCGAGGCCGGCTGGGAAGTTGCGCAAGACGGAGACCAATTCGAGCTCTGAGGCCCGTCAGCGATACGCGGCCGCCTGGATACCGTACAGCTCCGAGTACTGACCCTTTCGGGCCATCAACTCTTCATGTGTGCCGGCCTCCACCAGGCGGGCAGCATCGAAGACAAGAATGAGATCGGCCATGCGGACCGTCGAGAAGCGATGGGATACAAGAATGGTAATGCGGCCACCGCTTCGGTTGCCGCCGCGCGCCGCCGCGGTATAGCGCTCGAACAAGGCATGTTCGGTCTCTGCGTCCAACGCTGCCGTCGGTTCATCGAGTACCAGCAACAACGGCATATCGCGCATAAAACCTCGCGCCAATGCAAGTTTCTGCCACTGGCCAAACGATATTTCAACTCCGCACGGCCAGGACGGACCGAGTTGCGTATCGAGCCCGGAAGCCAGGCGTGAAACCACGTCGTCGGACCCTGCACGCCCCACGGCCGCGACTACCGCCGGTTCGTCTTCGAGTCGGGGAACGTCGCCCAAACCGACGGTGTGCTTGGCGCGAAACTCGAAGCGGAAAAAATCCTGAAATGCACCCGCCAGACGAGATCGCCACTCGCCGGCAGAAAGGCGCGCCAGAGGCGTATTGTCCACCAGAATCTCACCCGCGGACGGCTCGTACATCTTGGCGAGAAGTTTGACGAACGTCGTCTTGCCGGCGCCATTCTCCCCCACGATGGCGACGACCGCGCCCGCAGGCAGGGTTAGCGACACATCATCGAGCACTAGCTTGGAAGTGCCGGGATAGGCGAAGGATACGTGGTCGAGCCGGATGCCATGGCTCAACCCGGTGGGGACCGGCAGATCGCCGCCTGCCGCGACGGAAGCGGCGTAGTGCTCAAGCCAAGCCAGCCGCCGCGCGCCATCCATCCAGAATCCACGCAGGAATCCAATCTCGCCGACGGTCGCACCGATGTAAGCGGAGAGGCGCGCTCCTGCGGCCAGCACCAACAGTACAGCGCTGGCCGAGCGGCCAAGGCCGGCCGACACGAACACCACCGCACCCACGTAGGCCAGGCCGAATACGGCCCAGGCAAGCGCATGCCACAGCGCCGAGCCTCGCCGGGCCGCCGCCACGGGTCCGTACCCGCGCTCCCAGGCCGCGCGGCGTTCCTTTACCAGCCTCTCACCGATGCCTGTGACCCGCACTTCCTTGCCCGGCGGCGCCGTGGTGGCAAGGACGAATAGATGACGGGCCAGCCGATTGGCTTGGGCTCCGCGTTCCTGGGCCGCTCTTTCGACTTCGGGCCGCCAAGTCGAAGTCAGCACGGTGGGGAGCGCAAACACGGCAAGCAAAACTAGCGCCGGGTGAATCGACGCCAGGAGGGCCAAGGTTACGCCCAGCCGCAAAATCCAACCCAGCGTCGAAAACAGCGAGACATACATATGGTCAAGCACGAACACCTGGTTGCGCAGCATCGACAGACGGTCGAGATACTCCGGGCTTTCCTGATGCACGATCGTCGCAATCGATGCCTGAAGCCGGGCGACATGCGCTTCGAGCGCGATCGTGACTTTGTCGCGGAAGCGGCGCTGCACCCGCGTGCTGACGGTGCGGAGAAGCCAAGTCGCGGCAGCCGATAGGCCCAGGCCAACGGCGGTAGCTTCGACCAAGCCGGGGCGATGTTCGAGAACGCCCTTCCCGAGCAGCATCAGCCAGAGCGCCAGCAGAGCATCGGGCAACGAGGCAAGTTGCGACAACACAAACGCGCCCAGCATCAAACGCGGCTCATGACGATACCCCAGCTTGCACAATCGCCACATCGACGAAAGCGCAGGCGGCAGCGGATCGATTTTGTGGTCCGGTTCAGCCCAGGACGTCATAGGTAGTACCCAACTCTTCGTCCGGAATTTGAAAGCGCTGTGCCTGGAGATCAAACATCGTCCGATAGCGCCCGGCGAGCGCCATCAGCTCATTGTGCGTGCCCAGCTCAACCACCCGGCCGTGTTCGAGTACGCAGATGCGATCCGCCTTTCGGACGGTCGAAAAACGATGCGAGATCAGGATCGTCGTGCAATGCCGCGTCGAGGCGAGCAGGCGATCGAAGATTTCGGCTTCGCCGCGCACGTCGAGCTGGGCGGTCGGCTCGTCGAGTAACACAACGCCGGCGCCGAGTTTAACGGCCGCCAGCGCCCGGGCCAGTGCGACGCGCTGCCATTGTCCGCCCGAGAGATCCGTGCCGCCGGAGTATCCCCGGGCAAGCACGGTGCCCAGTTCAGCCAGGTTCGCAGCGCCTGCCGACTCGAGTGCGGCCTGCACAACGTCATCCGGCGCACCCGCCGGCGCTACATTGTCGCGCAGCGGCAGTTCGAAGCGGATGAAATCCTGGAACACGGCGGCAACCCGCGACCGCCACGACACGAGATCGAACTCGCGAAGGTCGACGCCGTCGATCTCGATTTGGCCGGACTGCGGGTCGTACAACCGGCACAGCAGCTTTGCCAGCGTCGTCTTTCCGGCGCCGTTCCGCCCTACGATGGCGAGCGACGAGCCGGCAGGAATCGTGAGATCGAAATGCTCCAATATGGAGCCGCCCCCAGGGTACGCGAAGGTGACATCGCGGAGACGAATCTCGTGCGCAGGCGCCCGATTGGCCGGGCGTGAGCCGGAACTGAGCGCACCTGCGGGACGCATCGCCGGCTCGAGCCGGAGCACGGCGGCCACGGGAGCAGCCGCTCCGTCGAGTGCCCAGCTGAATCCACCAAAGGCGATCAGCGAAACGCCGAGACCACTTTGCACATAGATCACGGCCTCCCCCAGACTGAGGCGGCCGTTGACGGCGGCGCTTCCGAGTAGCCAGAAAACCAAGACGTTGGCAGAGACGACCAGGAGCACGCTCCAGAGGACGGGACGCTCCCGCAAACGCGTGGCGGCGTACTGCAGCTCGTGCAGGCGCGTGCGCTTGGTGACAAAGCGGTCCATCGTCCAGCCGACCAGCCCGAACAGACGAAGCTCCTTGCTGGCGGGCGGGTCTACGGCCAATCGGTACGCGTAGTCCGCGTCGCGCTGTGCTGCGCGCACCTCCTCGGTATTGCGGTCCCACCAAATCGTGCTGTCGCGCAGCAGCCAATGCGTAGCCAGCCACGCGCCCACCAGCACGACCGGCGCCCAAAAGGCGTATCTTGCGAGGATCAGGGCACACGCGAAGCCGCCGACCATCTCGACCATCCCGCCGGCAATAAAGTCCATGGAGATCGAAAGCGGCGGTCCCGTCATCCCCATGTCGAAGTCACGCGCCACCGTCAGGTCGGTTGCGAGCTTCGAGTCTTCAAGATGTCCCATGCCCGGCGGACGCACGCACGCCTCCGTGAGCCGATCGTAAAGCCACGCGGCAGCGCGGTCGCCCAGGCTCGTACTGATCGCCTGATGAACCGGGGTGAGCACCTGAAGCAGTACGAAGGTCGTTCCGACAAGGGTGAGGGGTAGGGCGAGAGCTTGGCCGTGCTGGACGGCACCGACGAGCACGCCCATGGCGATGGCGAACACCGCCGGTAGGATTCCTCGCAGCAGCAGAGCCGCCCACCAAGCAGCGGCCAGGGCGGGATCGGCCTTCGGAAGCACCGCGAAGAGCTTCCATTCCTTGCGCTCGGTCAGGCGCCGGAGCATACCAGCAATTCTGCCACAGAGCCCGCGCACTATACCCTAAAGCCAGGGCGTTTGGAATGAGCATTGGCGGCAGATTCCGTCCGGATGGCAAGTGAGGTTCGGACGCGGGGTGTGATCAATCGACAATCATGGCACCGGTTAGGCTTGCGATTTGGTCGACCTTATGCTCGACACACCACTGCTCGACATCGCCGACGATTTTCTCCGTGGCGCACGGATCCCAGTAGCTGGCCGTCCCGATCTGCACGGCGCTGGCGCCGGCCAACATGAACTCGATAACATCCACGGCGGTTGCGATGCCGCCCATGCCTATGACGGGAATGTCGACGGCTTTCGAGGCATCGTAAACCATGCGCAAAGCAATCGGCTTGATGGCGGGGCCGGACAGCCCGGCGGTAACGTTTGAAATCCGCGGGCGGCGGGTTTCGGCATCCACCGCCATGGCCAGGAACGTGTTGACCAGAGAGATGGCGTCGGCTCCGGCTTCTTCGGCGACCCGAGCCATGTGGGCAATGCTAGTGACATTGGGCGAGAGCTTCACGATCAGCGGCCGGTTGGAATAGTGCCGGGCAGTCGAGACGACCTCGTCGAGCGAGCGCGGGTCGCAGCCAAACTGCAGTCCCCCAGAGCTCGTGTTGGGACAGGAAACATTTAATTCGTAGGCGGCGATACCCTCGCCATCATTCAGGATTTCAATCGTGTACTCATAGTCTTCGCGGGTGTAACCGAAGACATTCGCGATGACCACAACCTGCTTGAGGCGGCGCAGCCGCGGCAGCTTCTCCTCGATGAAAGCCCGTGCCCCAATGTTCTGCAGCCCGACAGCGTTCAACATTCCGGCGGAAGTTTCGTATAACCGTGGCGGGGGGTTGCCTGCCATGGGAAGTTTGGAGAGTCCCTTGACGACCAGACCGCCCAGCTTGTCGAGATGCACGACATCTTCGAATTCAACACCATAGCCAAAGGTGCCGCTGGCGGCGATGATAGGGTTCTTGAGCTCAATCCCGGCAATGCTGACACGAAGGTCGGGGGGGCGCAAACCGTTGTTCGCGGAAGTCATCGCGGTTGTAGTTTAGCGGATTCGGTACTGTGGTAACCAGTCCCACCGGACGACAACTAGCCACATCGAAGGCGCCGTGCTGGCCAGCTAACCCAATTCAGCGAGCCGGAAAAATCGGAGTTTCCAATCTCCCTGTTGAAAGCTGGTTGAAAACGACAATATCCAGACTCTTCAGGTTCTCCAGGCGCTTCAAGCTCAGATTTCTTAGCGAAGCGAGGCAAAGTGCAGCGTGAATCGGGTGTCGAGAGCTGAGTTCGAGGACTGTTTCTAATGATTGTCAGAACTGAAATTCCATTCCGACTGTAGGATCTTTCTCCGTCAAAGTAAGTCCGATTCGATTGGTTTTCGTATCACTGTTGACCACGAGGCGGCTCCCCAATTGGTAACCCGCCTTTGCATTTAGATGCTTCGTGATCGTGACCCCTAAATTGCCCCACGTTGCAAGGTAGTTCCCATAGCCAAAGAAATACATGCCATATAGCTGGCCGTCTACAAAAACACCCGGAGAGTCGGTTAGATAATAACGGAACTCGGGTCCAGCGACCGGAATCGGCGCCAGCTGTGATGCGGAAGCCGACAGCGCTGCATGATGTACGCCGTTGCCAGTTACCTGCGCGGCTGCTTTGATTGAAGCCTGAGTATCGAACACGTTGACTTGGACACCGATTCCGAGGTGTCCTCGCCTTCGCCGGATGATGTCGTACTGATAGCCGAAGCCGTACACCGGTGAATCCAGACTGGCTTGTGTGGTAAGACCTGCCTCAAACGTCTGGCCTTGGAAAGTAAACGTGCGGGTCAGAACGGTCTCTTTAGAGGAAACAAGCCGGCTTCCAAATATAAAAATATGATCTTGTGCGTAAACTTCCAATCCAGCTTTCCGTAGAAGGTCGAGTAGGTGTTAAGGTGCAAATCTTTGGTTAAATCGATCGCTCCGAGGTCGGTTTCGGCGGAACCTTGCAAGCTACCTGTAGGGGTCGAATAAACCCAATAGCCTGCCAAACGAAGCTTGTAGGAATCAAATTCCTCCGTACTTTGGGCGGCTAGCTTGGGGACCAGAGCAATGGCGCACAGCGCAACCAGACAAAGTCTCGTTCGTATTAGTGATGTCGGCATCAGACCAAAATTCTCTGTTTTGACCGCAAAAACGTAGCCATTCTATCTCTATTTCGCTTGCCAGCAATTTATGAAAATTTGTTCAGCCGTTATTCATCCTAGCCTCCCCAGACAGTTGCAATCTCGATCAAGGCAGTGCAATGACTCCTTGTTCTGCCTCAGAGATGGCCGCTCCTATTTTTCAAAAGGGGCCACGACAGAGCAAATCGTCCGGAAAACGTCTGCCATCGGCGAAGCAATCGCTCGAGATTTGTCCTCCGCCGGTAGCAGGTGCCCTATCGAGGCAAATCGAGGGTTGATCAGCTTAGCCAGGAACGTCCTTGCCCACGCTACTTTGCGTACATGGCGATCATGGTTTCAATGGCGCGGCGGCAGACGGCGCAAAAGTCGTCATAGCGAGTAAACATGATGCAATTTTCCTGAGGGCGGTAGTAGCCGCGCGCCTGATAATCGGCGCCCTCGAAGGCGCCCACACGATTCGCATACTTGTCGCCGGCCAACAGGGCGTCTTGTTTTTCTCTTTCCTGCTGAAACAGGCGGTCGATCTCGGCTTCCGGGCGATTCTGGGCACGCAGTTCACGCCGCTCGGTTTGGACTTCCCGCTCCTGCTTTTCGAATTCGTCCTTTCGCCAGGGAGTGGGAATGGGAGTGTCGGGACTGGCCAGGTCCTTCCACTTCAGGTTGGTCGGATCGAGCAGCGCGGTCACATTCGGTTCCCAGGGCTCAACGGTTTTGGCCGGAGGCAGGTAAGCCACTTGTGAGGTGTAATATTCATCGGCGAGACCGGCAAAATGGTGTCCGAATTCGTGAACGAAAACGTAAGGTGCCCACAGGCTGTCGGCCGCCACCGTGGCATACAGGTTGAAGATTCCACCGCCACCGTAGGTCTTGGCATTCACCAGGATTTCGATGAACTCGTAGGGCGCGTAGGAGGCAACGTCCCGCAGGGCCCGATTGTCGGTGGTGAGGATGTATCGTTCGCTGCCGAAGGTATCGTAGCTCGTTCCCAGAGGATTGCGGCGGTGAATGCCGCGGGAAGGTTGCGAAATTCCCGATTCTTCGGCTGCGGGACATAATCCCCAGACGTTGAATTCCGTCCGGTGCTCCCGAAAGGGCGATCGCGCGAAGAGAATCTCCGTAAAGCGCCGTGCGTCCTGCTCGAATTTCGCCCGCTCCGCCGCCGTATACCCATCCCCCAGAATCAGCAGATCGACCTTGGCCGCCGGCTCGCCATTCGCTTGGATCGTCAGCAACGGACCCGGAGAAGGCGGCCGCGAGGAGTCGATCGTCTTATCCTTAGGATCAATCGAAACCGTCCAAACATCATGAAATCCGCCCGCCTCACGCTTCTCGAGCACCACGTCGGCCGGCTGGTCCGGTGCCGGGAAACGCCAGGATTCGGAAAATGTCCGGTGGGCGGTCTTGGCCTCGTCGGTAGTCGCCCATTCGGCAAATATCGAACTGAACCCCCTGGAATAGAGGACACGGTGGCGGGCCGAGTCACGTACTTCGAACCGGTAAACCCCCAAATTGGTGTTATCGATGGATTTCCCGATGTCCCCCGGCCAGGGAAGCGGCTCGATCACAATCCGGTCCAGGCTGAAGGTCTCCTCCACGCTGTTCCCGGTGTGGTAATAGTCCACCCTCATCGTGGCGGGAGCCGCCAAGGCCATCGACGACATCAGCAGGAACAAGCTCAGCGAGAAGTGTCTGACTTTCATGGCCAGCGTTATGGACGAGAGTAGGTTCTTGGCCATCGAACTCCTTTCAACCGCGCACGAGGTTTTCGGGCACCGGGCGTAACGCAGGCTTCGATTGTAGGGGAATTGCGGTGCTGCCGATAGGACTGGACAACCTCGAACTCAATGCTTGAGCGCCACAAACCGATTCGTTCGCCGGCCTTTGCTATGCTTGGCTGTGCGTCAGATTCATAAACGGGCCTGGCTGTTCGTCTTTCTCTCTGCTGGCCTCGAGATTTTGATCTTCCCCTTACCGAACCTCTATGGTCTTTGCTGGGTTGCCATCACACCTTTGCTCTTTGCCCTGCTCCAGGCTCGCGCTCCGGACCGCCTGCAACTCGAAACCGGCAGGAATCTTCTGCCGGCGAAGCCGCTACAAGCTTTTTTCCTGGCCTACGTCTGTGGAATCCTCTGGTATGCGGGTACCTGCTACTGGATCTACCCCACCATGTGGCACTACGGCGGACTGGATCGGGTGGTGGCCTTTGGCATCCTGATTCTGTTTTGCCTCTACCTGGCGATCTATCACGGCGTGTTTGGACTGCTGATCAGCCTACTGGCCGGCAACGATCCGGTCAGCCGGAGAGCGCTCGTGGTTTCACCCTTTGCCTGGGTTGCCGTCGAACTGGCCCGGACCCGAATCACTGGATTTCCTTGGAATCTACTGGGCACATGCCAGGCCGACAATATTCCCCTGGCGCGCCTGGCGACCGTAACCGGAGTCTACGGCCTTTCTCTCGAAATCATGATCGTCAATTCGGCTTGCGCCGCAGGGTTTCTGGTGCGGCGGGAGAAGCGCAAACCCATGTTGCTGGCGGCGCTGACTGCCGCCCTCGCGTTGCAGGCCGGGCGTCTGGTTCCCGCCCCCCAGCCCAGCTCCGATCGGCTGGCGACTCTGGTACAGGCCAACGTCCCGGTTCTCCAAGGGGCGGATTGGACGAAAGAGTATTTCGATATAACCGTGAACCAGATGAGCACATTCGGGGCGAAGCAAGAACCGGGCGACCACTCTCCGTTCCGCTTGATTGTCTGGCCGGAATCGCCCGCGCCCTTTTACACCAATGATCCGATTTTTCGCTCTACGGTGAGCAACCTGGCGCGGCAAAACGATTCCTGGATGTTAGTTGGCATGATAGGGATCGACCATGGCAGAGAGCAGGGAGAGCGCTCCCCGGAAATCTACAACTCGGCCCAACTGGTCAGTCCGACCGGGGCGTGGGTTGCGCGCTACGACAAAGTCCATCTCGTGCCTTTTGGCGAATATGTGCCCTTCCGGCGTCTATTCTCTTTTGCCGGAGGACTGACCAAAGAGGTCGGGGATTTTGTCCCTGGGACTTCGCGCGCTCCTCTCGAGGCCAACGGGGTCAAGCTTGGCGTTTTCATCTGCTACGAGTCGATCTTCCCGGATGACATCCGTCAGTTTGCCGCCGCCGGCGCCCAGGTTCTGGTAAATATCTCGAATGACGGATGGTACGGGGACAGCGGAGCCTATGCCCAGCACCTCAAGCAAGCCCGTTGGCGGGCCATTGAAAATGGCCGCTGGTTGTTGCGTGCGACCAATACCGGAGTCACGGCTTCGATCGATCCCTACGGCAGAGTGGTGGCCAGCCTGCCGCGCAAGCAGCGCAGCGCGTTATCGGCCCCCTATGCCCTCGTGAGCCGCACCACGTTCTACACCCGCCACGGCGACTGGTTCGCCTATCTCTGTGCGATAATCGTAGTAGCGGCGCTGGTGATGCCGCTGGCGTTTCCTAAGCGAGACCACAGCTAGCACGGCGATCTCATCCCCAGGAACCGGGCCCCGATGGGTCGCTTCCAGCCCCGACTTCAGCAAGGATCAAGGCATGGTAGAAGAACTGGAACAGGAATACGGTGTTTTGAAAGAGAAAGTCCGCGAACTTCGGGAGTACCTTTGACGCGGACAAGCTACGCCAGCAACTGAGCGAGGTCGACAAGCAGACCGCCGACCCCAACCTGTGGTCCAATCCTCAGCAATCCCAACAACTCATGCGCCAAAAAAAGCGCCTGGAAGAAATGTTGGCGGTCGAGGCCGACCTGGTTCGCCGCAGCGACGATATTTCCGCCTACTTTGAACTGGCCCGGGAGGGAGAATCGGTCGACGCCGATTTGCGCCGCGAGATCGATTCCCTGCGGCAAAAAGTAGACCGCCTGGAGACCGAAACCCTGCTTTCGGGCGAAAATGACTCGCGCAATGCGATCGTCACCATCCATCCTGGCGCCGGCGGCACCGAGTCGCAGGATTGGGCCGACATGCTGCTGCGGATGTATCTGCGATGGGCGGAGCGCCAAGGTTTCCAGACCGTCCTATACGATTACCAGCCGGGGGAAGAAGCCGGTCTCAAGTCCGCTACCTTCGCGGTTAACGGAGAATATGCCTTCGGCTTGCTGTTGAGCGAAATCGGCGTGCACCGCCTGGTACGAATCTCACCCTTTGATCAGGCCAAACGACGCCACACCTCGTTTGCCAGTGTCTTCGTCTCCCCGGAAATTGATGACAGCATCGAGATTGTCATCCGGCCGGAAGACCTTCGCGTCGACACCTACCGCTCGAGCGGCCGTGGCGGACAGCACGTCAACACGACCGACTCCGCCGTGCGCATCACCCACATCCCCACGGGGATTGTGGCGAGCTGCCAGAATGAGCGCTCGCAGCACAAGAACCGGGATCGGGCCATGAGCATGTTGCGCTCCAAGCTGTACGAGCATGAGATGGAAAAGAAGCGGGCTGCGACCAAGAAAATCGAGGATGCCAAGCTCGACATCGACTTTGGCTCGCAGATTCGATCCTATGTACTGCAACCCTACCGGCTGATCAAGGATCATCGCACCAAGACCGAGGTTGGAGACGTCGACCGGGTCCTCGATGGCGATCTGGATATGTTCATGCGGGCCTATCTGCGCATGCGCCGAGGCGAGAGCAAGTAACGTTCGCGGGTTCGGATACCGCGACCGCGAGACAGTTCGCGGTGGTTCGATACTTTTTATGGCCATTCGAAGGACGGTCGGAAATCCTGCGGGGACAAAGCTGGGTCGCCGCTTTGAACAGGCCCTGTTGTTTGCTCATCGCCAGCATGCCGGTCAGCTTCGCAAGGGCACCCCGGCGCCTTACATCTCCCACCTCCTGGGAGTGGCCGGGTTGGTGCTTGAAGCCGGAGGCGACGAGGACCTGGCGATCGCCGCCTTGTTGCACGATGTCGTCGAAGACTGCGGAGGCGCTCCCATGCTCAAGCAAGTACGTCGCCGCTTCGGTGAAAGGGTCGCGCATGTGGTGGAAGGCTGTACCGACACTTGCCTCGACCCGAAGCCGCCATGGCGCCACCGCAAGGAGAACTACGTTCGGCATCTCCGCGGGGCGGACGCCGATACACACCTGGTTTCTGCCGCCGACAAATTGCATAATGCGCGCCACATCCTCGCCGACTACCACCAAGACGGGGAGCGGATTTGGACACGGTTTCATGGAAGACAGAAGGGTACGCTCTGGTATTACCGCGCGTTATTAAAGGAATTCCGCCGCCGCAAGCCGAATCGCCTGGTGAACGAACTCGAACGCGTCGTCTCCCAACTGGAAACCGCCGTTCGAAAAGACCCGAATCGGCGCCATCGGCGCAGTTGATGCTTGCGGCAGACGCCTTGCAACCAGCAGAACAGTATCCTTGGTAACCTGATCGGGCGGGAAAACTCTGGCCAAACTCCCAGGTCTCACCTCATCCTGTAATTTCCAATCCTCCGCAGTTCAGGACTCGCAGCGAATGTCCCGCATGATCGATGCCGTTCGTAAGTCTGCCTTGCCGTCCAACATGATGCAGTTTGCGGCACGCGGCGCGCTCATGGTTCCACCCGCGGAAATGATCGAAATCCTCGTCTACCTGGCCGTCCACAACCCCGTGTTCGGTTCCCAGGCCAAGGCGACGCTGGCTGGCTGGAACGTGAAATCGTGCCAGGAGATTCTAGCCAATCCGGCCACCCCCAAGGAAGTTTTGAAGTATTTCAGCGATCCTGCCAACCTCGGAACGGGCCTGCTGCCGGCTCTGCTTGAAAACCCCTCGGTGGGCGAAGATCTCCTCGTGCGGCTGGCACGCTCTGCCACGAGCGAGCAGGTAACAATCCTGCTCGAAAATGCACGCGTTAGCGGGCTACGACCGGTCCTAGAAGTACTTGCCGGCAATCCCTATCTGACACCAGCCCTCAAGGCACTCGTCCAAGAGAAGCTGTCCGTGTCGGGCGCGGCTCCCGCCTCCTCTTCTGTGGCGGAAACGCTTCCGCCTCTGCCGGCCCCGGAGGCAGAAACCAAGACCGCCGCTTGCTCCGAGACTCGCAGCAACGCCTCCCCGGAAGCAGCTGAGAAAGTGGTGGCCGAGCCTGCCAAGGAAATCACGGCCCAAGCCGACAAGCCGCCCGCACCGGTCGAAGCCACACCCACCGCTCCCTCCCCCAGCGCTCCACCCTCCCCCACTCGGGACTCGCAGCGGGCGGCTAGCATGATCGATGCCATTCATAAGTCTGCCTTGCCGTCCAACATGATGCAGTTTGCAGCCCGCGGCGCGCTCATGGTTCCTCCTGCGGAAATGATTGAAATTCTCGTCTACCTGGCCCGCCACAACCCCGTGTTCGGTTCCCAGGCCAAGATGACGCTGGCCGGCTGGAACGTGGGATCGTGCCGGGATGCTCTGGCCAATCCCGACACCCCCAAAGAAGTCTTGCAGTATTTCACCGATCCCGACAATCTCCGGCCAGCCCTGCTGTCGGCTCTTCTTGAAAACCCGTCGGTCAGTCAAGATCTCCTCCTCCGGCTGGCGCGCAGTGCTACGCGCGAGCAGGTAACAATCCTGGTGGAAAGCGCACGCGTCTGTGGGCTACGACCGATTTTAGAAGTTCTTGCCGGCAATCCGTATCTGACACCAACCCTCAAGACTCGCATCGAAGAGAAACTGTCCATCTTCGCTGCCCCGGCTCCCACCTCGTCGTCTGTTGCGGAGACGGTTGCGTCTCCTCCTGCCGCCGGGGCGGAAACCCAGACCGCCACTTCCCCCGAAACTCCCGCGAGCGATGCCGTGGAAACAGACGAGGAGCGGTGTGATCGTTTTATGGCCGAGCATGCCACGGAGATAGCTGCCGGAGCCGACAAGCAATTCGCGCCGGTCGAATACAGCGAGGAGATAGCGCCGTCGGAAGTGGAGGCTCCGGCGGCCCAGGCCGCCGCGGCATCGGCTGGAGGTCAACCGGAAGGAACCGTAACCCCGAAGCCGGGACCGACGAAAGCAAAGAAATCGATGCTGAGCCCGGAGGACCAGCGAGGTAGCGCCCTGCAAAAGATCTCGAAGCTCGACATCAAGGGTCGCATTCTGTTGGCGATGAAAGGAAACCGGGAAGAACGGTCGTTGTTGGTTCGCGACGGCACAAAAATTGTGGCCCTGGCGGTGCTCGAATCACCCAGGATTACCGATTCGGAAGTGGAACGGTTTGCCGGCCAGAAAAACGTTCTTGAGGCGGTGCTGCGGGCGATTTCTATGAAGCGTCGCTTCATCAAACAATATCCCATCGTTAGAAATCTCATCTTTAACCCACGCACTCCGATCGATGTAGCGCTCGGATTGATGAAGAACCTCTTGACGCCAGATCTCCGCCACCTTGCCGGCAACAAAGAAGTTTCTGATACGGTTCGCAAGCTGGCTACAAAGATGTTCCGGCAAAAGACTGCCACCATGAAAAAAAGCTAGGCTAGCGCATCTCGGGTGCTGGTTGGCGCTCCGGCCGAGGGCGGCTACAATAATCTGCTATGGGCGTTCCGTCCCGGTCGGATCCGATCAGGGAGCTTTTCGAGCGATCGAAAACCATTGCCGTGGTGGGACTCTCCAACAGTCCGCTGCGTCCCAGCCATGGGGTTTCGGCCTACATGCAGACGCACGGTTATCGCATCATCCCCGTCAATCCGCGGATTAACGGCGCTTTGGGAGAAAAGGCCTATCCATCCCTGGCGGAGGTGCCGGAAAAGATTGATATCGTGAACATCTTTCGCCGGCCGGAGTTTGTGCCCGAAGTTGTCAACCAGGCAATCCAGCTGAGAGTTCCCGCCATTTGGATGCAAGAAGAGGTGATCCACGAAGAGGCGGCGGGAAAGGCTCGCAAAGCCGGAATTTTCGTGATTATGGATCGCTGCATTCTAAAAGAGCACCGATCGCGCTTCGGATAACTCTGCACTTAGCGTTCTGCTTTGCTTCGCAATTCGAGGTTCAGGTACAATCCGGCTTCCTCGCACTCAAAAAGATCTGCGCGAGAGGGGTGGCCCGTAAATGCCTTCAATCAGCCGCGAACGCCTCCACTCCTTGATGCAGTCGGAGCAGCAAAAATTCGTTTCGGAACGGCCCAAGTCCAAGGCCCTTTTTGAGCGCGCCCGAAAAACGCTGCTGGGAGGCGTGCCTATGAACTGGATGGCCAAATGGGCGGGCGCGTTTCCTCCTTTTGTCCGCGAAGCCCAGGGTGCGGAATTCTTCGATGTTGACGGCCACCGCTACGTCGATCTCTGTCTGGGGGATACCGGTGCCATGACAGGGCACTCGCCGGCGGCCACGGTCGCCGCCGTGAGGCAACAAGTCGCGCGCGGAATTACCCTGATGCTGCCAAGCGAAGACTCTTTCTGGGTCGGTGAAGAACTCGAAAGGCGCTTCGGTTTGCCGTTTTGGCAATTCGCGCTCACTGCGACCGACGCTAACCGGTTCTCGATACGGCTCGCACGCCAGATCACCGGCCGCCCCAAGATTCTGGTGTTTAACTGGTGCTATCACGGCACCGTCGACGAAACTCTCATCACCCTCGAAAACGGCCGATCGAAGGCCCGGCGCGGAAATATCGGCCCGCCGGTCGACCCGTCCGTGACCACGAAGGTGGTGGAATTCAACGATATCGCAGCACTCGAACAAGCGCTTCAGCCGGGGGATGTCGCCTGTGTTCTCGCCGAGCCTGCCTTGACCAACGTGGGCATCGTGCTTCCTGATCCCGGCTTTCACCAGAGCTTGCGCGAACTCACGCACAAGTGCGGCACCCTGCTGATCATTGACGAGACCCACACGATCTGCGCCGGGCCAGGAGGCTACACGCGCGCAGAAAATCTCGCTCCCGACTTCCTGGTGTTGGGCAAGCCCATTGGTGGTGGAGTTCCGGGGGCGACCTACGGCTTCACCCAACGGGTCGCAGACGGGATTGCCGCACGCCAGAACCTTGAAGACTGCGACGTTGGCGGCGTGGGGGGAACTCTTGCCGGCAACGCACTGTCGCTTGCCGCCATGCGCGCCACGCTCGAAAAGGTTCTGACGCAAACCGCGTTCGATCACATGATTCCCCTCGCGGAGCGCTGGACGAAGGGTGTAGCTACGGCGATTGCGAAATTCGGCGTTCCTTGGAACGTCACACGCTTAGGTTGCCGCGCGGAATATCTATTTTCATCTCGAACACCGCGCAATGGCGGCGAAGCGCACGACGCCATGGATTTCGAGCTGGAGCGATTCATGCATCTGTTCGCCATGAACCGCGGGATTCTGCTCACGCCGTTCCATAACATGGCACTGATGTCGCCAGCGACTACCGAGGAGCATATCGACCAGCATACGAAAGTCTTTCGCGAGGCATTGCAAGCCCTGGTCAATTAGGTCCACGATCCTGCTCTTCGGACTGAGCTCAACTCCTAAGGCAAAGAACTCCACATCGGCTTAAATCTCCGGAAAGGAGAGTGAAAATCATGAGTACCAGACGGGCATTCTTACAGCGGGCGCTCGCGCTCGGAGGCGGGGCATTCGCCAGTCCCACGTTGCTTCAGGGGAGGCATGATCCGGGGCGGGCAACTAAGGCGGTGGCGGAGATCGCCGATAAAAGCAGACCGGCAGTGCCGGTCCTGACGCCGGACGTTCCTGACTTGCCCTTTCGTCTCGACCATGGCGTTAAGGAATTTCATCTTGTCGCCGAGCCGGTCAAACAGGAGTTGATGCCTGGGAGAGTTCTCAATCTTTGGGGGTTTAACGGCAGCGCTCCCGGACCGACGATCCAGGTCAATCAGGGTGACTCGGTCCGAATCATCGTGGAGAACCGCCTGCCGGAGGCCTTCTCCATGCATTGGCACGGGTTTGAGATTCCTTTTGATATGGATGGCGCGCCCGGATCAAGCCAGGACCCGATCAAACCCGGAGGCCGCTTTGTTTATGAATTCACCTTGCACCAAGAAGGAACGTACTTCTATCACTCGCATATGGCGATGCAGGAGATGATGGGGCTGCTTGGTACCTTCATCATGCATCCGCGCCAGGCCTATCAGCCAGTCGTCGACAAAGACTTCGCGATCCTGCTTCAGGAATACGCCGTCCTGCCCAACAACACCATTCCCAACTCCGGGAACATGGAATTTAACTGGCTCACTCTGAACGGCAAGGTCGCGCCGGCCACAACTCCGCTAATCGTGAAGCTTGGAGACCGGGTACGCATTCGAATGGTCAACCTGGGAATGGATCATCACCCGGTTCATCTCCACGGCAACACCTTCTCCGTCACTGGAACGGAGGCGGGCCGGCAGCCAGAAGCAACCTGGGGCACGGCCAATACCGTGCTGGTAGGCGTTGCTCAGGCGCGCGATATTGAGTTCGTGGCCAGAAATCCGGGCGACTGGATGCTCCACTGCCATCTCCCTCACCACATGATGAACGCGATGTCGTCTGTCGCCGGCCGTATGACGCGTGGACCGAACGGCATGCCCGCCGGCGCCGGGATGGAAGAGGGTATGGGGATGATGCGGCAGGGTCCGGCGTTATCGGAGGAGAAGGGGCCAAGCCTAGGACGGGGCATGGGAGTCGGTGCCACCTTGGAGGAGCGCACGTCGAACGGTTCTCTTTCCGGAAACCAATCCATCGAATCCATGCCGGGGATGGCACACGGGAATCGGCCGGGCATCGAGCACGGCCAGATGCCGCCGGATATCGCGCCTGACGCAAATGCCACGCCTGGTTTTCCGCAGGACGCTTTCATGGAAGGTCCGATGATGGCCATGGACAAAATGCTCGAGAAACCGGAGAACTACGGGTTGCGACCGGGTTGGAGCGGATTCATGCAGGGCATGATGACATTCGTTCGCGTGCTGCCTCCCGACAAATATGACGAGCTCATGGCCAAGATTCACCAGAAGCGACCCGACCAGAAGCCGATGCCAGGCGGGGAACGTGAGCATGGGGCTTAAAAGGAGCAGAGATGAAACCGATTCTAGGACTGGCGCTGTGGAGTTGTTTGATCCCGATTCATGCGGCAGCGCAGCAGAGTAATCAACCACAAATGCCCGGTATGAATACGCCCCCAGCGCAACCACCAATGCCCGCCCAGAAGATGAGCCAACCTGTGCCGCAGTCGAACGGACCCGTCCTGAGCCTCGGAGACCTGGAGCAGATGGGACTGGCGAACAATCCCACTCTCCGGCAGGCGGACGCGGAGGTTCGAGCCACCGAGGCGCGTCAACGCCAAGCAGGCTTGTACCCAAATCCGACCGTTGGCTACCAAGGAGAGCAGATCCGCGGCGGCTCCTTCCGGGGAGGCGAACAGGGTGCTTTCGTCGAGCAAGATATTGTTCTGGGGGGAAAGCTGGGCGCCGATAAGAACGTCGTCGAACAGGAGCGCAAGCAGGCCGAGGCAGAACGCGAGGAGCAGAAGCTCCGCATCTTAAGCGGGATACGGCTTGCCTACTATCAGGCGCTTGCCGCGCAGCAAACAGTCGGGCTGCGCGCCAGGTTGTTTGAGCTCGCGCAGGACGCGCTGCAGACATCGCGGCAGCTCTTTAATGTCGGACAAGCCGACCAACCGGACGTGCTGCAGGCTGCAGTCGAAGCAGACCAGGCGGATCTGGTTCTCACTGCCGCGCAGGAGAACCAGCAGAGGGTTTGGAAGTCGCTCGCCGCTGTCGTCGGAAGGCCAGACCTTCCCTTTTCGCCCTTGAGCGGCAATCTGGAAGACGTTCCGGACCTCAATCCTCAAGAATGGCTACAGAAGCTTCTGACCGAAAGCCCAGCCGTCAAGATTGCCCAGCTGGGAGTAGCACGAGCCCAAGCCCAACTTGTTCGCGCCCAGAAAGAACCGATTCCGGACCTTCTACTTCGAGGCGGCATCGAGCAGAATCGAGAACTTTTGCAGTCGTCCGGTCAGCCTGTCGGGCTGCAGGGCTTTGCTGAGGTCGGCGTTCAGTTACCCCTTTTCAACCGAAATCAAGGCAATATTCAGGCTGCGAAGGCCGAGATCGAGCGCGCGCAACTGGAAGCCAATCGAGTTCAGCTCCTGCTACGAGAACGCCTTTCTTCCCCGATACAAAATTACTTGACCGCTAAGGCAGCCGTGCAGCGTTACCGCAACCGGATGATTCCGAATGCCGAGAACGCCTATCGGCTCTATCTCGAGAAATACGCCAATATGACGGCCGCTTACCCGCAGGTGCTCATCGCGCAACGAACGCTGTTTCAACTGAAGACCGACTATGTTGCGGCGCTCGAAAGCGCTTGGCTAAACGCCATCTCTCTCAAGGGTTTCATGCTGACCGATGGCCTGGACGCGCCGACCGCGCCGGGCGAAATGGACCGGCCGGTGCGCGAAACCAACGTGCCTACCGGTATGGGCGGGCCGCAGAGATGATGACGTCCGAATAGCTGCCGGGTGTGCTCCTCGGGCTTAGCATCTCCGACGTGGCTTTGTAGTTTTTCATGAAAGAAGGCCTTGATCCGATGCCACCTGCCGGGAGAACTCCTATGACCCTCGTTTGAGAACGGCAACCGAGGACGTGAGAGAAGCTATTTCGATCGCGACATTATAGTCTCGTCCCGATCTAGAACTCTCCCCAGAGGGGTGCGATGTAACAAGATCATTTCTGGGGTAGCCGCGTAGTCTGTTTTCCGTCGTGGGAAGTAAACCAGCCAAGCACTCGGTTATCGAACTCCTCGTGAGCAACATTCACCGCACCGCAATGCCCAGCATGTTCAACCTCCCACAGAGTGATTACAGATGGGTTCTGGGCGCGTATCCGCTCGGATTGTTGAGCAGGAATGTTGTGGTCGGCTAACCCATGA
>DATJVZ010000201.1:0-9455 GCA_035501575.1 Terriglobales bacterium | reverse complement strand
CGCCGCGCTGTCCAATTTCGAGCGCGCCAGAGACTGCTACCAGCGGGCAGGCTTGGCCGCCGAATGGGAGCAAACCGTGCGCCGGGTGTGCGCTGCCCATCACCGCAAGACTGGCTTCATCAGTGGCTTTCGGGCGTTGGCCGCCGGCACGAAACACCGGAAAGGGGTACACGCCAGAAGAAGGGAACGCTGAAGGACGTTCAGGGACTTCTCCGGCATTCACGCACGGCGACAACGACCGACGTGTACATGCAGGAGATTCCGGAGAGTGTGCAGGCGACCGTCAACGCGATCAATGCTGAGCTCAGAGTGAAGCCGGAAAAAATTCACGCTGACTGAAAATGTTTGGAAATCTGCTACCAAATGCTACCAAAAGGAGAAAAGCGGTATGCGCAAATGATTGAAAAGATGGTGGACCTGGTCGGGTTCGAACCGACGACCTCTTCCATGCCATGGAAGCGCGCTCCCAACTGCGCCACAGGCCCACGCGCTGTAGATACTTTAATTTTCGCCTACCCGCTCATCATAGTCAAACGACCAGGCGCGAACGAGGGTCACCATTGCCAGGATACTAATTATCTCCTAACCGCCCCGCCTCGACATGCGCTCTACCCGTCGGGCACGTGCCGCAGCCAAGGGCGAGTGGTAGTCAGAAACGTTCAGATCTCCTCTTCAAACGTTTCGTTGCTTGCGGGGAGCACATCCTGATCACTGGCAATCCACACGTACAGAGTCGGCAGTAAGAAAACGCTCATGACCAGGGCGGCTATAAGACCACCGACGATGACAATCGCAAATGGGCGCTGGGAGTCCGAACCGATAGCATGAGAAACAGCCGCGGGTAACAATCCCAGAGTTGCCACCAGCATGGTTATTAGGATGGGACGCAGCCTCAGTACGGCACCTTCTACGGCGGCATCCTCGATCGTATAACCCCGCGCTCGAAGCTGATTGATGTACTCGAGCATGATGACTCCCGTCTGCACGCACACACCAAACAGGGCCAGGAAACCCACACCCGAGGAGACGCTAAAGTTTGTGCCGGTGAGCCAGAGAGCAAACAGGCCGCCAATCGGCGCAAGGACGATATTGGCCATGATGAGCGTAGCCCATTTGAAAGAGCTGAACATCGTGTAAAGAATCAAGAAGATAATGAAAATCGTTACCGGCAGGACGATTAGAAGACGAGCGTTGGCTCTCTTCTTACTTTCGTATTCCCCTTCCCAGTCGATGCGATATCCGAGCGGCAGTTTCACCTTGGCATTAATCTTGTTCATCGCTTCTTCCACTGCGCTCCCCAGATCGCGGCCCCGAACACTGTATTTCACAGCGATGTAACGCCGATTGCCTTCGCGATAAATCTCCGAGCCGCCATCCTCCTCTTTGATTTTGCATAGCTGGGCGAGCGACACTCGTTCCCCAGTGGGTGAAAGCAGGCGGATTCGCTCGATGGCTTCCTGGGTGTCCCGGTATTGTGGCAGATAGCGCGTCACCAGATCGTATCGCGCCTCTCCCTGCAGGACCTGGGTAAGGGCATTGCCACCTACAGCAGTCTGAATCGCATCCTCGACGTCGGCGACATTGATCTGATAACGAGCGGCTTGACCGCGGTCCACGGTCACGTTCAGATTTGGCTGCCCGAGCAGGCGGAAGATTCCCAGGTCCTCAATTCCCTCGACACCACGCATGATGCTGACGATTGCGTCGGCTTTATCCTCCAAAACCCTGAGATCATCACCATAGATCTTGGTTGCCAGTTCTCCCTTGACGCCGCTTACCGCCTCTTCCATGTTGTCTTCAATCGGCTGGGAGAATCCCCAGACCACGCCCGGGATCTGGTTGAGCTCGCGATTCATGGCCGCGATCAATTCGTCCTTAGCCTGGTGAAAGACCGGCCGCCACTCCGACTTCGGCTTCAAATCCACGAAGTATTCGGTATTGAAAAATCCCGTCGTATCCGTTCCATCATCCGGGCGTCCGACTTGACTCGTGCACTGGGGAACCTCGGGAAAGGAGCAGAGTATGATTCGGGCTTGATTAGCCACGCGGATCCCCTCCTCGGGCCCGGTGCTGGGCGCCAGAATGCCGCGGACCCAGATTGCACCTTCATCCAAGTGGGGCAGGAATTCCGAGCCGATGATGCCACTGAAGGCAAGAAAAGCCCCCATCAATACGGCCAAGCCCGCGGCAGCGACCGTAACCTTGCGATGGTCGATGGCCCAGCGGACCGCGCTGCGATAGCGAACCGTCAAGAACGTCATGAACGGGTTGTGCCACTCTTGGGCACCCGCGGCGAAGGCGAAGCTGGCCAGAACCGGAGCGACCACAATCGAGTAGAACAAGGCACCCAGCAGCGCAAAGGCCACCGTCCAAGCCATCGGATGGAACAGCCGGCCTTCTACGCGCTGCAAGGTGAAAATCGGCAGGTAGGCGGTGATGATGATAGCAATCGCGTAGAAGACCGGCCGTTGCACTTCGTGGGAAGCATGACTGATTCTCTCAGCTGGCGTCTTGAAATCGGCATGACGATGGCCCAAATGGCGCACGATGTTTTCGATCATCACGACCGCGCCGTCCACCACCATGCCGAAATCGAGCGCACCGAGAGACAGGAGATTGGCAGGAATGTGATTCAGATCCAGGCAGATTGAGGCAAACAGGAGAGAAAACGGAATGGTTATCGCGACGATGAGGGCTCCGCGGACGTTGCCCAGAAACACGAACAGAATGATCGAAACCAGAATCATTCCTTCGATCAGGTTGTGCAAGACCGTATGGGAGGTGTAATGCACAAGGTCGCTGCGGTCGATGAAGGGAACAATCTTCACTCCGGGAGGGAGGATGTGATCATTCAACTCCGTCACTTTTTCGTGGAGACCTTTGAGCGCCGCTTCCGCCTCGGCGCCTTTTCGCATGGCGACCCACGCCGAGACAACATCATCGTTGTCGATGATCTTGCCATCCTCGCGATGAAATGCCCGGGCGAACCGGCCCAGGCGAATCTTCGGGCCCTGGGAAACCACGGCGATATCTTTCACCCGCAGCGGCGTGCCGCCTTTGGTCATAATGACGGTGTTTTCGATATCGTGAACGTCTCGGACCAACCCCACTTCCCGAACATTGATCTGCTGCAGCCCCGTCTCAACAAAGCTGCCACCGGCGTTCACGTTGTTATTGGCGAGTTGCTGCTCCACCTGAGCCAGGCTCAACCCATAGGCCACCAGCCGGTTGGGATCAACCCGCACCTGGTATTCCCGAGTCGGTCCTCCGAAGCTAGCAACTTCGACGATATTGGGCACGGCCTTTAGATTCTTCTCGACCACCCAATCCTCAATGGATTTCAGCTCCATCGGATCGTATGCCGGATTGGTGCTGCGCAAGGTGAAGAAATAGATCTGGCCGACCGGGCTCCAATCGGTGCCCATTTGGGGGGTCACGCCGGGCGGCATATTGACTTGACTCAGTCGCTCGAGAACCCGTTCGCGGTTCCAGTTGTTATCCGATCCGTCCTCGAAGACCAGCTTCACGTCGGAGAGTCCGAAGAGGGAGAACGAACGCAGGTGTGTGACCTGCGGGATGCCGTTCATGGCGATTTCAAGCGGAATCGTCACCTGCTGTTCGATTTGTTCAGCGGAGATTCCTGGCCACTGGGTGATGATATCTACGTAGTTGTCGGCGACATCGGGATAGGCCTCAATCGGCAGCCGCACGAAGGATACAATCCCGGCGGCCAGCAGGGTCAAAGCCAGGGCAAGCACCAGGAGGCGGTTGGTGAGGGCGAAATCAACGATTCGGCGGATCATTCACTGTTCTACCGTGTTCTGGAGGGGCAAAGCGTTCGACACCACTTGGTCTCCCGGCTTGATTCCCGACACGATCTCCTGCCTGTTGCCGGGAAGCTGGCTTCCCGTCACTACTTCCAAACGCCTGAAGTGTCCCGGGCTCACTGGCGTGTAGACCCATTGCCGGTCGTGCAAATGCAAAATCGCGCTGGCCGGGACGGCGGCGTGCACGGCCGGTTGCCGGCCGTAAAAGGTCGCCGCGACAAACATGCCGACGCGCATCAGGCCAGGGTTGGCAACCTCAATGCGAACCTTGGCCGTGCGAATGCTGGGATCAAGAATGGGCAGAATGTTGTCGATTCGGCCGCGAAATACCCTACTGGGATAAGCGTTTAGACGGATGTCTCCATACTCGCCTACATGCACTGCGTCGAGGTCGTTTTCATAGACATCACACTTGATCCAAACGTAGGAGAGATCGGAGATGGTGAACGGGTTCGGGCCGGACAGCCCTTGCACGCCGGAAGCATTGGTGACTTGCTGATCGGTGATCACGCCGGATATCGGTGCCACGACGTCGACGATTCCGGACGGGTGCTCCTTATCAATCCCGAGGAGTCGCAGCTGTTCGGTGGCGGCATTCAGATCCGCCTGAGCATCCTCTTGCGTGGTCTCGGCACTTTCGAGTGCACTTTTGGCGATGGCGCCCTTGTCGTAGAGCGTTTGTGCTCGCTCGAGCTGGATGCGCGCCAAACGCTGATCGTTCTTGGCTTTCAGATAGGTCTGGTAGGCACCAGATACGTCGTTGCTTTGTACCCTCAGCAGCAACTGCCCCTTCTTTACCGTGTCGCCAAGCCTGGCCTTGATCTCGAGGACCCGCCCGGCAGCGAGTGAGACCACGGGAACGGCACGGTCGATGTCGGGTTGGACGACACCGGTAACATTCAGGGCCGGCACGGCCTTGTATGCGGTGGCGTCTACCAAAGGAAACAGCTCCGGGTGGTCCACCTTGAAGTTGCTCGCCTCCATCTCCGACTGGACCGTCGTCGGTGGAGGCGCCTCGGATTTTGGGTCTGGCTTGCTCTGGTTGCAAGCCAGCAGAAGAAGAGTCATCGGCAGACTGAGCACGGTTGCCAACCGCCGGGGGAGTTGAGTTCTCACGGCAATGCTTCCCGGCCGACCGCCAGATTTAATTGAGCTGCGGCCATGAGATAAGCACCCACTAAGTTCACGTAACTCAATTGAATGCCCCGATACTCGCTTTGCGCATTCAGGAAATCTAAGAGGGAGGCTCCTCCGTTCCGATAAGAAAAGAGAACTGTGTCCCTGACCCGGACCGATTGCTTGAGGTACCTGGCTTTATAAGGCCGGAGCAAAATCAAGGTGCTCTCGACCGCGGCATAGCCGGAATCAACGTCGCCGAAAACTTGCGCTTCCGAGGCATCGCGCAGCCGTTCCGTGCGCGAGATGTCAACCTGAGTGCGCAACTTCTCTCCCTGGTTGCGGTCAAAAATCCGGAGGGGAATGTTTACGCTGGCACCCAGGGTCTGGTGGGCATAGGGGTTGTTGAACGATGGGTTGTACGACCACCATGCAGCCAGCGTGGGATCGGTCGAGCCGTTGGCAACCGCCAGCTTGTGATCGGTTTGAGCTTTCTCGATGGCTTCGACCGCGGCCTTCAGATCGGGACGAGTGTCCAGGGCGATTTTGCGAAACTCGTCACGCGAGGCCAACTGATCGACGAAATTGAATAAGCCGGTCACATCGAACTGTTCGACCGGGGTGCGATCGTTCAATAAGGTAAGCAACTGGATTTTGGCGGTGCGCAGATTGACCTCGGCGCTCTCGAGGTCCGATTCGTACTGCAGGCGCCCGAGTTCGAGCCGGTCGAGATCGAGTTGCGCAATATCGCCGGCCTTGAAGCGTTCCCGGCTGATATCGAGCACGTGGTCGTAGTAGGCGAGGTTGTCCCCGGCCAATTGCACCACGGCTTTGGCCGCCAGCGTCGCCACAAATGCTGTACGCAAATTGAAGAGCAGGCCTCTTTCGAGATCGACGTGGCTGGACTGCGCGATTGCAGTTGCCTTCTCGGCACTCTCCAAGCGCAATTCCCGCTTGTGATCCCGTTCGTGGAGATAGCTTAAGCCGCTTTCAACCATGGTGCCGGAGAACGGGCGCCAGACCCCTTGGTAGGGGGCGATTTGCGTACCGTCGGTCAGCAGCGTGAAACTTGGGTTGGGGCGCAGATCCGCGGTGATTTCCTGGGCCTTGGTTTCGTCGACATTCAGAGTGTCGGCCAGCAGGGCGGGATTGCTAGCTTCGAATCTGTCCCGAATCTGCTGCCATGTGAAACTGGGCTGCTGGCTGTACGATGTTTGACTCAGACCGGCAACGAGAGCCAAGGCAAGGACCAGAGACGCTCTCGAGCCGGCAGCCGAACCGTGCCTAACCATCCGGGCTGTCTTCTTCCCTACTAGGACTGGCGGACCGTGAAATGTCATTCGATTTTGGCCGACTACCCAGGAACCTGGAATGACGGGCTAAGCTTGGGGCTGCCGGCAATGTGATTCTTTCGACTCACACCCGTAGATCAAGAGACGCACGCGTCGATTCGCTAATGATTTCATTTTGTGGCTCACCCAGACGATTAGGGAACCCTATCTTTCGTGGTGCTCCCCTTATCTTTCGGCTAACCAAGTTTTGGGTGGGGCTTCCGGCACAGCGGTTCTTTTACCGCGCTCGACCGAACTGGAGTCGGCGACCGCCCGCCGAAACTGCGCGCAGCGACAGGGCTACCAAGTTCGCCAATGTGTAGCCCTTCTGATTCGATTTCCAATTTTACGCAGGGCAAAAAAATCGGTATGCTGAGGGTATCCGCATGAGGTTCGGGTCCACTTCGAAGTGGGTTGTTGCGCTTGGATTGCTTGGGGCTGAGGCGATCGCACAGACCGCCCCGCCGACTACTGCTTCCGTAGCTCCCGCCCCCGTCCCCTACTCGTCCATGAGCGAGCTGAATCGGCTGCTGTCCCAGGTGGAACAGATGTCGCAGTCGACGCAAGCGGATTTCGAAAAGCTCCGCATCGAAAAATGGAAGACAGACGGAAGCACAAAGCGTGCGACGGAGACCGATGTTGGATCGATTCAACGCAACCTGCAATCGGCACTCCCGGAAATTGTGACCCAACTGCGCAGTTCTCCGGAAGACCTGTCGGCAAGTTTCAAGTTGTATCGTAACCTCGATGCTCTCTACGACGTCTTGACTTCGGTGGTCGAGTCGGCGGGAGCGTTCGGCCCGAAGGATGACTTTCAGTTGCTTCAGGAAGACCTGGATGCGCTCGAGCGGTCGCGACGGTCGATGGCCGACCGCATGGAGAGCCTGACCGCGTCCAAGGAAAATGAACTCGCGCGCTTGCGTGGTGAAGTGCGTACCCTGCAAGCCGCCCAGACGCCGGCTGCCCCGCCGAAGAAAGTAGTCGTAGACGATACGGAAGCCCCCAAGAAAACGACGAAAAAGAAGTCGACGACCAAAACCACGAAACCCGCTTCCTCTACCAGTACGCAAAACAGCTCGAATTCCGGGACGCAGCCGGTCCAACAGCAAAACCCGCCTAATCCGCCACAATCTCCGCAGCCCTAAGTCCGCCACCGCGCGCAAAGCAAGGCTGCGCTGCCCGGCAAATTTCAGCCATTCCTCACGATTTTCACCGTAACAGCATGAATTTGAACAGCCTACTACGGGAACTTCGGCAGTTTCCGCGGAGTCTATACAGTGTGTCGTCGAACCGAAGTGTGGTTGGGCCGATCTTAGACCGGGCGGACTATGACTAAAGAACCTATAATAGGAGTTACGCCATGAGGGTCTTGGCGGGAGCCGCTACTTTGGGCGATCTTGCGGAAACGATAGGAGTTCGAGGTCAGGAGTCTACGATCGTGGCCGAGTTGAAGGCCGGATCAGAGGAAGCCTACGTCTGGTTGATCGCCGAGTTTCAGCAGCCCATCTACAGTCTGGTCTACCGGTTGGTAAGCGATCCGGCCGATGCCGCCGATACCACTCAAGAAGTCTTTTTGAAGGTGTTTCGAGGAATCAAGCACTTTCACGGCGAATCCAGCCTAAAAACTTGGATTTATCGTATCGCCCTGCACGAAGCCTCCAACTGGCGGCGCTGGTGGTTTCGGCACAAGTCGCGGGAAGCGTCGCTCGAACCGGCGCATAGCGGCCAAGAGGGGATCTCTGGTCTGGGCGTCGAGGACTTGTTGGCGGACAAAGGCGAATCCCCCTTTCAGCATGTCGCTCTAGAAGAAGTGCGAACCCGGGTGGAGTCCGAGTTGCGCAAGATTTCCGAGCCTTACCGCACCACCGTGGTGCTCCGCGATCTGGAAGAGATGTCCTATGAGGAAGTCGCCGAGATTATGCAGGTGTCCCTGGGCACGGTGAAATCGCGGCTTACCCGCGGTCGCCAGGCCCTGCGCGAGCGGCTTAAGCCATACATTCGCGAGGTCGGATCGGAACTGGGTCTTGCGGATCATGAAGAAGCGGAGGTTAAACCGGGCTCTCAGATTTCTGCGGCAGGACGGGAATTCGAGGTGGCGCCATGAACTGCATGCGAGCAAGGTCGCTGCTTTCCCCGTATCTGGACGGCATGTTGACTGGCACCGAGATGCTTGCCCTGAGCGGACATTTCAAGAGTTGTACCCGATGCTATCGGGAATACCTCTCTCTAAGCCAAACTCAGCAATTGCTGACCAGAGTCGGGCGTCGGAAAGCCCCTGAGGACCTGGGCCTGAAGCTGCGCCTGGCGATTTCACGGGAGCCCGGCGAGGCCCGCCATCGCCTATTCGATCGTCATTGGATTCGGGTGGAGAATGTCCTGCGCGCCTTCATGGTCCCGGCAACCGTAGGATTGGCCAGTGCGGTGGTGATTTTCGGGTTCCTGATGGGCTTTTTCGGCTTGCCCTTGCAAGCCGGCAATGCGGATGTGCCTCTTGGATTCAACACCACTCCTAAGCTGGAGCAATCGGCTTTTAGCGCCGCCGTGAGCTCAATCAGCGATGATTCCCTGGTGATCGAAGCCTATGTGAGCGCGGACGGCCGGGTGGAAGATTACCGTGTCCTGTCCAACCCACAGCAAGGCAAGGATCTGCCGCCGCAGGTGAAAAACATGCTCATCTTCACTACCTTTCGACCTGCGACCCTGATGGGCAGACCCACCGCCGGAAGGGCGGTGTTATCGTTTTCGAAAATCAGCGTTAAGGGATGATCAGGAGATTTCCCTGACCGCTGGCTGTCAGCCGTCACCTTCTTCCGCCCCCTTCGAGCGAGCGCAGCCCTAACCGACAGCGGCAACACCTTCGGAAGGGGATAACAGGTTGGTAACTGCTTTTGTTGACCCTCTGGGCCGACCCCTTTTAAACTGACTGGTAATCCTAAAGTCGCACCACCCTGAGGCGGAGGTTTTCCCTGCGATCTAGGTTTCGAAGCGCGTCGATCGCTGCACTGCTCGGGTTCGAGGCCGTAGTGTGTCTGGCGCAGAGTTCGCCGAAAGTCTCCCTCGATACCAACCAAACGCTGTTCGCCACGCTGACCGCGATCAACGCTTGCGGGTATGACACCGAACTCAGTGTGTCCGACCCGCTGCGCGCGGAAATTCGCGAGGAAGTTGCCAAGGCCACCGA
>DATJVZ010000200.1:0-8353 GCA_035501575.1 Terriglobales bacterium | reverse complement strand
TGCGCGGCACGATCGTCGATCCTTCCGATCAGAAGATCCCCGGCGCCAGAGTGACCCTTACCGAAACTTCGAAGGCCTTGGCCCGATACGCTGAGTCCGGCGCCGACGGTTCTTTTTTCTTCGTTTCGGTACTTGCCGGCAACTACTCCGTCCGCGTGGAGATGCCAGGCTTCGCCACGGAGCAGATGGACGGTCTCAGGATGGATGTTGGCGAGGAAGGCTCGATCAACGTCCGGCTGCAACTCGGCGAAGTTCGTACCCACGTCACGGTGGTGGCCCCCGACGCAACGGAGCTAAGCGCGCGGTCGAACGGCACTGGCACCGTCGTGGACTCGGTCAGGGTACGCGAACTTCCTTTGAACGGGCGCAACTTCCTTCAGCTCGCGTTGCTGTCCGGCGGCACAAATGAGGTGAACGTATCCAGCAACGTTTTCACCTCAAATGTCGGCCCGCCCGGTCGCCTCGTGGTTCTGCCCGGCACATTCCCCTATTCCGGCGCTTATTCGCTGAACGGGTTCAATATCCGTGGCTCGAGAGATGGAGAACTGGCGCTGAGTCCGTCTATTGCCGCGATCGATCAGTTCAAGGTACAGGACAGCTTTCTGCCGCCGGAAGTAGGAACCGGTTCGGCGGTCGTGAATATCGTGACCAAGAGCGGCACCAACCAATTCCACGGGGAAGTCTTCGAGTTCTTACGCAATCAGTTGCTGGATGCCAGGAGCTTCTTTGCGCCCGCGAGGGAAAATTTGAAGCGCAACCAGTTCGGCGGCGCAGCCGGCGGGCCGCTTCGAAAGGATCGAGTGTGGTTTCACGCGTTTTATGAAGGGAACCGGGAGTTGACCGCGTTTTCGGCCGCCGGATTCAGTCCCACACAGGCAATGTTCGAGGGAAACTTTATCGCCAGCGGACGGACGATTTACGATCCCGCCACTTTGGGGACGACAAGCCGCGAGCCGTTCCCCAACTTCACGATTCCGCCGAATCGCATCAATCCGGTCGCCCGCAACTTGTTGGCGTACTACCGTCCCGGTACAAGCCTGGCGGATACGCCGAACAATGTTTTCGCAAACCCTCGCGATACTCTGAATGACGACCAGGGAGGCGCCCGTATCGACGTGGCGCTGACACCGCGATCTCAGCTATTCGGCCAGTTCTTCCGTCAGGAGGCTCCGTCCGACCAGCCCGGGTTGTTCCCGGTGAGTGGGTTGCTTTATGAGAACGACGCGACGCTCGCGATGGTGCAGCATGTCTGGTCCCTTCGCCCTGTCCTGGTGAACAGCTTGCGGTTTGGTTTTCTCCGGAACAAGGCGATCGGTGGAAACGAGGCCGCCGGCCTGGGACCGATCCTGGATCCGATCGGCATCACGAACACGTTCGACAGCAGAGGAGTAACCGCGATAAACCTGCAGGGGTATTCTTCGTTCGGCAGGAGCAATGGCGACGTCGGCAACCACGATAACACCTGGCAGTTGGATGAAGAGCTGACTTACAGCGCCGGGGGACACAATCTGGCCGCCGGCGCCGGGCTTCGCTACCGCCGGGGGTGGCATCTGAATGGAAACGCGAACGCGATCGGCACTCTGTCGTTCCAGCCTGCCTTCACGGCGCAATTGTCGGCGAATGGGCAAGGACAACTCACGCCGGTGGCCGGGACGGGAGACTCCTTCGCCGATTTTCTGCTTGGTGCGCCCGTGACCGGCACCCTTACCGGACTGCCGGTAGTGCAATTCCGCGCTGCGCAGGTTACTCCTTATTTTCAGGACAACTGGAGGTTGACTCATAACCTGACCCTGAACTATGGGGTCTCGTGGTTTTTCGAGACGCCTCCGGATCCACAAGGTTGGGCTCGCGACCTTGTGCATTCTTTCGATCCCGGCACAGGTCTGGTCACGTACGCGGGCCTGGGACAAACCAGTCCTCAGATGATGATCCCCGACAAGAACAACTTTGCTCCGCGGCTGGGGCTGGCCTGGAACCCAGGCTTCAGCAGCAGCACCGTAATCCGCATCGGTGCGGGAATTTATTACTCCGAATTTCCCTGGCTGTTTGCGCCTTACCCGGTCATCTCGCCGTCGCCCCGAGGCGCGGGGCAGAGTCTCGTCAACAGCCTGACAAACCCGGTGCCTACGTTCACGCTGGGAACCAATGTCTTTCCCGCGTCGTCCTCCGCTTCACTCACGAGTTCGTATCCTTCCGGCCTGCCCCAAGGCACCATGGTCACACTCCTGAATCGCGCCTCGCGCACAACCTATGCGAACCAGTGGAATTTCTCGGTCCAGCACAATACGACCCGGCACGATTTCGTCGAACTCTCCTATCAGGGCTCGAGTTCGCACCGGCTGCCGAACGTGATCGACCTGGGGCAATGCCGCGCGACGGCGAGCCTGTTCTGCGACCCGGCGACCAGGCCGTGGCCGCGATACGGCCTGATGGTAGACGAAGATGGCGCTGGGAACGCCTCCTACCAGGCGTTAGCGGCGAAGTACGAACGGCGAATGGATCGCGGCGTGAACCTCCATTTTGAATACACACTCGGCAAAGCGCTCTCCGATGCGTGGCAGTCGGCCAATGTCAGCGCGAACCAGATCACCGATTGCCGGGCGTGTTCCAAGGGGCCGGCAAATTTCGACGTGAGGCACCGGGCGGTGGCAAGTGCAGTCTGGCAATTACCTTTCCGGCATGATCTCCGTTCCGACCGATGGTGGCAATTCGCCATAGACGACTGGGCGGTGTCGGCGATCGCCGTCTTTTCCACGGGCCAGCCTGTTGCTCTCCGAGCGCCCAACCAGACCGGCAGCCCGTTTATCACCCCTCTCCCGAATCGTGTTTGTGATGGACGCAGCGACCGCCTCGCCGGCAATGTCCGCGACAATGGACTGCTTTGGTTCGACACGGCGTGCTTCACGATACCCGCAGTCGGCTATTTCGGCAATAGCGGGCCAACGGTGCTGCCTGGCCCGGGTATCGACAATTGGGACTTGGGCATGCAGAAGTCTGTCCCACTGCCTGGCGAGGCCGCAAGGCTCCAATTCCGGGCAGAGATGTTCAACGCGTTCAACCACGCGCAGTTTCAAGCGCCTGGCGGGGACGTTGGGGCGGGTGCGACTTTCGGCCGCATCTCCGCGAGCCGGACGCCCCGGGTAGTCCAACTGGCGCTAAAGCTGATCTGGTAGAGTGCCGGGAAGAGCGCGTCCCACGCGTGCCAATCTAACGAGAACTCTGTAAGGAAGTTCGGTCAGTTTGCACGTCGCGGGACCAGTCAAGTAGATCTTCGCGCTCGCCTGCCCCTTGGCAGACCGGCGCTCGCGAACTACAAAGTTCCGCCCGCGAGTTTCCGTTATCGGAATGAGGCAGTTCCGCGCAGGCTCAGCGCAATCCACATGAGCCTATGTTGGTCTCGGAGAAGTAGGGTTTTACACATCGAAGCATGCGCCGAAGGGAGAACTCGGGCCATGACGGTTGAGGAGGTGAACAGTACTTTAGGGGCTGTCGAACTTCGCGAACGGGTGCTTCTTCATATCATTCGTGCTGACGGCTTTGTTGGGCCGGGCACCGCAAGCCAAATAACTATCGCTCGTCAGTCAACGTTTTTCGAGCAAGGCCGGCCAGTTCAGCACGATTTGCGGCGCGGGTGATCCCACCTGCTCGGGCACCACGACCAGGAAGCGCTGGCCATCGGGCGTGACGATGTAGCTGTTGCGGTGCCCAATGGGGGTCGGCACCTGGAAGAGCTCACGAGCAATGCCGGCCGTGAGCGCATCGCCATGGATCTGGATATCGACCGACATCAAGATGTCCTTCGAGACGAAGAAAAGCTCCTTGCCGTCACGGCGCCATCGGGGCTCGTCGCCGCCGTGGCTTGAGATCTGCCACCGCCCCCTGCCCGGCGCCAGGCTCTCCACGAAAACTTCGGTGCGGCCGGAATCGCCTGAGCGGTAGGCGAGAAACTTGCCATCCGGCGAGAAAGCGGAATTCAGCTCGCGAAGCGGCGAATTGCGGAATCCCCGAGCTTGGTGTTGGGGCGTATTCATCGAGAGTAAGTCGAGATCCACGTCGCCGGGCGGCTGCACATTGAACGAGAGCCAGGTCCCGTCCGGAGACCAGTCCTCGGCGTTCTTATCGACGGTGGAGGAATAGAGCAACTCCTCATGGCCCGCGCCCGAGGCGGCTTTCAGGTACAAGTCGCGCACACCATTCCGTAGTGATGTGAAGGCAACGCGCGAGCTATCGGGTGACCAGACTGCGTTGAAGTCATCGCCGGCGTCGAAGGTGAAACGCGTATTGCCGCCGCGGACAAGATCGAAAATCCAGATATCGCGAGTGCCGATTTCCGGATCGCGAAGACTGACGGCCAGGCGGCTCCCGTCTGGCGACAGGGCTGGATTGGAATAATCGCCAAGCTCCCCTAACGTTCCGGCAGGTTTTCCCGAGCGGTCGTACCAGGTCAGGCGGGTCTGGCGAAATCGCGTACCTGGAACATATAGCAGCAAGCCGGTTTGGGATATGGATACTCTGGGGATCGCCAGGTCTCGGACACGGCCGACCCGATTCATCAGCGGGTGCGCCGGCCCGGTCAGGACGGCTCGGGATGCGTCGAACGGCTGCGCCATCAGAGTGTCGCCTTTGAGGTACAACAGGTATCCCGGCGCGGCGTAAACCGCGGCGGTATCCGAGGTCAGAAGCGTGACGGGTGCGCCGCCATCCACCGATCCGACTCGGATTTCACTCGGCGAATTACCGCCCCGGACCGCGAAGAACAGGAACCGTTTTCCGCCTGGCAAAGGTTGGGCTGCCAGATAGGTTAGATAGGGCGGAACGAGCTTCATCAACTCCTTGGCCGTCCCTCCTTCCGGCGGGATCTGAATGATGCCCTTTCCTTCTTCCGTCGCCAGAACGCCGGTTCCGTCGAAATTCCACGGAAACACGGGGCCCTCGAATAGGGTGCCGGCAAGCCCGGTCGCCAGATCCAGCTTTCGTAATTGATTCCCAGCCTTGAATCCGATTGCGCGGCTGTCGGGGTACCAGAAGGGTCGATCTGCGCCTTCCGTTCCGTTCAACGGTTGGCTTTGCGCGGTGGTCAGATCGTGAATGGAAAGCCGATTTTTCTCCGGCACAAGCAGCTTTTCGCCGTCGGGAGAAAGAATGCTCATTTCCGGAAGCGCCAGCGGAAGACTGGCGGGATGTGCGGGGAGGCCGGGTGGATGGGGCCGCAACAAGGCGAAACCGGAGACGGCGGCAAGAACCGTAACCGCGACAACCCAGGCCAGGCGCTCGCGCTCGCGGCCGGCGCCGGAGTAGGCCCCCGCCCCGGACGACGCTCCGCCCGAGGCAATCCACTGTATTTCGTCCCGCAGGTCACGCGCCGTCTGCCACCGCTCTTCCGGATCTTTGGCCAGGCACTTGCGCACCACGCGCTCTACCGGCGCGGACGGGACCATCGTCATGCTCAGGGGCGGCGGCTCTTCGCGAAGGACCGCCGCAATGATACTGGCCGCGTCGTTGCCCTTGAATGCCTGCCGGCCGGTAATTAACTCGTACAATACGCAGCCGAACGAGAAGATATCGCTGCGCTCGTCGACGCTCTTGCCCTGCACCTGCTCCGGAGCCATATATTGCAGGGTCCCGACGATGCTCCCCTCCTGCGTCAGGGCCTGCGTCGCACCGTCTTGCCCGCTGGCCATTCTCTCGTCCACCTTCGCCAGGCCGAAGTCGAGCAGCTTAACCCCGGACTTGGCAAGCAGAATATTCGACGGCTTCAGATCGCGATGAATGATGTGCCGCTGATGGGCGGCGACGAGGGCGTCAGCGATTTCGCCTGCAATCTTGAGCGCCTGATCGACGGGGACGGGACCTCTGACCGGGGAGCCTTCGATATACTCCATGATCAGAAAGTTCTCGCCAACGTCATACAGCGTGCAGATATGCGGGTGCTGCAGGGCGGCAATGGCCCGAGCTTCGCGCTCGAAACGGGCACTGAACGGCTCAGTGGAAACTTTGATGGCTACGATGCGGTCCAGCCGCGTGTCACGGGCTTTGTAAACCTCGCCCATGCCCCCCGAGCCGCAGGGTGCAAGAATCTCATACCGCCCGAGTGCGATTCCTGCTTTCATACTACCAGCCGATTCCCCGCACTTCCCCCCAAACGGAATGTTTCCGCCGTTACATTTCCTTTATGCCCGGCAGATCTTAGCCGTGCTGATGATGCTCGGAGCCGCCCAGTGGCGTCTTTTTTCCCACGCGGTCGAGAATGCATGCATAAGCCGGCTTAAACAGAACGTTTTCAGAAGGCCGCGGCTAAGTAATTCAATGAGTTGCAGGCGTTTGGACCGCGAATTATCAGGGCCTTTACAGAGCCAGGAACAGGGCGATGCAGCGAATCCTGGTGGATTCCGAGCTCGATTTTGCTTGCTGCGCCCAGATCGGTGGGTGAACTCATCGATGGTCGCTGCTCTCAGTACTCAATCCGTAGCCCCATCCGAATGCCCGTGCCCCCGAAGGGTCCAGCGGCGACGACCCGCCCGACACGTGCGATGCCCCGCCCCGGTTGCTGCGTGCTCGGGACTGAAACCGCGGGTGCAGCGGAACCAGCGGAGGCAGCATGCGTGACGAAAGCTATAGTTTCTGACTCACCCGAAGCTCTTGAAGTCAGCCCGGCGATTCCGCCTCTGCTCCGTTGCTCCTGCGCTAAACGACGAGGAACAAGCGAAATGGTTCCGCGGCTTCGCCGGGTTTTTGGAGACTCGGCTGCGCGGAATCAACCAGGATGCGCCGCATCATCACTCTGTTCCTGACCTGTTAAGGGCCCTGATAAACCGCGGTCCAAATACCTGCAAGTCTTTGAACCATTTGACTGTGCCCCCTAAAAAACCTTCTGTTTAACAGGAGGAGCGCAGACTTGGCATAGATCACCAGATCGCCGAGGCCGTCCGGGGTTGGAAAGATATAACTGCTCGGCCGCTTTACCTCCTCACCCGTTCCATCCAGTGCCCGTATTGTGCATTCCGGCATCAGTCGTACAATTTTCCCAAGGCGAAGAGATTCATTTGACCGGCGAAGGATCAGCCGTTCCAGCGCGATTCTCGAAGCGCTGGTTACCTGGAAAACCTTCTCCACCTCGCGGCAGGCCAGGGCCAGCGTATATGCGGTTACGTCGGCCCAGTTTAGGACATGTTCCGCAGTTAGCTTCCTGGGCTCAATCTTCAACTTGTTCGCTGCGGTGGCGCCGGAAGCCAGGAATTCGTGCGCCCTCGGGTCGCGTAGAAGCCTCCATCCTACTCTCATGCAACAGGCATCCCACCGGGAGAGCGGAAGGTCGGGATTCACGAGCTCTTCGGGCAACATTTGCTTTGGGCCCCATCCGGACGATGTGCGTGGAATGTCGGTTTGCTCGATGAAGTCGCAAAGGAAGAGCAGGATCACAGCCACGAACCGCGTATGATCATTCCATTCGTTCCATATCTTCATGCTGCCGTGACGCGCGTGGCCGTGGACCTTCTTATTCCGGATCAGACCCAAGGCATTAGCGATGGGATTGTGCAGAGGGTTGATATCAGCCTCGAACCACACGTTCACTATCTCAACATCCATCCTTTCCAGCAAATCGGATGGGGCCAAGCATTCCTCGAACAGCTCGAAAGGAGCGGACAACCCGTCGACATACTGTTCCCTTAAGAGATAGTGCATGAAGTAAGCGGCTAGCCTTTGTCGGAGAGCTCCATTCCCCAAATTGGGATTCCACGGACCTGTAGCCGGAAGACGAAGGAACCTGGGATTCGGGTTGGCTGCGTCTGCGCGATGCCTTCGGTGAGCTGGGAGTGTTAGATGCTTGTAATTGAAAACTTGTCGTCGCGCCCCGTCCCAGACCTCGAAGACCGGGCGCTCGCTCCAGACTCTGAGATCGGAGAGTCGGATCCAAACTAAGCCGAGAGCTTTTAGCGACGACCATCTAGAATCTGTTGTTGCCTCTTGTTCGAGGAGCTGAAGTAGGCTCCTGGATCGCCCAGGGCTCGCCAGCGCGCGCCGCCTGCCAGAGCAGTTGAGCCGCTTCCTCCGGACTGCCGTGGGTGATCAAAGCCTCGTTGAACGACTCCTCGAATGCAACGCACCGCTTGGATTTGCCCGCTGGATTGCCGGACTGCCCGGGTGGCCAGCGATGGCAGTTTCCTGGCTCGAATTTGGTTTGGGGGTTGCCGGACTTCCCGGGCTTAAAACTTGGTGCTTCTTGCCATTGGCTCCTCCATGGGTTCGCTTGTTGGGGCGAGTAGCGGGTGAAGTTCGAGAGGCATCCCGACTGCATGACCGGCCGAGACTCGCCGTGGCGGAGTTCTCGCCAACGGTCTCAATCAAAAGGCAC
>DATJVZ010000199.1:0-15111 GCA_035501575.1 Terriglobales bacterium | reverse complement strand
CATCAAAGATGTGGTAACAAAAGTGGTAGAGGTTTCGCCCAACTGCATTCTGATCATCGTGTCCAATCCGCTCGATGCCATGGCCCAGGCCGCCTATAAGCTGAGTGGATTCCCCCGCGAACGGGTGATCGGCATGGCGGGCGTGCTCGACTCCGCACGTTTCCGCACTTTCATCGCGGAACAACTGAAGGTGAGCGTAGAGAATGTGACGGCATTTGTGCTCGGCGGGCATGGTGACACCATGGTTCCGCTGCCCAGGTATTCGACCGTGGCCGGTATTCCCATCACCGAGCTCATGGATGCGCCCACCATTGCACGAATCGTGCAGCGTACTCGCGATGGCGGTGCCGAGATTGTGAAACATCTGAAGACCGGCAGTGCCTATTATGCACCGTCTGCGGCGGTAACCGAGATGGTGGACGCCATCTTAAAAGACAAGATGAAGATCATGCCATGTGCGGCCTATCTGCAGGGGGAATACGGAATCAAGGGACTTTACGTGGGTGTGCCGGTTAAATTAGGGGCAAGGGGCATCGAGGAGATTATCGAAATCAGGCTCACCCCGGACGAACAGCATCAGCTCAACCGCAGCGCCGAAGCGGTGCGGGAATTAGTAGGAGTCATTGGAGTTTAGAACCGTTCTTTCAACAGGATCAGAGAAGACACGAGTTAAAGCACCCCGAGGCTTTCGACGTGATACTCATAGCTAACCGCCGGATGCCGAGAGTCCTCGGGCCAGGCAAATAGCCTCTCGATCGTCCGCCTTCGTCGGTATGTTTTCGGCCGACGTCCATCTGAGTCGATTCCTTCTTCGCAGGCTGCGAAACTCCATCGTGCTGTTCCATTCCGACTGCCGCATGGTCGGCGTATGCATGGATCTCATTCTCTCCCCAATATTCCTGCATCCGGTTAGATGTATATGCATCTATTAGCCTGAGAAGAATGCTCATGAACTACCTGGTCCGACTCAAGCTCGTCGACCGCCCCGCCGACTGAAAAGATGGGATCGTCTTCATTGAGCAGAGGAACCTCGAGGGGCGGTAGCCTCGCCGGACTTGAACAAGGAGACTCGCGATGAAACAGCCACCGATGTTTTCGACAGGCGCGACCAGCGAGACCGGACGTGCGGTTGTCAATGAACGTTTTGCGGGAGCAGCCGGCAAAACCGGCGGGACGCCATCTGCGCAAGAGTGGTTTGGGGCGGGTGAGCGCATCGGCTACGACCCGAATGTGCGTACCATAGTTCGAGCGCAAGGCGCGCCCCTCAAAGTGTTCTTGCGGGCGGAGGGAGATCACGCTCACGCCGTCTCCTTCCTGCCCGGATTTCCGGATGGCTCATTTGGATGGGCCAAGGTTTTGCCGTATCTACCCAACACGGCACAAATGTCAAAGCTCTTCGTCGAGTACGTAGGCATGGGCGACAGCGACAAGCCCAAGAACTACACGTATTCCACCGCCGAGCGTACGGATCTTGTGGAGGCGATCTGGCGCGATTTCGGTGTTCAGTCGACCGTGCTGGTGGCCTTCGACTTTTCCTCGCTCGTCGTCTTGGAGCACCTTCGGCGGCGTCTTGAGCGCTCCGAGCGGGGCGCCCTCGGGAGCACGCCGGAGATACGCGGTGTCTTCATCTTCAATGGCGGACTTTTCCCTAACGGACACTCTCACCCCTGGTATACGACGCCGATATTGCGCCGCCTCCCCTACCCGGCCCGCGCTGGTCTGGCGCGCTCCTTCACCGCGTTCAAGATGCTGGCAGGGGTGATGTGGTCGAAAAGCTATAAGGTAGCGGACGCGGAGGTTCGCGAGCTCTACAACGCCATAAACCGCCACGATGGTGGGTTCTACCTCGCGGCCGCAGCGGGCTTCGCGGCCGATCACAAAGCACAAGGCGTGAGACTCGACTTCGGTCGTCTCTTTGAAGCTTATAGCGCCCAATTCCCGTTCCTCGTTGGCGGCAGCGAGGAAGATCCCTTTGAGCACCGGCAGGTCGACCTTGCGCAAGAGCGACTGGGACAGCTTGGCCTCCAGATCGAGCGTTTGCCCGGCGGTCACCTTGCGACTCACGAGCAGCCAGAAGCCTTGGCTGCGTTAATCGCAAAATTCGAACGCAGACTACCAAAAGGACGCGACTATAGATGACCCTGCGCATTAGTACTCCCGGGTCGGCTTATGAGAAGTGATCACAGCCGCTCCCCGATACCGGGCAAACGGACACCGGGGGGTGCCTTCCGACTAAACTCATTGAACCGGGGTCAGGGCGGATGCGGAGCTACAATTCCTACATGGAAACGTCCCCTTCGCCCCTGCAGTGGCGTCTCGTCGGGGCAAGCTATGCCGTGGTTGGCATCATCTCCGCTCTACTGATCTTTGCGCGCTACCTGCAATATGTCCAAAACCCGCAAGATGTGGCGGCAGCTGGCGGCATGTACGCGGGCGGTGATCTTCTACTGGAAATGTTCATCTGCTTCCTTTTCCTTGTGCCGACGGTCGCTCTGGTGTTCGTTATCAGGAAATCTGAACCGGCCTACACGGTCTATGCGAAAGCGCTGCTCGGCGTGAGTTTGACTGCTCCGATTTCGTGCGCCTTACTGATCATCCCCGTCCTCAACCAGTGGTACTGGGGCGATGCCTGTATCTTCCGATTGTTCGCGATTTCGATGGTGGTCTTTGTCCTGATTTTCAGCTGGTGGTTGACTCCCTTTGCGCGTGCTCGCCAATTGATTTCCTATGCCCTGCTCATTGAAGGGCTGACCTTCATCGTTATTATTGCCTCCTTGTTCCTCCTCTCAAAGGACGGCCACGGCTGAGAAGTGAGGACAATTGGCTCAATGGAGGTATTGGTCCTCTTGCGTGCCGCAGCATTCTCGTTAGCTCCTGATTAACACAACTCCCCATTGTCACAGGCTTGCGCTGTTTCTTCGCCCACTTTGTACAGCGTTTTTACTTGGAGGTTGGTCCATGCCTTCGCCCACCGATCAGTGGCAATAGGTGTTCCTTCAGGCTTGCGGCATAGTCAAGCAGTATGGCGTTTCCAGGTGAATGCTCTTTGACTCGCGAAGGATCACCGCAAGAAAGTCGAGCGCGAGCGTTCTGTTCAGAGTAATCCGCAGACCATGCTGAACGCGGTCCGCCACGAAGTATGGGCCACGGACCCAAACGTCGCAATGACGCATACCGGTAGCATGGAGGGATACGTCAGCCACAACTCTTATGCTAGGCCCCGATTCGGTCTTGTGCTCATGACGATCTTTGGCGGGATCGGGCTGATCCTTGTCACCATCGGAGTGTACAGCGTGCTCTCTTACACCACCGCGCGGCGCACGTAGGAAATCGGGATTCGCATGGCGCTCGGCGCGCAGGGCTCCGATGTGCTCGCAATGGTCATCCGTGCGGGCCTGCGGCTCATGGTCATTGGCGTGGTAATCGGATTGCTCGTCAGCGTCGCAATCGGACGAATCATCGCCACCGAACTCTGGGGAGTGTCAGCCTATGATCCCTGGACCTTAATCTGCGTACCCATTGTGCTGCTCACGACCGGATTCTTGGCCTGCTGGTTTCCCGCTCGACGCGCCGCCCGAGTGGATCCCATGGTAGCGCTGCGATATCAATGAGGCCCGGGTCGGCTCATGGTGCTCTGGACCCCATGGGTTTGGCCGGGAGCTGCAGCACCCATAATGGCGCATTCTGAATCACCACGGTTCCGTTTACTTAAGGCTTGGTCGACCCGGGAGCATGCTCGATCGTGATGTGGTTGATCTTTACTGGACGGTAGGGGCGGTCGTTCGAATCGCGTCCCATGCGCGCAATCTGCTTTACCAATGCCAAGCTGGCCTCATCACATTGTCCGAAGATCGTGTAGCCGCCGTTCAGACTGGGGTAGGGAACCTCGGTGATGAAAAACTGGGAGCCGTTCGTGTCAGGACCTGCGTTGGCATAGGCCAAGCGTCCGGGGCGATCGAACTTCAGGTCGGGAGAAACTTCGTTCTTGAATTGATAGCCTGGATCGCCAGTGCCATTGCCTGCGGGATCGCCTCCTTGAATCATGAAATCAGGAATCACGCGATGGAAAATGGTTCCGTCATAGAGCGGCACCCCATGTTTCTTTTGGTGCGTAACCGGGCTGATCCAATCCTTCGTGCCCTCCGCCAGCCCGATGAAGTTGGCCACGCCGATGGGAGCCTTGTCCGGAAACAAAGTGCAAGTAAGCTTGCCGGCGGTCGTATCAATAATCGCTGTCGTCTGGGCCCGAACCACCGCCGGCGCCGTGAGCGAAACCACGAAGAGGATGAGAGGACTCACAGAAATAATGCTGCTTAGATGCATCTGGTAAGCTCCTTCGTTAGATCACTGCAAACTATTGCTCGATGCCGAAAGCCGGTTCGCAATATGCCGAAATCCTGGGCAAGGCTGACTAGGCATTGTACGATATCGAACCTTGCTTGTGGGGTTCGGTAAGAATCATTGGGGCTGATCCCCAGGCTTCCCTCGCATCTCTTGGCTTACTCGCTCGACCTCGGCAAATACCCGCAACACGTTTCCACCCAGAATCTTGTGGATGTCTTGTGCGCTATACCCTCGATCGACCAGAGCCTGCGTAATCTTGGGCAAATCCGCGGCCGAGTCCATCCCTTGCGGGGTGGCCCCGCTGACACCATCGAAATCCGAGCCGAGTCCCACATGCTCGACGCCTGCCACCTTGGCAATATGATCGATCTGATCGATGAGAACTTTGAACGGAGGGCGGGGAATCTTCGCCGCGTATTGCCTTTCCAGGCGATCCTCGTCGAGATAGGTCGGCGTCTTTCCTTCCGCCTTGAGCTTTTCGAGAGCCTCGCGGATGGCCGCCTGTTTCTCTTTGTCCTGCGCTTGAGAGGCGTTCCAATATCCCTGATCGTCGAACCCGGAATAGAAATTGACGTCCACCACTCCATCGTTCTTGGCTACGGCACGCAACATATCGTCGGTCATATTGCGGGGAGCGTTCACCAGAGCGCGAGCCGACGAGTGCGAGGCAATCACCGGAGCTCGCGTCACCGCGATCGCGTCCCAGAAAGTCTTGTCTGCCACGTGGGAAATGTCCACCATCATGCCCAGACGATTCATCTGCAGAACGACCTGCTTGCCAAATTCAGTCAGGCCATTGTGATGGGGGACGTTAGGATCGCTGATATCGCCGGAGGAGTCTGCCCACTCATTGGTATTCGACCAGGTGAGTGTCATGTATCGCACGCCGAGACGATAGAAATCCCGCAGCAGGCGAATGTCGTTCTCGATCGAATGTCCCCCCTCAATGCCCATGAGCGCAGCCAGTTTCCCCTGCTTGTGCGCCAGTTCAATATCCGCGACCGAGAACGCCATCATCATTCGGTCGGGATGACGGGCCGCTTGTTCATAGACTGCGTCGATGAGATCGAGAGTTCGCCGGGCAAAGTGTCCCTGGTTAGCTTTCGGCTCGACCCAGATGGAGAAGAACTCGGCGCCGAGGTTCCCCGCGCGAGCCTTATCGAGACTGATATGGCCAAGGTCGTTCGGATCCGTAGTGCCGATATCAAAGTTCTCATCGACGAATCGCTGCGGTGTATCGGCATGCGTGTCGACGACCAAAGCGGATTGATGAATGGCGTGCGCCGCAGCACCTACACCGGAAGCCTGGTTCTGTGCCACTGCCAGCGCGCAGGTTACCATCCACCCGATGAGGACAGGGAATCGAACACCCAAAGGAAGGGAGATGCGCCATTTCTTCATAGCGTGTGAAGACAGGATTGTATACTCTTGCGCCCAGCCGGCGAAACCGGGGCAGGAAACTCGGAACGGTTTGTCGGAAAACGGTGCTCAGGCAACTTCTAAGAGATGGGAAACCGGTCTACTGGTCGAAGCTGCGCAGGTCGGAGACCCGCTGGGGAGGAAACTCCCTTGGCCCTGGATCGACGAGAGGGGAAGCCGGCTCGCCTGCCGCCGTCTTCGCTTCACGCCAGTCGGCATAGCGCCCGGAGACGGCAACGTGGAACACCCACTGCCGGCGCTCCTCTTCTGGTTCCAGCAGGCCCTGCTCCGTGAGCGGCAGCATATATTGCTCCACCCACTGAACCTGCTGGCGGGTCATGCCGCGACGCTGGATATCTACAGTGATTCCAGCCAAGTGCGAGGAAGCGGTTTCGCCCGATTCGGGGGCCGCATTGCGATTGTGGCGGCGTAGCTTTCTCTGCATCACAACTGTGCGCACGGCGGAATTTACTTGAATGGGACTGTGGAACTGCTGGTAGTAGGCCTGGCTGAAATCTTCGAGGAAGTCCCGCGTCCAGGGCCGGCAATAACGACGCGACGGATCAAGCCGACGCTCGATGTGCAGGGTCTCCCCTTCTTCTATTGGAACCAGGTCGCCGCTGGCAACCAGCTCTCGAAGTTCGGCGTCATCGTGAATCCGCGGCAGCGCAAGACGGTCGATTTCCTCGTTCTGGCGCAGTAGGGATTCGCGCGAAGGACGGAAGACAGGATTCCAACTAGCCCGGTGCAGGTGCGCGCGACGCTTGCTCGAATGGCGGGAACCTTGCGGCGTGACAGATTGTACTGCGGCGGCCGCGATCGAGAAGCCGAGAATCAGCCCGAGAACGTAGAACGTCCGCTGTGCTCTGATTTCCACGAAGTGGTCCTGACTCCTCGCTGAGGTTGTTGATCGACTGCGCCAAACACCTCTTGGGGGAATCTCGCAGTAACGTTACTGAGATCGGTTACCGGGCTTGGTTACCCACACGGTTACGCCCAAGCCCAATAGCAATCTGATCTGCAGCTGAAATGCCGCGGGAAGATTGTACGCCAACTACCCGTAAGTCGGTGGTAGATAAGCACAGGGGCAGGAACCCTGACTGTACGGAAAGTGGCACAAGTCCCATATTTGGCACTCTACTTACGAAACAGGTCACGAATGGCCTGTTTCATCACCGAACCGCCGACTTCGGAAATCGAACGGGTGAGGGGTATGTCTTTGGGACAGATCTCGACGCAGTTCTGTGCGTAACCGCATTCCTGGATGCCGCCGTCCCCCATCAAAGCCGAAAGCCGCTCCCGTTTGGCGGCGGCCCCGGTTGGATGGGTATTGAACAGCCGGACCTGAGAGATGACGGCAGCGCCGACAAACCCCGTGTTCTCGTTAAACTGGGGACAGACTTCCATGCAACAACAGCAGGAAATGCAGCGGGAGAGGGGATAGGCAGCTTCCTGCTGCTCCGAACTCATGCGCGGTCCGGCTCCGAGATCGTAGGTGCCGTCGATAGGAACCCATGCCTTCACCGCCTTCAAATTCTCAAAGAGAACCTGGCGGTCCACGGCCAGGTCGCGAACTACCGGAAATTTCGAAAGCGGTTCGAGGCGGATTGGTTGCTCCAGCCGGTCGACCAGAGCCGAACACGCCATGTGTGCGCGACGGTTGATCAGCATGGCGCAGGAACCGCAGACTTCCTCCAGGCAGTTGGAGTCGTAGGTGATCGGGGTTGTGGCTTTGCCGGTGCGAGTGACGGGGTTAGCGGCGATGTCCATCAAGCAGGAAATTACGTTCATGCCCGGCTTGTGGGGCAACTCGAATTCTTCCCAAAGCGACTTCTCTTGGGGATTCGCTTGCCGCTTGATCTGGAGGATGACAGATTTCCTATCAGGCATTTGTCTCTTGCTGAACACCTTCCTTACCACGCGAGCCCAGCTTGGTTAAAAGCCGCGATGCTCGATCCTAATCGAAGTTGGCACGCAACGCGGAAAAATAGCTGCAACAGGCGGGTCGAGACGCTCGCGAGTCGATCGTTATCCTTCTCATCAATACTTCCGCGCCCTCGGGGGTATCAACGAAATGTCTACCGGTTCAAACTCGAACTTTGGCTCGTCGGCGTCCGGGGCAAAATATGCCTTGGTCGTTTTCAGCCAATTCTTGTCATCCCGCTCCGGAAAATCCGGTTTATAGTGCGCGCCGCGCGACTCGTCCCTCAGGGCCGCCCCCTGGGAGATCACCCGCGAAAGCTGCAGCATGTTATAAAGCTGACGGGCGAACACCACGCTGGTGTTGGCCCACTGGGAGCGGTCGCTGAGATTGATCTGCCGGAACCGCTCGAGCATCTCGCACAATTTACCGTCGGTCTCCTTCAGGCTCTTGTTGTAGCGAATCACGGTGCAGTTCTTGGTCATCAGCTCGCCCAGCTCGCGCCATAGCCGAAAGGGATTTTCGCGGCCCTCCGACTTCATCAGGGTGGCGTTGTTCTCTTCCTGGTGTTTCTGCTCGGCCTCGAAATGCCGGTTGCCCGCCGCAGCGGACTGATTGCAGGCATACTGAAACGCTGCCGGGCCGGCGACGAATCCGCCGAAAATACAAGACACCAACGAATTGGCCCCGAGGCGATTGGCTCCGTGATATTGGTACTCACATTCGCCCGCGGCAAAGATTCCCGGGATGTTGGTAGCCTGCTTGTAATCCACCCAGAGTCCGCCCATGGTGTAATGCATGCCGGGAAAAATCTTCATCGGGGTGTCGCGAGGATCGTCCCCCACGAACTTTTCGTAGATCTCCAAAATGCCTTCGAGCTTACGGTCAAGAATCTTGCGATCGATGTGGGTGAGATCGAGATAGACCATCGGCTTTCCGTCGATGCCGAGGTTATACTCATAGACGATCTTGAAGATCGCACGCGTGGCGACATCCCGCGGCACCAGGTTGCCGTATTTGGGATACCACTCTTCCAGAAAATACCAGCGTTCGCTCTCCGGGATGGCTTTCGGATCACGGCTGTCGCCGCTCTTCTTCGGTACCCACACGCGCCCGCCTTCACCGCGAGCCGATTCCGACATCAGCCGGAGCTTATCTTCTCCCGGAATCGACGTCGGATGCACCTGGATAAACTCGCCATTGGCGTAGTAGCAGCCCTGCTGGTACAAAGCGGACTGCGCCGATCCCGTGCAAACCACCGAATTTGTGGATTTCCCGAAGATCGCGCCGATCCCGCCGGTAGCGATGATGACGGCATCGGCAGGAAACGTGCGCACCTCCATCGAGCGCAGGTTCATGGCGCAAATCCCGCGACAGATGCGGTTGCCATCGAGCACGGCCGACAAGAACTCCCAGTGCTCGTGTTTGTTGACCTTGCCCTCGGCTTCGTATCGGCGCACTTGCTCGTCGAGAGCGTAGAGCAGCTGTTGGCCGGTCGTGGCTCCGGCGAAAGCCGTACGGTTGTACAACGTTCCGCCGAAACGCCGGAAATCCAGCAATCCTTCCGGCGTGCGATTGAAGGGCACCCCCATGCGGTCGAGCAGATCAATAATGCCGGGGGCAGCCTCGCACATTGCTTTCACCGGTGGCTGATTCGCCAGGAAATCACCGCCATAGATGGTGTCGTCGAAATGCTGCCAGGTGGAGTCGCCCTCGCCCTTGAGGTTCTTGGCGGCATTGATCCCACCCTGCGCGCAGACCGAGTGTGACCGCTTTACCGGAACGATCGAAAACAGGTCAACCACGCCTCCCTTTTCCGCAATCTTGATTACGGCAGAGAGGCCGGCCAACCCGCCGCCAACCACGATGATTCGAGGATTGAATGCCATTTGCTTCGATCCCAACCGATTAGTGACGCCAAGCCAAGGATGTCCCTGATAATTCCAGGGGTTGCAACGGGGTGTTCAAGAACGAATACATGGTAGCCGCACCCACTCCGACAAAGACCAGTCCGATTGCTATCACAACATAGCCAAGTCTGCGCTGCGCAGTGCTGCCGGTGACGATTCCCCACTTCGCGGCAAACAGCCAGAGCCCATAGGAGAAGTGCCATGAGGCGCACAGGATTCCCAAGGCATAGAACGCGACCGCCCAGGGGTGCTGGAATTCCCCTTGCACTTTGCCAAACGCAGCCCCCGGATGGGCCAGAATATGAACCCCGGTAAAGCGCAAGTGCCAGGTATGCCAGAGCATGTAGACGAAGGCGACGGCCCCGGTCCAACGCTGAGAGGTGTACAGCCAGTTGCCGGCCCACGGATAGGCGCCGATGTTGCTTTCGCCACGGTACCAGATATAGAAGCCATAGAGCGCGTGATAGAGGATCGGCAGCCAGATGCCAAACAACTCGAGCGCCACGACAAAGGGAAAGCTGCTGAGAAGTTCAACCTGCTTGGCATAGGCGGAAGGCCCGCGGGTGGCGAAGGCATTGGAAATGAAATGTTCGATCAAGAACAGACCCACCGGAACAATCCCGCTCAACGAGTGCAGGCGGCGGAGCAGAAACGAATGCCCTTGGCCTGCCCGCAGCGGGGCAACGCCGGGCGGGATCGAAGTTGCAGCATTGGCCGTAGACGCCACGAAGTCCCCCTAAAAAAATCAGCCGCGACAAGAGAACTTTTTATTATCTTGGTGCCAGAGAAGGCAGTCAAGGAAGCCAGCCATCGGTGACCGAGGCTTCAACTAAAACCGTTTTGCCATGCGCACGATCGGCAGCGATTCGCCGTGGCTCAAGGGAACTTCCAAATTCTCTAGAGCGCTATAGCCCTTGGCCCGATAGAATGGCACGCCACTCAAGGTGGCGCCCATTTCTAGGCGTGTGAATCCCGCGCTTTGGGCGGCTCGTTCTGAAGTCTCAAGAATCAAGCTGCCGATCCCGCGGCGCGCCCACGACGGGTGGACGAAGAAGGCTCGAATCTTGGCGGCATCGCGCTGGGGGTTGAGCAGATCATCATGACGGTTGTTCCAGTGATCACCCCCAAACAGAGTCTTACGTTTACTCCAGCCTCCGCAACCAACAATTGCCGATCCTGACGGTTTCTCCCTGTCTTCCACCTCAACTACAAAATAGGTGCCATCGGCGATCAGTTGACTGTCCACGCCATAAACCGTTTTGAGAGCAGCTTCGATTTGACTCGGCGTGTAGTCGAGGGACTGCAGTCCGCGAACGGATACGTCAATTAGTTTGGCTAACACCGGGATGTCCTCCGACGTGGCCTGGCGGATGCGAATACTCATGGGATGTTCGGCTAAAACCTCAGCTTGGTTGGATGCGGCGGGTTGGGCACCGCGATTCTGCGATTTTACGCATGGTCGCAATCCGCCTCGCGAGAGTACCAGACCAGGAACTTCCGGAACGCGGCGCCTCGATGGCTGTACCTGGCCTTTTCTTCCGGTGGGAGTTCGGCGAACGTCTTTCCCATGCTCGGACAATAAAACAGCGGATCGTATCCGAAACCCAGCTGCCCACGCGGAGCATCCAAAATCGTGCCTTCGGCTTCTCCGCGAACTACGTGCAAGGTTCTTCCCCCTCGAGCCGCGGCGATCAGGCATACGAATCTTCCCGTGCGCCGCAGGGGAGAAACATCTTTCAATTCCCTCAAGAGGCGAGCGTTATTGGCTTCGTCCGTCGCGTTGCCGCTTCCAGAAAGAGGCGCTTCGGCTGCGTAACGCGCCGAGTGCACTCCGGGCGCGCCGCCGAGGGCATCTACTTCTAAGCCAGAATCATCTGCGATTACCATCTCCCCGGGAACGTAGCGGCTGTAAGCTTCGGCCTTCTTGCGAGCATTGGCTTCGAAGGTCGGACCATCCTCGGCGACCTCGGGAAGACCGGCGAGGTTCGGAAGGGAAGCGATTTCAACGCCAAACGACTCCGCCGCGCCGCGAAAATCGCGGAGCTTGCCAGGATTCGTAGTCGCGATCAGAATGCGCTTCATAGTACGTAAACAGGCAACAGGCAATCCAACGAGATGCCCGACCTTGCTTTGCCTCGAGGATTCCGGCGGGGTTACTCCCGAGTATTCAGCGACCGGCTTTGTCTCCTCGACCACAACAGCAGACCTGCCACCGCAAGCAGCGAGATGGCCTCGCCCAGTGTCCGATCCCGGGTGCGAACAAAGCGGATTTCGACACGATTCACTCCTGCCTGTATCGGAATGAGCATTTGTCCGTTTTCGTCCAGGGTTTCCGTGTTTACCGTCCTTCCGTTCACCTCCACTTTCCAGGCGGGATAAGCAAAGAGTCGAACTGCGACCTGGCCGCTCTGGCTAACCTCCGCGGTGAACGACTTTTTCTCGGGGCCCCATTGCTCGACATCGAGACGCGCCGCTCCACCTCCCGAGAAAGCCAGGCGTGGCGCGTCCAATTTGATATTGTAAGGATCAGCGCCGGCCGGGGCGTATTCGTCTGCACCCTCGTAACCCGCTCCACTTTGGTGCTGCATTAGCAAGCCGGCTACATCGGTGGCACGATCCCACCAGGGTGGCTGGACGCGATGGCCTGTCAACAAGAGGACTCCCAGCAAGGCTACGGTGGTCACTCCTCGCCAAACCCAATGCTTCCAAGCGAACGTCACCAGAAGAGCTAACACCACGTTCAAGCAGAGCAGCCACCGCCAAGGCAACTGCACGAAGCGCAGCCAAGGAAGATATTCCCAGAAGATCGCAGAAGGCGAAAGCATCAGCCAAGCGCTGGTAGTGGCCCAGATCAGAAGCGTCCACCAAAGCAGCGGCCGTTGGGTTCGCCCGTCGCGCCAGCCGATGGCCGCGATCGCCAGCGCAATAAGCTCCTCCAAGGCAACCAGGGAGAGGAACAGGTTGAAGCGGTTGTGAACTGGATCAGCAATCCTGGTAAATAAGTAATTATCTTTTGGCCGAACGCCCTCGGACAAAACTTGAGCAATACTGATCCATGGCTGCTCGTAGAAGGCGGGAATGATGTAAAACGCGGCTAACGCCGCGCCTAATCCTGCGGCCACAGCTGCCCCCCACATGACCTTCGCTGAGCGCTGCTGAAAAGCCAGGACCAAAGCCAAGAGGGCGAGCGAATAATTCACCATCAGCGAAGCCGGAGCGTTAGTAAGCGCCGCACCCGCGATTACCAAGGCCAAGCCAACCCGGGCTCGGTAGCCCTTCTCCTTCAGTTGCAACGCGTAGAGCAGCAAGAGTGGTAACCACGCGCCTGCCAGCAGTTCTGCGAATGCACTGCGCCAATAAACCTCCGCCAGATAATAGGGGTTGGCGAGGAAGAAAGCCGAGGCGAAAACTGCGTCCCGCCGGTCTAACCAAGGACGAGCCAGCAGAAACATGGAGCATCCCGAGAGGGTTAAGGCAAGCCACACATACACTCCCGGAACAGCCGCCCAGGGCAACACCGCCCCCAGGATGGCTCCGAGAAGCCAAGAGGCAGGGGGATAGAAGAGAAACCGCGCTTCCCCGTATCCATAGTGCGCAAGCGCGGCCCAGTGCGGATAAAGCATTCCTTGCCGCCACTGGCTATCGACTTCCATCCAGGAATGCAGGTGAAATTCGAAATCGTGGCCGGAGGGAATTCCGAGAACCAAGAAGGGAAGAATCACGGCCAACGCGCTCCCCGCGATGGCCAGCAGCGGCCAGCCGAACAAAGATTTGCTGTTCCCCGGACACGGTTCTTGGAGTTCTCGAAAGCTCTGCATTCTGGGCACGCTTGTGGACAAATTTGTCGGGATTTTACCGGAAATTAACTTGTCTGAAACCTCTCCGCTGAAGGTATTGGCTACACTTGCGGCATTCGAGGTGGAGTTAGCCCGGCGTCAGGGGGCCAGCACGAGAGACGGCGTGCAGGCCCCATACGCCGCTTTGGCTTGGATACGGTTACTCAGGCGAGCTAGTCTAGCTCCGCTGGCGCCGAAGTTCTTCGAGGAACTGTTCCTGATTCAGCGACTCATGGCGGTTCATCAGTTCGAGCAGGGGATCATCAAGATTCTCGGCCGAGGATGCGCTCGAGTCGTCCGGGGTGGTTAGAGTTCGAGGGGTGATCGACAGTTCCGGATGCAGCCCTGGGCGAGCTGTGAGGAATTCGAGGAACTTTTCAACCTGCGCCCGAGAGGCGAACTCAACCCCCATTCCGAATCCAGGGTGCGCCACGCGGACCTTACCGTCGACCTCGACTTCCACCTTGTCTGCCCTTAGGCAAAGGGTGATCCCGGAGTTCTCCGGAAATGGGGAGTCGGTTTCGATGTAGCCGCCTCCCAAGGTCAGATCCGTCAACTTGCAATTCGTTACCGACTGGGCGTCAGGAGGAGGAGTCGCAGGCGCGTTAGCCGCAACCCACTGCTTGAGCGTGGCAAGAGCTTTCTCCGGCAAATTGACAAACTCCACACCCGCTTCGCCGTTCGGATTGGCCCATGCAGTCTCGCCGCGTACTTCGAGTTCGGTGCTTTCCCCAGGTAGTTTGAATCTCCCGCTCACGGAGGCGGCAGCCCGTAGGGGTTGGGCAGCGAGGATATCCATCCCGGTTTCGCTTAAGTCGAGCAAAATCCCATCGACTGGCTTTTCTTGCCACTTCAGTTGGATTGGAAGCTGCAGGGGAACCCGGCAACTAGAGCGACGCTCCCGCATGACCAGCGCCTTGGCCGCTCGCAGACTGGCTTCGGCCTGTGGTATGGAAAACGGTTTGTATAGGATGAAGTGGGCGCCCTGCCCAAACACTTCGCGCACTTTCGCCTTGTCACTAAGAAGAGCAACCGTGATCGTCCCGTTGCCGGCGGGCGAGCGGTGCACATTCTTGAGTACACGTGCGGCGCCTTGCGGATCATCAAAATCGACTACGACCGCGTCGTACTTTTGTACCTTCAATTGGCTGACGGACTCGGCATATCCACAGCAGCTGCTGGAGATCCCAAAGCGGGAGAGCACGGTATTGAGCCTAGCAGCGGCGTCATCGTCTTTAGAGACAAGAATTGCGTGGAACATCATATGTATGCTAACCCGGTGTACGCGATTGTGGTGCGAGTTTTTTAGGGCCAGCGCGGAGTGGTCCGGCCGGGCTTAGCACCTGTTCCAGACGGAGTCGAGTTCTGATTTGCGGTGTTAGCAGAAACTGCTTTTCCCGACCCTGGCTGCTCATCCACCTCGGAGAGAACGGCCACATCATCATCCTCGGTGTCGGCCAGCAAAGGGGCAACTTCGCGGAGCTTATCCACTGCCACCTGCAACATCTCGATATGTTTTCCCAGTTGGGCGTATTTTGCCTGCTTGCGCCGCAGTACCTCGTGAATGTCTTTCATACTACCCCCTTGCGCGAATCTAACGGTCATTGCGGGCAATGGTCAATGGCCTATTCTCTTCATGCGATTACGCCGGTAACTGCTCGACCAGTGCTCGAATTCTTGT
>DATJVZ010000198.1:0-12010 GCA_035501575.1 Terriglobales bacterium | reverse complement strand
GTCAGGCACTCCTTCGCGGCCGTACCGTCAGATCCCGCACCTGAGTGAGGATGCTCGACATCTGCATTCCATTCAGGTGAGAGACAAAGGGCAGCAGGGCCGTGATGAACGGATCTTGGATGAGCTCGCGGATCTCCTCCTGGCGGTTGCGTTCGCCGCCGCTGAGCAAATCCGGAACACTGACGCCGAGGGCGTTGGCCAGGCGCTCCAGGGAGAAGAGCGTTGGCGTGGCTTTCTCGTTCTCGATCTTTGAGACGTAAGTCCGCGGCACCGACATGCGTGCTGCCAGTTGCCGTTGGCTCAGCCCGTTGCGCAAGCGCACGGAGCGGATCGAAGCCGCCAGGTTCAAATGGCGGGGTCCGTGATGCATGGGCATCATCCGCGGCGCAGGCGGTAGGGAGACTACTTCGGGTTCGTCTTCGTCTAGGGAAGTACGGCAGCGGCGGCATAGATTGTTGATGGTGCGGAACTGCACCAGCAAGCAGCTATCGCAGCGGACAACTTCTCGGGAATCTACAGGAGCGAGTGTGGTGGCCATCAGGTGTGGGAGCAGCCAGAGCAGGCTTCCCTGAAACCAAGGACCGAACCAAACTAGTCACTTGGTTTCGAACCTGGGTCGTAATCTGCGGTACAAAGGCTGTGGAAGTCAAGCGAAATCTCGGGGCCGAGGGCATCGATATTGGCAAAGACGAGATCGACCCCGCGAAAATGCAGGAGAATACAGGGGCAAAGTCATGCATGATCGCGAAGCGGCGTGGTGTTTACTAATTGAGTTCACCCAGTCGGAAAGCCTGCGCCGGCATGCCTTGGCAGTCGAGGCGTGTATGCGGGCGTACGCCAGAAAATTCGGGGACAACGAGGAGTTGTGGGGCGTGGTTGCCCTGCTGCACGATTTCGATTATGAAAGATACCCCAGCCTCGCCGACCACCCCTACAAGGGCAACGAAATTTTAGAAGCGCGCGGCTGGCCGGAGAAGATCCGCCGCGCCATTCTCTCGCACGCGGAATACACCGGCGTGACCCGGGATACTCCAATGGAAAAAGCCCTGTTCGCCTGTGACGAGCTCGCGGGATTCATTACCGCCGTGACGCTGGTGAAACCCGGCAAGTCGCTGGCCGAAGTCGACGCCCAATCGGTGCGAAAGAAGATGAAGGACAAAGCCTTCGCTCGCAGCGTGAGCCGGGCCGACATAGTAAACGGGGCGGCCGAGATGGGCCTCGACCTGGAAACCCACATCGCATTCTGCATCGAAGCCATGAAGGGGATTGCCGACCGGCTGGCATTGGACGGAAGCGCGGCAAAAGCCCAGCCCAGATAGGTTGGGAGGACGTCGATCGGGGAGACCGGTTGTTCTCGGCGGCTAGAGCAACACCTGCGCCAGCTTGCCGCTCGAAATCAGCTGTGCGATCCGCTCGAAATCTCCGTACATCACGCGGTCCTTGTCCATCGTAGGGCATACCGACCGGATGGCGGAATAGGCGGCCTGGCCGCGCTTGCCGGGCTTGAGAGGGGCGAGAAAGTCGAGGGCCTGCGCCGCGGCCATGGCTTCGATGGCCAGCACGTTGCGCGTATTGGCGACAATCCGCTTCAGTTTCAACGCTGCTGTCATCCCCATCGAAACGTAATCTTCTTTATTCCCCGAGGTCGTGATCGAGTCGACGGTGGCGGGATGTGCCAGTACCTTGTTTTCGCCGACCAGCGCCGCGGCCGTGACCTGGGGCATCATGAAGCCCGAGTTCAACCCGGCGCTCGCGGCCAGGAACGGGGGTAACCCTTCATTGAGTGAGGGATTCACCAATCGCTCCAGACGGCGCTCGGAAATCCCGGCGAGCGCGCTGAGCGCGATGCCCAAGAAATCCAGAACCATGGCCAGGGGCTCACCGTGAAAGTTGCCGCCCGATAGGATGTCGCCTTCCGCCAGTTCGGGGGAGCCGAGACCGCCCGTGGCTTGTGCCGTCCGGACAAACACCAGGGGGTTATCGACCGCCGAATTGATCTCGATTTCCGAGACTTCACGGCAGTGGGAGACGGTGTCGCGCACGGCGCCATGCACCTGCGGCATACAGCGCAAGGAATACGCGTCCTGCACCCGGCTGCAACCGCGATGGGACTCGCGAATCGCGCTGCCTTCGAGCATCTTGCGGAGGTTGGCGGCGGTTCGCAGTTGGCCGGGATAGGGCCGGACCCGATGAATGCGCTCATCGAACGCGACGTCGGTGCCCCGCAGGGCGTCGAGCGTGAGGCCGCCGATGACGTCCGCCGAGTCGGCCAGAATTTCGGCTGCGAGCAAGGCCAGGATTCCGATGGCCAGCATGCCTTGGGTGCCGTTGATGAGTGAAACCGCTTCTTTGGCTTCGAGCACCAGCGGCTTCACGTCCGCCTTGCGCAGGGCCTCGGCTGCCGAAATGCGCGTCGTTCCCTCCTCAAGGCATTCACCTTCTCCAATCAGCGCCAGGGCCAGGTGGGCCAGTGGCGCCAGATCACCGCTTGCCCCTACGCTGCCTTGCGATGGGACCAGCGGCGTAACCCCGCGATTGAGCATTTCGCAAAGCCGGTCGATCACCGCGGTTCGCACCCCCGAATACCCTTTGGCCAGCGAATGGGCCCGCAACAGCATCATGGCCCTGACCTCGCCGATCGCGAGTGGCTCGCCCACTCCGACGGCGTGGGAGCGCACCAGGTTGACCTGCAGGTCGCGGATCTGGTCGCCGGAAATGCGGACATCGGCCAGCTTGCCGACGCCGGTGGTGATCGCGTAGGAAACTTGGTTGGTGGCGACCAGCGAATCGACCACGCGCCGCGCCCGCTCGACTCCCATGCGGGCGTCGGGAGCGAGCAGCACCGCCCGATGGTGGAAGGCAACTTCTTCGACGGCCTCCGGGGTGAGGTCGTTACCGTTGATGTGAAGCGCTTGCAAGTTAGGTTCCAGTTCTCGGTCCGGCTGAGAAGTGCCCCGGCGGCGGCACTGCCCCCGACCTGCTATTTTCCCATGGCCTCCCGCAGGACTTTCCGGTACTTCTCGGGAAAGTTCGTGACTTTTTTCTCCTCATTCAGCGCAAAATGGGTGGTCTCGCCCTCGGCGATCAGCTCCTGATTCACGGCCCGCAACAATTGGTAGCCGAAGTGGATTACCGACCGGCGAAGGTTCTTGATGCTGGTTCGCACGATGATTTCTTCATCGTAGACGGCGGGAGCCCGGTAACGGCAACACGCCTCGACCACGGCGAGATGACAATGATCCTGCTGCTCCATCTCGCGGTAGGAGAATCCCAACTGCCGCAACAACTCCACCCGGCCCACTTCGAACCAGACAAAATGATTGGCATGATAGACGAAGCCCATTTGATCGGTTTCGGCGTAGCGCACCCGCAAACGGCTCTCGGAAACCACGGGAGCCTGAGTCGCCCCGCTCATTTGCCGCTCCAGCGCGGTTTGCGCTTTTCGAGGAACGATGTGACCCCTTCGCGAAAGTCCTGGGTCTCCCGGATGCGAGCATTTTCCCGCACCGCAGTTCGGATCTGGGCGTCACGTTCGCCGCGAACATATTCCGCCAGCAGGCGCTTGGTGGCCGCAATCGACACCGGGCTATTGTCGAGCAACTGGTCGGCTAATTCGCGAGCCCGCGCGAGCAGCAGTTCGGGAGCTACAATCTCGTTGACCATGCCCAAGCGGTGAGCCTCTTCGGCGCTGATGATTTTCCCGGTCAGCAGCAACTCGCGCGCCAATTTTTCGCCAACCTGGCGCACGAGAAAAGTGGAGACGATGGCGGGAACAAAACCGATGCGAACTTCCGTGTAGCCGAATTTTGCCTCCGGCACAGCCAGGGTAAAATCGCACAGCGTCGCCAGGCCGCAGCCTCCCGCCAAAGCTGCTCCGTTCACCGCCGCAATCGTCGGCTTCGGGAACTCCGCCAGGGACCGAAAAAGCCGGGCCATGGTCTCGGAATCCTTCTCGTTCTCCGCAGCCGATCGTCCCAGAAGCGCTTTGAGATTCTCAAGATCCATGCCCGAGCAGAAAGCCTTCCCGTGTCCGGTCAAAACCAGAACCAGCGCCGGCGAGGCAGCCACTTGGGCCAGGGCCGTCAGCAGCTCCTCAATGAGCTCGTAGCTGATCGCATTGCGCTTTTCCGGTCGATTCAGGGTAACCGTGGCGACCCCGGAAGCACTCCCGACCTCGATGGTTTTATAGTTCATTCCCGCTCAGTTCAATCTGCCGCCTGCGAGCTCGCGTATCGCAGTCCGATCTCCGCCGTGGCTCGCATTAAGACATCGAGCGGCTTGAGCGGGGGCAAGACGGCGCCCCGGCTCTTCAAAGTTTCAAGCACGGTCTCGGTCGCAATATTGCCGACGAGAGCGTCCTGGGCAAACGGGCAGCCCCCCAAGCCGCCGATCACGGAATCGAAGCGATGACAGCCGGCCTCGTAGGCAGCGGCGACCTTGGTGGCTGCGTCCTCGGGGCGGCTATGCAGGTGCACCCCGATTTCCAGATAGTCGTACTTGGCCACGACGGTGGCGACCAGCTCACGAATCTTGTCGGGTCCGGCAATCCCTACGGTGTCGGCGAGTGAGATGGTGTGAATATCACAGGATTCCAGAATTTCGATGGCATCGACGACCTCTTGAGCGCTCCACTCGTCTCCATAAGGATTGCCGAAGGCCATCGAAATATAGACGACCAAGTCGACGCCCGAGTCCCCCGCTCTGCCCTTGATCTTCTCGAGCTCGTCGATCGCTTCTTCGAGCGTTTGGTGTTGGTTGTTGCCAAGGAATGTCGGGGAAACCGAATAAGGAAATCCCAGGGTGCTGACGGCGTTGGTCCGGATGGCTCGCTCCGCGCCTTTGTCGTTGACCACGATGCCGATGATCTCCACATCGTCGGGCGGATCGAGCTCCTGCAAGACCTCTTCGGAGTCGGCCATCTGGGGCACAGCCTTGGGGGAAACAAAGGAAACCGCGTCGATGTGTTTAAACCCCGCGCTGATTAAGGCCTGCAAGTAATCGACTTTGAGATGGGCGGGTATCTGTCCTTTCAGTCCCTGCCAGGCATCGCGCGGACATTCAATCAGTTTGACGGTCTCAGCCATCGAGAAACCAGCTTAAGAATCTGTTCCCTGGGTTGCGGCCCAGCGTTCACGTCTGCAGCACTCCCACTTTGAATTCGGCGACCTCGGGATTTAAGGCGGCCGCTTCGAGCGCCTGGATGATCGCCTCCCGAGTTTCCATGGGATCGATGATCTTGTCGATCCACAATCGCGCCGCCCCATAGCGAGGGTCGGTTTGCTCCTCGTAGGTTTGCCGCACCGACTCATACAGCTCTCTCTTTTCTTCCTCGCTAAGCTGCTTGCCGTTGCGTTCGAGCTGCTTAATCTTGATTTCGAGCAGCGTTCCCGCCGCCGACTCTCCGCTCATGACCGCGTAGCGAGCGGTCGGCCAGGCAAACACAAATCGTGGGTCGTAGGCTTTGCCGCACATGGCGTAGTGGCCGGCGCCGAAGGAGCCGCCGATGATGACGGTAATTTTCGGCACGACCGAATTGGCCACGGCATTGACCATCTTGGCGCCGGCTTTGATAATGCCGGTCCATTCCGCCTCGCGCCCCACCATAAACCCGTTCACATCGTGGAAGAAAACCAGCGGAATCAGGTTTTGGTTGCAGTCCATGATGAAGCGGGCGGCCTTCTCTGCCGACTCGGTGTAAATTACCCCTCCGAACTCCATTCGTTTGTGGCCTTCGTGGTCGATCGCTTGCGCATGCAGTTTTTGGTTGGCGACGATACCGACGGCAAAGCCTCCGATGCGCGCGTAGCCACAGAGCAGGGTCTTCCCGTACTCCGCCTTGTATTCATCGAAGCGGCTGCCATCGACAATGCGCGCCAGGATTTCCTTCATGTCGTAGGGACGGGCCGGGGAGGAATCATAAATGCCGTAAATCTCCTCCGCCGCCAGAGCCGGATCCTGGGGCTTCTTGCGGTCCCAAGGAGATTGCCGGCGATAGCCCCACTTCTCCACAATGCCGCGAATGCGCGCCAGACAGGCTTCATCATTGGATTCGCGAAAGTCGACCGTGCCGCTGATGGCGGAATGCATGGCGGCTCCGCCCAATTCCTCGGCAGAGATCTTCTGCCCGATGGCCGCCTGCACCAGGGCTGGACCGGCGAGGAAAAGTCCGCTCCCGTCGGTCATCAGGACGTGGTCGCACATCACGGGGAGATAGCCGCCGCCGGCGACACACATGCCCATGATGGCTGCGATCTGGGGAACGCCCATGGCCGACATGATGGCGTTGTTGCGAAACACCCGGCCGAAGTCGTCGGTATCGGGGAATACATCTTCCTGCAAAGGCAGAAACACACCGGCGGAGTCGACCAGATAGATCGTCGGAACCCGATTCTCCATGGCAATGGTCTGGGCTCGAATCACCTTCTTCGAGGTCATGGGGAAGAAAGCGCCGGCTTTTACCGTGGCGTCATTGGCGATGATCATCACCAGCCGGGTATGGATGCGCCCCAGCCCGGTGACGACGCCGGCTCCCGCTGCACCTCCCCAATCCTGATACATGCCAAAGGCCGCATAGGCACCGATTTCAAAAAAGGTGCCGGGATCGAGCAGCAGCTGGATGCGCTCCCTGGCCGTAAGCCGGCCCTTGCTGTGCTGGCTTTCCACCGCTTTCTGCCCGCCGCCCTCGCGGATTTTCTCTTCTTGGTTGCGTAGATTCGAGACCAGGTCTGCCAGAAAGCGCATATTGGCCTCAAAGCGGGCAGAGGTTGCATCGACGCGGGTCTCGAGCACGGTGGCAACAGAGGGCGAGCTAGATTCGGTACGATCGGCCATGCCGGAAGGACCTGAATTTCCTACGGTATACCAGGCGGGGGCTCGCAAACCACTGGAATCGACCGCATCCGCGCCCCGCCCCCGGAGCACGACTTCAACCGCTAGTCGGTACTTCGCGAGATCTGACCTGGCTGCGGATGAACTGTACGATCTCGTCCATAGCCGTGCCGGGTTGAAAAATGGCGGCAACCCCGGCTTGCTTGAGATTGGCGATGTCCTGATCCGGAATGATTCCGCCTACGATGACGATGACGTCCTCCATCTGGTTTTGCTTCAACAAGTCCATCACCCGAGGAACAATCGCATTGTGGGCGCCGGAGAGAATCGAGAGTCCAATGACGTGGACGTCTTCCTGGAGGGCAGCATTGACGATCATTTCCGGCGTCTGGCGCAGACCGGTGTAGATCACCTCCATGCCGGCGTCCCGCAGAGCCCGGGCGATTACTTTGGCTCCGCGGTCGTGTCCATCGAGTCCCGGCTTGGCTACGAGCACGCGGATTTTAGATTCCGTGGTCATTGTGGTGTTTGAAACTTTGCTGGATCTCGCGACAGAGCGGAGCCCGACGACCTTCGAAGCGCTCGCACACGGCCAGCCAGATTATATACGGGACAACCGCGGAATTCTTCGGCGCCAGACGCCCGAAGGCGGGTTTCAAGGCTTCAGACGGTCTTGATGTCCATGCTCTTCCACAGATACCAGCAGGCGGTGGTGCGGTAGGGTTCCCAGGACTTGGCAATCTTTTCCATCTGGGCGGGAGTCGGCAGTTTACGTTTGCGGTAGTGCTTCTTGATGGCTGACTTCACCCCGAAGTCTCCGGTGGGGAAAATGTTGGGCCGGCGGAGAGTGAACATCAGGAACATCTGCGCCGTCCAGACGCCGACGCCTTTGACCTGAGTGAGATGCTCGATGACGTCCTGGTCCGAGAGATCGCCGAGCTTGCCGAAGTCCAGTTGGCCCTTGAGCGTGCGGTCCGCCATATCTCGCAGGTAGGAGGACTTCTGTTTGGAGAGACCGACGGACCGCATCTCGGCTTCGCTCAAGCGCAAAATTCCCTGCGCGGTGAGCGGTTGGCCCGCCAGGGCCGCTAGTCGCTCGAAGATGGTTGCTGCGGCCTTTCCATTCAACTGCTGGTAGACGATAGATTCGGCCAGGCTATGAAACTCGGGCGGCCCATATGCCATGCGGCAGGGTCCGATGCGATCGATGAGGGCGGCGAGAACAGGATCGGCTTTCTTCAGATGCGTGATGGCTTTTCGCATAGCAGACTTGGACTTCAATGCCTTTGGAAGGATAGCAAGCCGCGAAGAGATCACGGGATGCTGGTCTCGGTATAGGTTCCGTAGACGTCCCGCAGGGCGTTCGCGATTTCCCCTACCGTGGCGTAGGCGCGCACCGCATCGAGGATGAACGGCATGGTATTGGCCGAAGACAGGTTGCCGTTGGCCGGGGACTTGGGTTCCTGGCTGGCCGCTTTTTTTAAGGCCTCCAGCCGTCGCCCGACTTCCTCGCCCGAGCGGCGCGCCCGCAAGGCCTTCAGCTTGGCGAATTGCTGGCGGGCCACGGTTTCGTCAATGTAGAGAATGCGGGGAGGCTCCTCTTCGACCACGAAGTCGTTTACCCCCACGATGATCTTTTCTTTGGCTTCGACGGCGCGCTGATACTGGTAGGCTGCCTCGGCAATTTCCTTCTGGGGATAGCCGCGCTCGATGGCCTTGACCATGCCTCCCATGGCATCGAGCTTACGGAAATAGTCGCGGGCTCCGTTTTCAAGATCGAGGGTGAGCCGCTCGAGGAAGTACGATCCCCCCAGGGGATCGATGGGTTCGGTGACGCCGGATTCGTAGGCGATGATCTGCTGTGTACGCAGCGCCAGGCGGGCCGCCTCTTCGGTCGGAAGCGCCCAGGCCTCATCGTAGGAGTCGGTGTGCAGAGATTGCGTTCCACCCAAGACCGCGGCCAGCGCCTGTAGAGCAACACGCGCAATGTTGTTCATCGGCTGCTGCGCGGGCAGGGAGACGCCGGCCGTCTGGGTGTGAAATCGCAGCAGCCGGGTGCGCTGGTTCTGGGCACCGAAGCGGTCCTTCATCAGCCGATACCAGAGGCTGCGGGCGGCTCGGTACTTGGCAATCTCTTCGAAGAAGTCGTTGTGGGCATTAAAGAAGAAGCTGAGCCGCGGTCCGAACTCGTCGACATCGAGACCGCGACGTCGGGCCCATTCGACGTATTCCACGCCGTCGTACAGAGTGAAGGCCAATTCCTGCAGGGCGGTCGAACCCGCCTCCCGGATGTGGTAGCCGCTGATGGAGATAGTGTTGAAACGCGGTGTGAACTGGGAACCGAATTCAAAGCTGTCCACCACCAGACGCATGGAAGGCGCGGGCGGATAAATATATTCTTTTTGAGCGATGTACTCCTTCAAAATGTCGTTTTGAATCGTCCCGGAAATTTTCTTCCAGTCGGCGCCCTGCTTCTCGACCACCACCAGGTACATCGCCCAAAGGATCGACGCCGGCGAGTTAATGGTCATCGAGACCGTCGTTTTCTCGAGATCGATGCCGCGGAAGAGAATCTCCATGTCTTCGAGAGAGTCGATGGCGACACCGCACTTGCCCACTTCCCCCTCACTGGCGGGGTGATCCGAGTCGTAACCCATGAGCGTGGGCAAATCAAAGGCCACCGACAGCCCTCCGCCCCCATGGGCGAGCAGGTACTGATAGCGGCCGTTGGTTTCCTCCGGCGAAGCGAAACCCGAGAACTGGCGCATGGTGAACAGCTTGCCCCGGTAGCCGGTCGGGTGAATGCCGCGAGTGTAAGGCGGCTCTCCAGGATCGCCGAGCGAGGTCTGGTAACTCCAGTCTTCGGGGAGGTCAGCCCGAGTATACAAGCGCCGCACGGGAAGGCCCGACAAGGTGGTGAAACGGGCCGTCCCGTTGTCTTGGAGGTTGATCCCGGTGGGAGAGCCAATCGGGCGTTCGGGAGCTTTCTCGAGCGTGGCGGCGAGCGTGTTCTCCGCCCACTGCTTTTCGGAATCCGCAGGTTGGCGTTCTTCGTAGACGTCGGAAACCGGATTTTCGGCAATTTTCGAACGTTTGTTGTCCACCGCACCCCCCTCCAACCCTTGATCATAGAAGAGCTCTTCGTGAGTCACAAGGGTTTCGGCTTCGGCCGAGGCCCGATTGGATCCGATCCGCTAGCGGCTCGCGTCTGGCTTCCGCGGCCCGAGTTCCCATGCTTTCGCATACTTCCAGGAGACGTAGGCAGCGTGGTAGAGGTGCAGCAAGAGCCCCTCGCGCCCGTCGAGGAATCCAAGCCGGAAGCCGTAGTTGTAGACGAAGGTAAGCAGGGGGCGAACCATGATATTCAAGGGACGGAAGCCGCGGTAACCCCTCTCGATCGCGACCTTAGCACCCGAGGCGGAGTAACGGTTCATATGGTCGAGGTAGCCGCCCAGCGTGGGGTAGGCGTTGTGCAGAAGGGCATGTTGGAGCCTGCCGGTGGAACCCGTGATTTGGATCGTGGGGTGCGCACCGTATTCCTGAAATTGTCCGGCGCCGCGGCGAATCAGGCGCAGCTTGGGATCGGGATAGAATCCGCCATGGCGAATCCAGCGCCCCAGGAAGAAGTTCTTGCGCGGAATCCAGAAGCCTCGCACCTCGGCATTCACCGGCAAGGCATGTTCGAGGATCTCCCTTGCCAATTCTGGTTCCAGTCGTTCGTCGGCATCGAGCTGCAGAACCCAGTCGCCGGTCGCTTTGTCCATCGCGGAATTCTTCTGAGCGGCAAAGCCCTTCCACGGTTCGCTGAAAATCTTGGCCCCGAAGGAGCGCGCGATTTCGAGGGTTCGATCGGTCGAGCCGGAATCGACCACGATGATTTCGCCTCGGCCGTCGCCGACCAGCGGCCTCACGCTTTCGAGCGTAGCCGCAAGATTGGCTTGTTCGTTCTCGGTGATCAGCACGACGGAGAGGGTCACGGGCAAAGCATAAACTGGAGAGCGCTCGCAGGGAAAGACGCTCAGGATGTGCCTGCTTTCGCATCCCGAGTCGGCATGCCAATTCAGGGGGAAATTGGCATGCGCATCTCGAGACTCGCCTAGAATCCTGGCGGCTGGGGAACCGGCGCCGCCTGGGACGGCGGGGTTGGAGATTCCAGATCCGACCGTGAGGGCATGACGGATTTGATATCCGTGCGAGGAGTCGCGTAGGGGATGTTCGGCATGTGAGTAACTCGCCCGCTCTCGGCATCGCCCATCACGATTCCGGCGCGTTCGAGGAGAAGTCCGGTGGCCCGATCCATCTCCACTTGCGATTTCTCGTACGCGGCCATGGCCGAGACCAAGTTCGACGCGGCGGAGGTGAGAGCCGCCTGATCCTGCAAGACCGCGGTCGGGGTACCCACCCCGACGGCCAGTTTTTTCTGATCGGCATCGAGAGTTTGCCGCTGGAACTCGACCGCAGCTTGGGCGGCGTCTACCGCCGCGCGGTTCTGTTTCACATCAAATTGCGCATTGCGCACTTCGATACGGACCTGATTTTCAAGCTGCTGCAGGCGCACTTGCGCCTGGCGATATTCGAGTTCGGCGCGCACCTGATCGGCGACCGCAGTGCGATTGCGCAGGGGAATGTTTAGCGTGATGCCAAGGCCCTTGTCCGGAGACACGGAAGTGACCATCTGCTCGAGAGTGGATCCGTAGCTGACGGGCTTTCCCGAACGAAACGGAGGCGCGGCGGCCGTCGGATCGAAACACCCGAATTTACTCGTCTGGCTCGTGCAATCGCCGCCCAGAGACGGGGGTATCAGGGTGGGGTTCACATCTCCCCCGATACCGGCGCCGCCGTAATAGGCGTAGACGCCGAGCGTGGGCAGCATGGCGTTGCGCACCGCTTTGTTATTGATCTCCCGAGTGCTCAAGTCGATGCGGGACTCGGACAGCTCGGCGCGATGGCTCAAGGCGTCGTTGATGAGGTCTTCGGTTGGAACCGCCGGCTCCTTGGCCGGCAATTGCATGGCGGACGAGGGAATCACGTCGGCGGAGGCCAGGACCGGGTCCTGCAGATTGCGACTCAGGGCATTTTTCATCAGCAGCTCCTGCAGTTCGAGGTTGGTCTGGGCCAAAATCAAATTCTGCTGATCGGTTTCGACCGCGCTCTCGGCGCTGACGATTTGGATGGGCGGCAA
>DATJVZ010000197.1:0-5182 GCA_035501575.1 Terriglobales bacterium | reverse complement strand
CGATTCCTTCGCGAAGCCGGCTTCGGTCAAGTCACGAGAATTCCCACCGAGGGTCAGCCGGGAATTTTTGCCACGCTCGACGCCGGAGCTCCCAAGACGCTCGGACTGTACTTCATGTACGACGTGAAGCAGGCGGATCCGACAGAATGGTCCTCACCGCCCTGGGCGGCTGCGCTGGTCGAAAAGCCGGGCCTCGGAACGGTGCTCGTGGGCCGAGGCGCGGTGAATCAGAAAGGACCGGAAGCGTCGTTCCTGGCGGCGCTCGGTGCGATTCGTGCCCAGGGCCGGAAGCCGCCCGTAAACTTGGTACTGGTCGCCGAAGGCGAAGAGGAAATCGGCTCGCCGCATTTTCCCCAGATTGTGCGTCGTCCCGAAGTGATGGCCGCTCTGAAGCCGTGCGTTGGAATTTTCATGCCGTCCGCCGAACAGGATCTCGATGGGACGGTCGTCATGACGCTGGGGGCGAAGGGCGTGGTGGAACTCGAGCTGGTATCGAGCGGAGAGCGATGGGGTCGGGGTCCTAGGCACGATATTCACTCCAGCAATAAGGCGCGCGTCGACAGTCCGGCATGGCATCTGGTCGAAGCGCTGACGACGCTCGTCTCTTCGGATGGCAACGACCCGGTCATCGAAGGTTTCGCCGACAAGGCGCGCCCGATGTCGCCGGCCGAAAAGGCTTTGGTCGCCAGCGCCGCGCAGCGGCTGGACGAAAACCTGGCCAAGCGGCAGATGGGGGTCGAGCACTGGGTGCACGACGTCAGCTGGCAGGAAGCGCTTGAACTGCTGATGTCGCGGCCGACCGTCAACATCGAGGGCTTGCTGGGCGGCTACACCGGTCCGGGCGGGAAGACCATTCTGCCGCACCGTGCGGTGGCCAAGATTGATATGCGCCTTGTCCCCAATATGCAGGCCAGCGAAGCTCTGGCGGCTCTAAAAGCGCATCTAGCCAAACGCGGATTCGGCGACATCGAAGTGAATATGACAGGCGGATACAACCCCAACAGCACATCGGCCAATGCCGCTCTGATTCTGGCGCAGACTGCCGTGTACAAACGGGGCGGCATCGATCCGATCGTGCTGCCACGAAGCGCCGGCTCATGGCCCGGCTACGTCTTTACCGACGAACCCCTGCTTCTCGCCGCCGGACATTTCGGCATGGGACACGGCAACGGAGCCCACGCGCCGGACGAGTACTACGTCATTGAGTCGAAAAGCGAAAAAGTGCAAGGCATGGACGGCGCGGTGCGCTCCTTCGTCGAGTACCTTTATGAGGTCGCTCGCAGCGCATAAGCTCGTGGCCTCAGACTTGCGAGGCAAGTTGATTTTGGGAGCAACTTGGCCGGTTCTCCCTCAAGAAGCAGGCTTCTAGCCTTGTAACCTTACCTTCGAGGAGTTCACTGTTCCTGGTAGATGAAGTTTCCCTTGCGGATCGTGTAGTGCACCTTGGCAAATGCCGTGATGTCCTGTGCAGGATCCGCGTCTAGCACGACCAGGTCGGCGTCCGCCCCTTTCGCGATGCGGCCTGTGCGGTCCGAACGCGCGAACCTTTGGGCTGGATTGGTAGTGAGGGAGGCAAGGATGTCGCGATAATTCATGCCTGCTTGGGACATGAGAGTGAATTCCATGGTGGTGTCATAGTGGTCGATATAGCCGACATCCGTCCCAAATAGAATCTCGCCGCCCGCTTGGGAGTAAGCCCGCAGTTCGGCAACCATCTTAGCGATCCAGGCCTCTCGCTCCGGGTCGGAGTCGTGCTCCTTGCGCGCTTCGAAATCGAATAGGGTCAGGGTTGGTATCAAAGCCAGCTGCGCCCGTTGTAACCGCAAAATGAAGTCCGGAGTCCAGGGTGGTGATTGGGGGACGGTATGGGCCAGGACGTCCACACCGCTAGAGATCGCGACCTCGACGCCGTCTACATTCTGGGGGTGCGCGAAGACCGGCATGCCGTGTCGATGCGCTTCTTCCACCGCAGCCTTGGCGACGGCCACAGGCAAGAGCGCAACCTTCCCCTGGCCCTGGTAGGACCCGGTAAACAGCTTGATTCCGTTCGCGCCCTTAGCGGCATGATCGCGCACCAGAGCGACCGCCTGCTCCGGGGTTTCAATGTGCGCTATGGAGATGTGGTTTTTTGCCAGGAAATCACGGGCGTAGGCCGGTTCAATCGTCCATATGGGCTCGCCGACCGTGAGAATGCGCGGGCCGCGCAGCTCGCCGCTCTCAATCCGACTGCGCAGCGCGAGAGTGTTGTCGAGCACGGAGGAGATGTCAAACACCGTGGTGAAACCCCAATGGTTGAACATGGTTTCCAGTTGCGCATTGAGTTCCTTGGCGCTCGAGTCGCGAGCATCGAGCAGGCCCGGGGTAAAGACGTGAACGTGACTGTTCCAGAAGCCCGCCGTGACGGTGAGACCTTGGCAGTTCAGGACGGTAGTTGTGCGCGGGATTTTGATCGTCGAGGCCGGCCCGACGGCAAGAATCTGCCCATCATGAACCAGAACTACGCCATTATCGATGGGTGGCTCGGAGGGTGAGGGATAAATCTTTGCACCAGTCAGCGCCAGGTCAGAACCCTGGCACAGGCCATTCGTAACCAAGACCAAACTCAGAATGAAAAGCAAACGGATTCGCATAGATTCCGCACTATACGACTTGGGCAGAAGGACCGTTTCCATTGCGACTCCGATGCTGTATCGAATCAGGGCGCGAACTTTTACGAATTCCTTATGAACCTTTTATGCCGTCTTCACGCGAATCGTTCTCCAATGCAATCGAGAGGCGTGGGCAAAGGTGAGTTGTTGGAGTTCGTTATGCTTGTAGCCATCTCCATGGCGGCACTGTCCGCACTAAGCACCGCTTTCTACCTGAGATTTCTATTCGCCTTGCGCAAGGAATGGAGCCACCACGGCATTTGCTACCTGGTGTGCTTACGCTCTTACTCAACGGAGCAGGCATCTGAGGACGACGGCACGATAGATGCATCCATTCCCCGGGCCGCCTGAATCGCATTGCCCATCTTTGGCGGACCGCTATGAGAGTTAGTACTAGCAACAGAACAGCTCGCCTGACAATCGGAACACGGGTTGGGATCAGGGAGAACTCGATGCTCAGGAACTGCATCGTTCGAAACTGCGGTTCAAACAGCCTCGTTCGCAAGACCTTGGCAAGTAAAGCACAGTAGGTGGCACGCCGCGCAAGTCAGTTGCATCTTCCGGGCGTGACCCCAGAACCGTTATGCCAGCTCCCACCCATAGCAGCGCAGCTGGTCGAATCTCCGGCAACGCCGTGGTCCCGGTGCGACGACGGCACGCAACTCTGGGTCGCCGTAGCTCCACAGTTGATATAGTTGGTCATTTTCTGATTGACGTAGGCCCAGAGGGCGTCGTAGCTGGCAAACGGCGGGGTTGATGGCGCCATTAGCCAGTCTGCGATCCAATGCGATTGGCCATCACCCTGTTTGGCTGCCTGCATCAGCCAGTAGACGGCAGTCTGGCGGTTACGAGGAACCACCTCGCCGATTTCGTAGGCTAAGCCAACGCGCCTCTGTCCCCTATAGAAACCCTGGTTCGCGCTTTTCATATACCAGCCCATGGCTTTTCGCATATCCATGGGGAAAATATCCCCATCCTCGTACCATACGCCCTCCTGGTAGGCTGCTATGCTATGCCCCGCATTGGCTGCGCGCCCAACATAGGCAACCGCCTTCCGCAGGTCTTGCGGCACGCCTCTTCCGTCCAGGTACATAAGACCCAGTGCGGTCTGGCAGCGGGAATCGTTCATATTCGCGCACTTCCAGAAATAGCCGCCAGCCGGCGCATCCTTATGCTCCTGCTCATACTTTTCCGCCATGTCATACAACTGCTGGGCTGACAAATTGGCGGGAATCTGCGTGGCCACCTGCTCGGGGTCGGCAACGGGGGCCTGCCGTGGGTCCGGGTGCCCGGGAATATTCGTCATCTTGTCGGGCGACGGGCAATCCAGAATTTCTCCGCGCCGAATGCATCCGTGCGACGTCAGCCGGGCTCCTGGGGGCAGCGCTGGCGTTGACTGAAGCTTCGGCAAAGGTCCAGAGAGGACAGTCGGCGCCAGTCCCGGGTCAGGCAGTGTTCCGGCCGGCGCTACAGAGGGAGTAGGCGACTGAGAATGAGAGGGAGAAGAGGGAGCGGGAACCTGGACTGAAGTTGCCGCCGGATTCCGCGACGCTGTAATTTGAATCCCCTGCTGGTTCTTGCCAAAAATCTGGTCGCCCGTAACCTGGATGGAGTCCACAAAACCGGCATTCCAGTACAATTTCGCGATTTGGCCGTTGCTACACTCCCACCTGCCCGACGGCTGTCCGTCGTAGAGAAGGGAGTGATCGGCCTTTATCGTCACCCTGTGGTTGGTAAACCAATGCCATTCGCCAACAAACGCCTCGCATCCCGCCCCGAAGCTCGGCAACGGCGCCACCAGCAACAGAAGAGTTCCAAGCAGTGGTGCCCGGCGCATCATACCTCTCCAGCTCTGTTAAATTTTCGAGATCGTGGCGACATTCTATGCCGCCAGCTACGGTATGGACCACGACATCCACAGCGCTAAAGATCGCGACCTCGACGCCATCTACATTCTGGGGGTGCACCTTCTTCCGGCGGATGGACAATGACTCAAACGCGAGTCGTTGTCGTCTACTTTTCCAAGCCTTCGACAAAATTGGAGACCACCGTCACCGACTGGCTGACCTGCTGGGAAATCTGTTCCAGCAAAATCTTCTTGCCGTCGGCAGAGACATCGAAGAACGGAAAGGACAGTACGGTCCAGCGATTGACCAGGGCTTGAGGCGAGCCGAGCTGCAACGCGCCCCCGCTGTCCTGGACCGGCACGGCGATTAGCGACTGTGTTCCGTCAAAGTAGTAGAGCTCCTTGCCGTCTTTGCTCCATTGTGCGGATTGTCCGCCGTTGGCGGACACCTGCCACTTGCCTTCCCCGCCGCCGAACGCCACCACATAGATCTCGATCATGCCGGATTGGGCTGACTGGTAGGCCAGCCAATGCTGATTGGGAGAAAGACGCCCCCACATGCCGCGCGGCGAGACCATATACGGTTTGCGCTCGCCTTCGAGCGGTAAGGCCCAGATCGAGGCGACTCCGGGAAACCCGCGATGATACAGAAGGGTTTTGCCATCGCTCGACCAATCGTTCGGCGTGG
>DATJVZ010000196.1:0-6699 GCA_035501575.1 Terriglobales bacterium | reverse complement strand
AGGCGAAGCGAAGTCAGTGGTTATGACTGTCCTTGCCATCGCTAAACTACTCACTCACAAAAATTGTAGCATATGCCGCCGAACAGGAAGTCCGTCTAATTCATCGGGTTGCCGCTTAAGAAACAAAGTCACATTTTCCATGCCGGCAGCTTGAGGCCAGTCGCGAACTTGTTCGCCGCATCGCGCAGTGTATGGTCGGCGAGGTGAGCGTAAATTGATGCTGATAGCTGGAATTGGTTGCAACCGAAACGCTAGCCCCAGACCTTGGCGGGAACAACGCTAATGGTGGATCTCCGCAACCACAGCCTCAGCCCCCCGTTTTTTATGGAAATGCTGTGCCTTCACCGCTGCCTGCCATTGATCTGCGCATAGTTAACATAACGGTAAAAAGAAACGGTGGTGATCCGAATGAACGCCAGATTGTCCCGCTCGGAGTAACGGCGCACGCGGTCCCAGCCTCCCTTCGCTATCGGACACTTCCGCTGGGCCATCACTGGTTGTATCTCTTCTTGTAAAAGTCGAGTTGTTGTTGGAGCTGCTCTTTGCTCAGGCCCTTTGTTCACTGGTGGTAAGGGCTGCTCATAACGTCTGCGGTCACGCCGGGAAGAAGCGCCTCAGCTTCGGGAATGAATTCCGCGTCGAAAGTCTTGGCGACCTCGTAGAAGCCGTGCCACTGCGTGTAGTCTGGGCCCATCATTGCTGTGCCCATCCGAGCGCGCCGCCCTCGATGATGCCAGAGCTCATAGTAGGTCCATTCGATCTTTTCATCGAACGGTGTCTTCGTAAGCGTATTGGCTGCATAGAGCTTATCCATGATCGCATTGGCTGGCTTGGCAAACTTCTCGTTGTAGAGATCGATTGTGTTCTCGTATTGCTTATAAAAATTCTCTACCCAGCCGGTCGCATGGCAGTTCGAACAGACGTCCTGCATGGCAGCACGACGCTGTTGCCAGTTGTCCAGCTTGAAGCTGACGACTGGCGGTAGTGTGAAGCTGGCCAAATCACAAAACTAAAGACCAGTCCGCCGGCGGATTTTGGCCAGTCCCCAACGTTCGTTCAGCTCCACGCCAAGGACATTTACCATCTACCCGGACACGCAGTGAGGTGGCTCAGCCGAAACGTCCTCGATGTCCGGTTGCCCGGTTGCCGGCGCAGGCAGGACGAAGAATCGCACCGGCGCACAAGAAAAGGAGAATCTCATGCACTCGTCGTGCACTGGGAAGGGTCGTTGTATCGGTTTGGCGGCAGCGGTGTTCATCCTGCTGGCCGCGGTCGGTGTGCTCGCCCAAAACGACGACCGGAAGATCAACTCGCCGGGCAAGTCCACCGAGCCATCCAGAAGGGAAGCGCCCTCCAGACCCTCTTCAGCACCATCGAGACCGGCAGCGCCATCCAGATCGGAAGCGCCATCGAGACCGGCACCGTCACCGCCAAGGTTCGTCGCGGCCCCGCCGTCGGGCGCAAGCCGCGGCCCCGTCGCCGGAGGAACCCATCAGGCTCCGCCTAACGACAATCCGGGAGTTCATCGCGGCGCTGCGGCCAATGAACCAGCGAACGGACACACAAGCTTCTCTGCCAGTCGTCCGGCCGCCGAGCACAACGGCCATCCGGCGAGCGAATACGAACACAGCCGCGCTACTGCCAATGCTCCGGTTGGCCGGCGTATTCTCCCGACTGCAAGCCATCCGAACTCAAATGAGTCCAGAACCATGGGCGAGGTCGACTCGCATCGGCGGGAGGTGGAGGAAAGGCACGGTGTCGCCAATGAGCATGCGATTCACAATGGTTTCCTGGGCAGGCCTGAACCGAGAGGCAGCCGGGAGATCCAGCTGAGGAATGGCAGCGTGGTGGCGCGGCGCCCCGATGGCCGGGTCCGTGACCTGCATGACGCCAGGCGCGGCATGGATGTTCACCACGGAATCTACGGAAACACCCGCGTGATCGTCGAGCGCCACGACCATACCTGGGTCTATGCCGAGCGCGGACGCCCAGGATATGTGCAGCGCGGCTACATCCACAACGGTCACGAATATGCGCGCCGCACTTACTACTATCACGGCCAGGCCTACGATCGTTACTACCGCAGATATCCCTACCGTGGCGTCTACATTCAGGTGTATGCCCCGGTCCGCTACTATCCGGTGGGATTCTACGGTTGGGCCTATGGGCCCTGGCACCACCCCGTGGCCTATAGCTGGGGTTGGGGCGGCAGCCCGTGGTACGGCTACTACGGCTCTTATTTCACGCCCTACCCCGTGTATCCCACGGCCTCGCTGTGGCTGACGGACTACATTATCTCCAGCGAGCTGGCAGCCGCCTATCAAGCCCGGCAGGAAGCCCAGCAAGAGGCACAGATCCAGATGGACCAGGAGGCGGCCGCGGGATCGGCTCCGCTCACGCCGGAAGTCAAGCAGAGGATTGCCGATGAGGTGAAGAATCAGCTTGCTCTGGAGAACACCGAGGCGCAGCAGAACGCCCGGCAACAGGAACTCGATCCCAATTCCAGCAGCATCGCCACCTTGCTGTCCGATGGCAAGACCCACGTCTTTGTCGCCGGTAGTTCGCTCGACGTGGTGGACGCCGCTGGCATGGAATGCGCCATCAGCGATGGCGATGCGCTCGAACTGGCAACGCCGCCGCCGCCTTCCGCCACCTCCGCCGATCTGGTGATGTTGTCGAGCAAAGGCGGCCGTGAATGCGCGAAAGCTGACACCGTCTCAGTCACCCTGGCGGACCTGCAGGAGATGCAGAACCACATGCGGGAGACCATCGATCAAGGCCTGCAGGAACTTCAGGCCAAGCAAGGCACGGGAGAACTGCCGGCGGCTCCGGCCTCTGCCAATGGAACTCCGGTAAGTGCCCCGTTTGCCAATGACGCGCCTCCGCCGGATCCGAACGGCGCCTCTGAAGTGAACCAGCAATTGGCGGAAGCTGACCAGGCCGAAAAGGACGTGGTCGGTGAGGCCCAGCAGGAAACTGGGGCTCCGGCTGCTAACCCGACGACCATTGCCCTGGGGCAAACCATCGAACAGGTCACGACCGCCCTCGGGCCCCCGCTCACCGTGATCGACTTGGGTTCGAAGAAAATTTACAAGTACAAGGACATGAAGGTCACCTTCACGGACGGCAAAGTCTCCGACGCGGAGTAATTGGTTCCGGTTCACGACCAGTCATGAGGTCGCGCTGCGCAGGATGGCCCTGGTGTCCAGGTGAGCCATCGCACTTCCAAGTGGGAGATATAATCGCGGACTGGCCCAACGCCAATACGACGACTCGATTCGGATGGCGCGAAACCTCATGGCGAGGGTACCCGACAATATCTGGGAATCGCCATTCTTGCCTGGGACTTCGAACAAAAAGACATGTATGAAGAAGAAATCGCTAATTTCAAGAAAACGGTTGACTTGACTAGCAAGGACGCTCCAATCTTTACGCCTTTCTTTCTTGCGGGGCTCGGACACACTTATGCCGTCGCCAGAAGACGCAGCGATGCCGAGGGCGTACTTCGAGACCTTCAACAGCGAGCCCGACAGTCCTATGTTTCGGCGTTTGATATCGCACTCATATACATTGGCTTGGGAGACAAAGACACAGCTTTCGCCTGGATGAAAAAGGTAGTGACTGAACGTTCCACCTGGCTCGTCTACAGCAAGTGGGAGCCGCGACTTGCTGAGAAACGATGCGCGCTTTCAGAATCTACTGCGCCGCGTCGGTCTTCCGTCTTAATCCCTGCAAAACTGGAAAGAATTTCTGCTCGGCGACGGTTAGTGAATTGGGGGATCGCCGGATTTTCGACTTATCTCTTATGGTGGTGCCCGGATGACGCTAGTGTTTTATCGGAAGCGCGCATTCGAGACTGAGTGGATGTGGCAACGATGCTGTGGCGCGCTTTCGATAAAACCGTTGGAAGGAAGCCGCCGGCTTCGTTCTGACGGGCCACCTCTCGGCTCGTGGAGGGGCGCGGACGCAGCACTCGTCAGAGTGGCTGAGCGAGAAGGCATCAGGAGGATCTTCACAGTGGACCGCAACGATTTCACGGTCTATCGCCTTCACGGACGGATCGGCCTTGCGATCGTCCCATAGGAGACCTCCGGAATACGGGTCACCGTTGACCCGATCAGCTCGACCCAGTCGGGGCGCTCAGGGTTCTTCGGCTCGTGGTCGGTCGATTGCGCCAACTTCTTCAGCCGGAAGAAACTTGTTTTCCCCAACCTCGTGGAGCTTCACGCGGTGTCGTGCTGTCCACGGCAAGCTGCCGGGCCATGCGCCTTTCCTCTTTCTTCGCCGCTTCGCGTCGGCATCGCTCCTCGATAGACAGAACTGCTTCTGGGGAAGTCTTGCCGAACCGTTTGGAGTAGAGCTCTTCGATAAACTGCGGCAAGGGCAGCTTCCACGGCTCCTGCTTGTGGTTATCGATCTTGCCCAACTTCGCCGGGTTCATCCCCAGTTCGCGGGCCATGTGGACCTGGGCGTGAGACAAATGGTGGCGCTTTCGCGCGTCGATCCATGCCTGCATCTTCTGAGTGGGCTTCTTCGTCTTCCTGGCCATACCATCATTTTCCTTCTCGACAAACCTCCGATATCTTCCGCATCTGACATGGTCGGCGGGGCGCTGGGGGCAGATTCGGGTCGAGGCCGTCCTGCTACCCTTGAGGTCGATTCTTTGCTTGCTCCATAGCGATCTGGTTGACATGTGACAAGGCCTTCGACCCAGAGGCCCCCTCGATCGCCTTCAAGGCAATGTCCTGCACCTGCTGCTTAGCGTCTACTAGTTGCTTTTCGAGCGTTACGATCTGAGAAGCTTGGCGGGCCAGAGTCTCCTCCAGGGTCCTCACGTGCAGTTCAGCAAGCCGCTTTTCGGTCTCCGCGTCCTTCTTCAGAACGAGCACCTCCTGCTCGAACTTGGCTTCCGTCTCGCGTCGTACCCGCAACGCTGCAGTCTCCGCCTCATTCTGGAGACGTGCAGGAAAACCCTCACCTTCACTTCGTAAACGCGTCAGTTCCTCCTCGCGCTCTTTCAGTTCCGCCTCGCGCTGTCTCCACGCTTTCTCCAGAGCCTCCTGACGCTCCTGGTTCTTTTTCTCCATTAGACGCATCTCTTCTTCATACTTGTCCTGAGCTTTCTTGCGCTCGAGCGCCTTCTTATACTCGTAATCTTCGATCTCGCGCTGACGCTGCTTCTTAAGATTCTCTTCCTGCTCCTTGCGCTCACGTTCAATTCTCGCCGACTCTTCCTCCCACGCCTGGCGCAGCGCACCTATCTCTGCCTCCGCACGCTGCTTTTCCCGCGCATAATCCTGCACGATCTGATCGAGCGCCGTGGCCGCCACGTCCATCTTATGGAGCTGCTCCAGTTCCTTGCGCTCGAGCGCTACTGCCTCCCGCACCGTGGCCAGTACCTTCACCTCCTGCGTGAGCTGCTCGGAAACATCGGCTAGCGCTTTGCCGACCTCGAGTCCCAGCCCTGAAATCTTCTGCACTACGGCCTCGACCGTTATACCCTCGGCGGCTTGCCGGATCTCGGCCGCGCGCAATTGCGCGGCCCCTTCGGCCTTGGCGTCTGCGGCCTCGCGCGCAGATTCCACCTGCTCTTGGATCTCCGCAAACTCCTGCTGCATTTCCGCTCTGCTGCGCTTTGCTCGCACGGGCGCTTTCATTGCCTTCACGGGCATAGTCGTGTTCCTTTCTCAGGAAGATTATCAGATTTCAGCCCTTCACATGCACTCGACCTATGACCGAGTCTATTGCGCGAGGGCGCTGCTTGACATGCTCGAAGAACCGGCCCAGTTCGAGACCGACTCCTGAGACGTAATCTTCTAAGTCTGTTAAGCCTAACTTCCGGCGCTAGATTCGCGAAACACGGTCGAGTTTTTTCTCTCACGAATCTGAGCATACCTCTGGAATATGTGGTGGGCGCAAGAGCTTGATGTAGGCCGTCAAGGAGATTTTCGCGAATCAACCGCAAGCCCGTTATCCAGGCGCTGCCTCCGCAACCGATCTCGGTGAGAACCGGGAGCCCCGTCGGTCCCGCTCCGGCACCACAGGCGGAATCAGAGCCCAAAGCGGGAGGGACACCGTGCCGGACCCACTCTGGGACTCTTGCCACGGCCACATCGGCTGGTATTGCGAAAGCCGCCCCCTACCTGCTCGAAACCGGGCTGACATTCCTGGAGTCGCTTGGCTCAGGCGACGCTGGTCGGCATGGCGATGGCGTCGATGGCGCCACAACTCCCAGTTTCCTTTCCTTTCTAGGCTTTGTTCGATCGAGACCGACAAACTAATCGCATGCTTCTGTCGATTCCGGTGCAAGCTTCTGTAACCAAGGAGCGGTTGGGACGAGCACTCGCCGGCCTGGTGAGCGCGTTACAAACGCCGCGCTGACCTGCACGGTTCAGGCGGCCCCCCTCAAGCCCCACTGCCGAAAAATAGATCGAGTTCTTTCTCGATCAACCTAAGACATGTGGGATACTTACGTCGCTATGTGGCGTCAGCAGGACCCAGAACGAAAACATTTTTGTACAATAAACGTACAATGGATTCGGCAATGTGACGTTTTTCGCCCTTGTGGCTCTTCCTGGAATCAATAAGTTACATGATGTCAAGACGCTAGATAGTTCGACTCCCGCCGCCTCCACCATTTTCTCTTGTATTATCAATCATTTATCGATGTTAAATATTACATGTTCTGATGTGTGGCAT
>DATJVZ010000195.1:0-10849 GCA_035501575.1 Terriglobales bacterium | reverse complement strand
CGATGTCGATCGTGCGCGGACCCTTGCTCTGCGTGCGGTGTCGGCCCATGTCCCGTTCTAAGGCAAGAATTGCCGCCAGCAGTTGTCTTGGCATTTTTTCCGTATCGAGTTTGACGGCACAGTTCAAGAACCATGGCTGATCGGTCACCTCGACCGGTTCCGTCTCATAGAAAGAGGAAAGCTCAGTGACTTTGCCCAAGGTGCCCAGCCGTTCAATCGCGGAACGCAGGTTCGCGGCTCGGTCGCCGAGGTTCGAGCCGAGCGAGAGATAAACTATTTTGTGCACGGGAACAGTCTTCGATTTCTAAGTGCCAGTTTCCAGAGAAAACGATCTACCGATTCGGGCATCTGGGTTGCAACTTGCAATCCGTGGGCCGAGTGATGAGACTGATGGATTACAAGCGGCGTGTCAGCGTTCATCGTTGAAGAACCTTGGCACTCCCCGGCTTTAAGGTTCAAGCGTAAGAGGGATTCGAGTGCTTTCGATGGAAGCCAGAATCGATCGTGCCCAGCGCTGGGTGCGAATGCTCGAGGAAGACACTCGGCTGCTCGCCAATCGGGTTCGCGAGTTGACGCCGGAGCGTCAGAAATCGGCCAAGGATTACGCCGCCCGTTTAACCGAACATGCCCGCGCGCAGCTTGAAGAACTTATCGAGCAGCATGCACTGTTGAATTCCATCGAGTCTACGCCCCACCCTGCCGACTGATTCCCCAATCTTGCGGTTGGCCATTCGCCAGAATCAAACCAGCGTCGGCGCCGTGGTTGCGATTTGGTGCTCAACCGAGCCCGCCTCTTCCTCTTCCACCGTCGTTTCTTCCCAAAGGGTTTTATCCCGAAGTAGGCGGGAGACCAAGGCCGTATGCATGGCGTGACCGGCGCGGTCGGCGACGACATTCCCCAGAATTTGCTTCCCTAGCAGTGCCAGGTCGCCTACTAGGTCGAGAACCTTGTGACGGACGAACTCATCAGCGAAACGCAAGGGCGGATTTTCGATTCCGTTCTTGGTGAGGACAATGCAGTTTTCCTGCGAAGCCCCGCGAATTAGTCCCATGTTGCGCATTGCCCGCTCGTCCTCGCGGAAACCAAACGTGCGCGCGGGAGCAATCTCCCGGACGTAGCTGCCATTCTCAAGATGCAGGGTGAAGGTCTCTCTCCCGATGAGGGGATGGGGAAAGTCGATGCTGTAGGAGACCGAATAGGTTTGCGAAGGATACACGGCAATATACTTGCCCCGCTCTCGCAGATGGAGCTCGCGGCGAATCTTGAGATAGGTCCGGGCCCGCCTTTGTCGTTGGATTCCCGCCTTGGAGATGAGATCGACAAAAGGCTGCGAACTGCCATCGAGGATTGGAAGCTCCAGGTTATTCAGCTCCACGATGGCGTTGTCAATGCCGGTTCCCATCAAGGCGGAGAGCAGGTGCTCAGTGGTTGAAATCAGCACGCCCTTCTTCATCAAGCTAGTTGCATAGCTGACGCGAGCCAGGTTCCGCCCGACGGCTTCCACCTCAAATCCGTCGAGGTCCACGCGACGAAACACGATGCCGGTGCCCGGCGGTGCGGGTAGGATTCGCACACGGACGGGAGCGCCACTATGGAGTCCCACTCCAGAACACTCCACGGCTTTTCGAACTGTTTGTTCGTGTCTCAGCGGGGAGATACCTGTTAGGGTCAGCAATAGGTTACAGCCTCGGGGCCCAAACCCGACTGTGGCCGATTAGCCACAGTTCGTGCACAAATTCGCCCAATCGGCCGGCTTTTGCACAGAAGCATTGGGCAAGAACCAGATTGCGGAGGATGACTCTGGTAACAACCACGTGCTTTGACCGTAAAGTTTTGATTCTACGATCTCCCTCTTCAAGCAATGAACGGCATCAAGCTGTGAACCCTTGAATGTTGGATACGAGTTGCCCAGCGGCTTCGAAGCGGTACCGCCGTTGCCGGGTGAAGATGCACTCTACGGCTTAATCAAGTCAGTGCTCGATGCGGCAGCTAACAATCCGGAGATCAAGGAGATGCTCAAGCAAACGGCGGTCGCAGCGGAGGAAGACCTCATCGCTCCGCGGTTCGACTTCCACCACAATGGCAGACCCGTCGGTAACGGCTGGACCTCCCCGCCAAACGGCGCACGTTGAGGGACGGACTATTTGTCTCGCGCTGCGATAGCAAAATCGAACATGTACGACAACGCTCCTGAAGAAACACGCTACATTTACACCGACTTCGACTCCAAGGGAGAACGCCTCGTCGGGGAGAACCACTATAGTGTCACCTTCCGCAAGGGGCGAGTTGCCACCGGTGAATGGATTCTGGTCGCTCACTTTAGTACAACAAGGCACATCTGTTGGCTTTGCTCAACAATTCGCTAATTCGGCCCATTTTTTGGACGGAAGCATAAATTTTTTGGGCAAGAATCAGAGCTCTCGAGGATTGTCGGATCTGGGTGACATAGCCGGCGGGCTATGCTAGGGCGGCACTCGGTTGACTGGCCATAGAAGGAAGGCTATTGTGTACAGCAATCGGGGGGATGCTGTGCCGGACTTCCCTTCGCAATCGTTCGAAAACCTGCCTGCCAAGTGGAGCGGCGGGGACGGGAAAGCCCTGCCAGCCTTCGTCGCTTTGGTTTACAAGGAGCTTCACGGCTTAGCACAACCTCACCTGCGGGGAGAGCGTCCTGGCCACACTCTTCAAGGCACAGCGTTGTTTAACGAAGCCTACCTGCGCCTAGTTGAACAAGGCCCCTTTCAGACAAACGATCGTAGGCACCTTGTCGCTGTGGCGAACACGCTTAACAGTCAGATTCTGGTGGATTGCGTCAGGCCTCATCGTGCGACGGTGAAGCGTGACTGGAGCATGGCCCAAACCTGGTTGTCGCGCCGTAGGAAGGGAGGTGACGGTGGAAATAAAACAGGAATGGGAAAGAATTAAGGAGTTGTTCGGAGCCGCGCTCGAACGGGATCCCGGTCAGCGTGCCGTGTTCTTGGAGGAGGCGTGTGGGCAGAACGTGTCTCTGCGAAAGGAAGTCGAGTCTTTACTGCACGCGCATGACACCGCCGGAACCACATTGGAACATCTGCCGGGTAATCCCACGTTCGAGAGCACACAAGTTCGGTCGATTGGTCCTTATCAGTTATTAGACAGGATCGGTGAAGGCGGGATGGGCCAAGTGTGGCTCGCGCAGCAAGCTGCTCCTCTACAGCGACGCGTGGCTTTAAAACTTATTCGCTGGGGAATGTACGACGACAACTTACTGCATCGGTTCCTGGCTGAGCGGCAGTCGTTGGCCGTGACGGACCACCCTTCGATTGCGAAAGTCTTTGATGCCGGGACTACTCCTGAAGGACAACCCTACTTCGTAATGGAGTACGTTCCGGGTGTGCCGATCACTGATTACTGCGACGAGAAAAATCTGAAAATCCGCGACCGCCTTGAGTTGTTCATTAAGGTTTGCGAAGGAGTCCAGCACGCCCACCAGAAAGCCGTCATTCACCGTGACCTCAAACCGGCCAACATCCTGGTGATGGAAGTCGATGGAGCCGGTCCCGCGCATCATCGACTTCGGGGTGGCAAAAGCCACCAACCTTGGTATTGCTGAGGAGACACTTCGTACCCAGGTGGGAGGGTTGGTGGGAACGCCGGGCTACATGAGCCCTGAACAATGCGACCCGACGACACAGGATGTGGACACACGGACGGATGTGTACTCGCTGGGCGTAGTTCTGTACGTACTGCTTGCGGGGAGTTTGCCGTTTGACACGAAGGAATGGAAGAACAAGCCATTGGACGAGATGCTACGCCGATTGCGCGAGGAGGATCCACCGCGCCCTAGCACAAAGGTCAGCACGGAACGGGATACAGCGTCTACAACCGCTGAAGCCCGCGGGGTGGAGGCCAAGCAACTCATCGCTGAGCTTAGCGGTGATCTCGACTGGATCACGATGAAAGCCGTCGAGAAGGATCGGACACGCAGGTACGGAACACCGTCCGAACTGGCCGCTGACGTAAGCCGATATTTGAACAATGAACCAGTGACAGCGCGTCCGGCGAGCTTCTCCTACCGGGTTCAGAAATACGTGCGGCGACACCGATACGGGGTCGCGGGCGCGGCGGTGCTGGTGGCATTGCTCTTTGCCTTCGCTGTGGTGCAGACCATGCAGGTGCGCAAAATCACCCGTGAGCGGGACCGAGCGGACCGGGTTGCGCAGTTCATGACCGGAATGTTCAAGATTTCCGATCCGACCGAACGGGTTGGCAACATTGTGACGGCCAGGGAAGTTCTCGATAAAGCCGCCAATGATATCGGCACAGGCTTGGCTAAAGATCCTGAATTGCAGGCTCAAATGATGTACGTCATGGGTAGTGCCTATACCAATCTGGGATTGCATCAACGGGCGCAATCGCTTTTTGAGCAAAGCGTAAGAATCGACGAGCCGGTCCTGGGTTCGGAGAACCCGGCGGTATTGAAGACCACGAAAGAACTGTCGTGGACAATCTTTCAGCAGGGCCGCCCGGCGGAAGCAGAGACACTGCTGCGCAAAGTATTGGACGCGCAACGACGCAGACTTGGGCCTGACGATCTGGCCACTCTCGACAGCATGGACAGCCTGGCAGTGATTCTCGATGAAGAGGGCAAACACGAGCAGGCTGAACAACTAGCGCGTGAGGAGCTGGGGAAAAAGAGGCGTTTGCTGGGGCCGGAAGCATTTCCTACGCTTGTCACTATGGACAATTTGGCATCTCTATTGGCCCGCGCCGGAAAGATGGCAGAGGCCGAGAAGCTTGAAGATGCGACTCTCGAGATCCAGCTTCGGGTGTACGGGCGAGAAAATCTGGGCACTATCAGCTCCATGATCAATCTGGCAACGATGCAGGCTACGATGGGGCATTACGACGAGGCGGAGAAGGGATTTCGCGAAGCGTTGGAGCTTGAGAAACACCTACTAGGACCGGATCAGCCCGAAACGGCGCTCACAAAGTACAATCTGGCCTGTATTCTCGTTCAACGCGGCCAACGGGACGAGGCATTCAGTCTGCTGCGCGAGTCAGTAGATCACGGTCTGCACCCACGCATCGATTCAAAGATCGACTCTGACCCGGATTTGCAACCTCTTCACGATGACCCCCGGTTTGCTGCCTTGGTGGCACATGCCAAAGAGCGTGCGGCGGCGCAGCCACAACCTTCGCGGTAGCCGTCAGCCTCGGCCGTTCCCAAAAACGAATCGGCTAGTGTTGTAGAGGATGATTTATAAGTAACCAGCCGTCGACTAAGATTAAGAAATGGTCAGCCATGAGGGGAGGTTTCTTTTGCCGATCCCGCTGCCATCCGCGGTAGCTTGCCTTTCCCCAAATCAGCCTAACGTTCGCAGTGGCGAGTTCCGCACATGAGCACGCTCACCAACGTGGAAGAACATGGCTTCACAATTCTCACCGCCGTCTTTCTTGCGCAGGAAATGCACCAGCTTATCCATGACATTACCCACACGAGGTTGAAGCGAAGCAAAGCCGGAGTGCGCCATGCTTGGAAAAGCCCAGCGGTCGTCCGGTTAGCTTCAGACCCGCGACTACTGAACGCAGAGATTCTGGAGGATTGAAACCGCGAGGTGCCACCCGTGATTGGGGGCGAGCTGAGACCGGAAACCTCGTCGAACCTCCCGGTATTCATTGACTCACCGTACTTTAGCACCTAAGATTTCAGCCCAATGATTGGCCAGACTATCTCTCATTACCGTGTCCTCGAAAAGCTCGGCGGGGGAGGAATGGGCGTGGTCTACAAGGCCGAAGACATCCGCCTGAAACGCTTCGTCGCCCTCAAATTTCTACCCGACGAAGTCGCCCGTGATCCCCAAGCCTTGAGCCGCTTTCAACGCGAAGCCCAGGCCGCCTCGGCCCTGAATCATCCCAACATCTGTACCATCTACGACATCGGCGAGGGCGGCGAGCGGACGTTTATCGCCATGGAATTTCTCGAGGGAGTCACCTTGCTCCATCGCATCGAATCGAGGTCCTTCGAGATCGAAGAGTTGCTCGATGTCGCCATCCAGTTGGCCGACGCCCTCAATGCTGCTCACGCGCGCGGCATCGTCCACCGAGATATCAAGCCAGCCAACATTTTCGTGACCTCCCGTGGCGCCAAGATTCTCGACTTCGGCCTCGCCAAACTCGCGGCTCACCCGGACGAATCCTTGGTTACGCAAAGCCTCGACGCGGAACGTCTCACCAGCGCCGGCATGGCCATCGGCACCGTGGCTTATATGTCGCCGGAGCAAGCTCGCGGCCAGGACCTCGACACCCGCAGCGATCTGTTCAGTCTTGGCGCCGTCCTTTATGAGATGGCAACACAGCAACCCGCCTTCGGCGGCGATACCACTGCCGTCATCTTTGATGCGATTCTCAATCGTCCGCCTGCCCAGCCCAAACGCAAGCTCCAGCCAAGGCTGCACGAAATCATCGGGAAGCTCCTTGAAAAAGATCGCGACCTCCGTTACCAGAGCGCGGCTGAACTGCGCGCCGACCTCAAGCGGCTCCGGCGTGACACCGGTTCCGGACGCGTTTCTGCCGCCAACCCAGTCACCCGCGATTCCGGCAAAACTCGCAAACCAAAAGTCGCCAAGACCATCGATTCGCTGGCAGTGCTGCCTTTTGAAAACGCCAGTGGTGATCCGGCCAACGACTACCTCAGCGACGGGATCACCGAAACCGTCATCAACAATCTGTCGCGCCTGCCGAAAGTGCGCGTCGTTCCGCGTGGCGTCGTGTTCCGCTACAAAGGAAAAAATGTGGACGCCTTTAGCGCTGCGACCGAACTCGGCGTCCGCGCCGTCGTCAGCGGCCGCGTTCTCGAGCACAAGGACAGTTTGATTGTGAAAGCCGAGCTCGTAGACGTAGCCCGCCAGGACCAGCTCTGGGGAGACTCCTACAACCGCAAGATGACCGACTTGTTCGAGGTGCAAGACGAGATTGCCCGGGAAATTGCGTCGCGTCTCCTCGAACGTCTCGGTAGCGAACCCCAGGCGGGCGGGCGCTCCTCCTCCGCATCTACTCGCGCCTTCACCGAGTCAACAACTGCCGATCCCGAGGCCTACCGCCTCTACTTAAAAGGCGCGCATCAGTCCAGAACATGGTCGGAGCAAGGTTTTCGTAACGCCCTGGAACTTTTCCAGCAATCCATCGCCATCGATCCGGCCTACGGGCGCAGTCATGCCGGCCTCGCGTATGCCCTCGTAATGATGGGTTTTTACGGCTTCATTCGCGGTCCCGAGGCCTTCCCCAGAGCGAAAGCTGCCGCCAAAAGAGCCATCGAACTCGATCCCTCGAACGCCGAAGCCTACGTGGCACTCTCTTTCCACGCCATGCAGGCCGAGCACAACTTCGAACTCGGTGTTCGTCTGGCCGAGCAGGCAACGCGGCTTGATCCCAACTCTGGCATCGCCTATCACACCCTGGCGATCGCGCAAATTTCCGTGCGCAACTTCGAGCCTGCGGTTACTGCCATTCGCAAGGCTGCCGAGGTGGATCCGCTGACCCCATTGTTCCAGGCGCACGTGGCCTGGATCCTCAACAATGCCGGCCAGAGCGAAGAAGCCTGGAATCAGCTCAGGTGCGCTCTGGATCTTCATCCCAATGACTACTATGTGAACCGCATTCTGATGTATGTCGCCAAAACACCGGAGCGCTGTCGCCGCGCCATTGACGACGTCAAAAGGATTGCCGGCCTCACCCGGACCGGCCAAACCGCCACTTTGGGCGTTTTAGGGGTGCTTTATGCTCGGTTGGGAGAACGCGAAAAGGCTCTGGAGATCGCTGCCCGGTTGGAAGAAGTCGTGTCCTCCGAGCCTGCCGCGGCATACATGCTGGGACTCATCCACTGCCTGCTGGGCAATCTGGAGCTGGCCGTCGAATGGTTGGAGCATCTCGAGCGAGCCGGCACCGGCACCTATATTGTCCTCGGATGCGAGGTTTCCTTCGCTCCTCTTCGCGCGTTGCCCCGCTTCCAGTCTCTTCTTAGGAAACTGGGCCTGACGTAAACACGACCACCTCTTTCTAATCGAAAACGACCTCACATTCCGCGCGCGAATCCGAGTTCCCAACCTCTCTACTGTCTTTTCCTCGGCAAATTCTTCTTCTCGGTTCGATGTCGCGATTGCTTAATTCGGGTTTTCCGCAGCACCGCGCTTGATGACCAATCTATCGTGCGGCCGCCTCGGGGGAATCTTCCATCAGAAAGACATGGAAATCCGTGGCCGGAGGCTTAGCACCAAGCTGCCGCATCATCAGTGCGACTTGACCTCGATGGTAGGTGGAATGGTTCGCCAGGTGTTGCATCAGGTGCATCAGCTTGATTTGCGTTCCGCGAAAGGGAAGCATTCTCTCCCCAGCTTCGTTGGTTAAGCGATTGACGAACTCGGCCTGTTCTTTCTCAAGTTCCATCCATTTGGATTCGACAACACTGGCGTTGGGATATGCGTCGGGATGGAACAGGGCATCGCGTCGCGCGATCAAATCCGACAAGACAGCAGGACTGGGGGGCGGATCTTTCCAATACGCAAGCCAAATCCACTCGCCCCCGAGGATGTGCAAAAGAGTGTCTCGCACAGAACGAAAGCTGCCACCCAAATCCCGGGTAAACTGCTCAGGGCGCAGCGTGCCAGCCGCCATTAATAGCCTGCGGTTCGCCCAACGGTCGTACTCGTAAAGGAGCCGAATGTCATCTTTGGTCATGATGACCTAGTTCCCCGACCAGTGCTCTCACGGAGGATGTTACCTCGCGTCCGGCATTCGGCAAACGCAAGGCCGTGACCATTTGTGGAGTCCTGCTACCATCTACCATCTCTTTCCCCAGTAACCAATAAACCGACAAAGCGCTCGCTGGAATGGGAGCCGCGCCAGCGTACCGAGGGGGGAGCCAAATATCGGTCGGGGTCCTTGACATGGGGTATATAGTCTCGGACAGCGGTTTCGAAAGCCGCCATCCCTCGCGGAAGGGCCACCGTAGATGTCCATCACCCCGCAAATTGGCCCGCTCTCTGCTCTCGGCCCACACACCAGCCCGCCGGGCGAAATTACGGGCGTCGCCTTCTGGCCGCGGGTTGGAGCTAGAGTCATCGATTTCATAGTCCACTACATGGTATCCATTGTCGCCGCATTCTTTTTTGCCATTCTGCTTGTGATCGCGGCGGGTGGGCACCCCAATCCGCAGCTGTCAGAGAGGATGCGACACACTGGCATTGCAGTATTTGCCTTCTCGCTGCTGGGCAGCATCGCCTACGAAATCGTCTGCGAGGGCGTGCACGGCAGCACGTTGGGCAAGCTGACTCTTGGCATGGTTGTTGTCGAGGAAGATGGTACTCCGTGCCGAATCAACTCCGCAGTGATTCGGTCGTTCGCCTACCTTGTAGATGCTCTGTTCTTTGGTCTGATCGGTTACATGGCCATGAAGGGCAGTCGGCAGATGCAGAGACATGGTGATGAATGGGCAAATACCGTCGTATGTAAACGTACGGCTATTCCAACGAATAACCTGCGCGGCGGCAATCAATTCGCGGTGGCCTTATTCTTCGCTGTAATCCTCGACGCGGCCTTCATCATCTTTGGAAACTTCCTGAATTTGATCTCGTAAGCCCACATTCGCTTGGTCGGTTTGCGTGGTTCTCGCTTCCTGAACCAGCGGTGCTTTGAGCTCCCCACCAACGTTCCAGACAATGGGTGAAGCCAGCCAATCATGTGGCGAATCCCAAAGCAACGGCCCAACCGCGTGTTCAGCCGGTCACGGCCTGAGCCACACATTCCAAACGAACAGCCCGAGGTAGCTAGCCGCCAAGAAAGAGAACAGTGATGTCAGTAAAGATGTGTTCGAGAACAAAAGTCTTTCCTTTGGGCCAGTCGGAATGCGAAAAGTAAAGCGCGTCCACAACCATTCGCGCAGTCCAATAAACCCCAATAAAGCAGGTTAACCCTAAGGCAGCGCGATCGCCGCGGAGCAGTTCCCGATGGAGCACCAAAGTCAGCGTCCCAAAAGCGATAATGGTCAAGACCGTAAAGCCACCTTGCACCCACAACAATTTCCTGTTGAACGGCATCAGTTGCCGTAAGTCCGATTTCCATTGGAGTCGGTATGGAACTTGAAAGCTGGCGAGCAGAATTAAAAAGTGGGCCGCACCCGCGAGCCACAGATCAACGCCAAATAGTCTTTTTGCGACTGCATTGGTCATAGGGCACCAATCGCGCGCATGAATGGAACGATTACACGCAGCACGAACCACGGGTGGAAGAGCCAAAAGGCCGGTGCGATGAGAAAGACAGTCATGAAACACCAACCGCGCAGTCCGCGCGCCAACCCGATCGATTGTCCGACACGCGAGCGCTCGATCGTTACTCCTGCGCCTTGAAGCAGGAAGGAAAGTGTCGGAAGCCCAAACCCGGCCCGAGAAGGCAGCGAGATCACCAAATCATGGATCAGCCCGGAAACTGCGAAGACTAAAACTCCAGCCGTGCCGGCTTTTAACTCGCGGGATGCCGGCCTAAAAATCAACTCATGGGCAAGCTGGCGAAAGCCGAGATTCCACCGCTTTCCCCAAAACTCTCCCAGCGAAGTAGAGCGGAGCGGGGAACGCATAATCGGTTCGGCTGCCACCCCGAACCCTGGCCACGACAAAGCGACCATCTGGAACAAGCCGAAGTGCAGGACAAGGATCAGGCCCACCATTCCCACCCATCGCGTTATTGCAGCACGGCCGCAACCAACAAGAATCCCTGTACCCTTGCCCAGTCGTCCGATAAACGATCGAAAAAGACTTCTCGGCGTGAATCAGAAAAGCGCTCATCCTGTAGCAGGATTTTATGGATCGCCTTCAT
>DATJVZ010000194.1:0-5676 GCA_035501575.1 Terriglobales bacterium | reverse complement strand
GGGAGATAGGACATGCGAAAGCAACTGCTGGTTGTTTTGCTACCCCTACTGGTCGTGGGCGCAGGCGCGCAGACGGCGAAGACTGGCCTGGACAAGACCAAGCATGCCACTTTGCAAAGGGTAGAGGTAGTGCGGGTGGATGACGGAATCAATGTGGAGATGACCGAACTGGGGGCGGTAGTGCCCACGGTGAGCAAGCTGGATTCGCCGGCTCGCGTGTTGGTCACTCTGCCGAACACCGTGGCCGCGACCTCACGCAATTACCTGAGCGTCGGGCGCGACGGTGTGAAGGGCGTCCGTATCGGTATGGACCAGAATCCGCCGACGACCCGCGTGGTAATCGACCTGTTGCAGGCGTGTACCTACGAGATGAGTTCGGGCGGCGAGAATAAGCTGGTGCTGAAGCTGCACCCGGCTGCGGGCGCAGTGGGAAGCGCGAAACCGGCGATTTCTCCGGCAACGGCGACCGACACAACCGCTGCCTTGCCGACGGGCACGACCCCTGCCACCGCGACCTCTTCTCCCAACGACTACGTGTTCATCGAGCCTTCCTATAAGTCGGCGAACCCGACCCCGGATGCGGCTCCAGCCGTAGCGCCACCCGCCCGGGCAGTCGACGCGGCCGCTAAGTTTGTGGAGCGTCCCGAGGGCAATCTTCTGCCGGCGCCGAGTGCCGCTCCGCAGAGCGCGCAAGACAGCTCGGCGGCCCCGGCACTTCCAATTCAGCCAGCCGTGAACCTGGCGGCCCAACAAAAGGCCCAGGCGGCGGCGCAAGAGCCGGCCAAGCACGAGCCGCAGTACACGGGCGAACCGGTTTCGGTGAATTTGAAAGATGTCGACCTGCAGGATTTCTTCCGTCTGATCCATGAGATCAGCGGTCTCAACGTCGTCCTCGACCCCAACGTCAAAGGCACTTTGACGATTGTGCTCGATGACGTACCGTGGGATCAGGCGCTGGACATCGTTCTGAAGAACAATGGTCTGGCTCGGCAGCTCGACGGAAACGTCCTGCGGATCGCGACCATCGAGACCTTGCGGCGGGAAGCCGATGCGCATCGCGCGCAGCGGGAAGCGGAAGCCCTGGCCGTCGATAAGGTCACCTTCACGCGATTCCTCAGCTACGCCCACGCAAAAGACTTGGTGGTTACTTGCAAGAAATTCATCTCTCAGCGTGGCGATGTGATCGCCGATGAGCGCACCAACGCCATCATCGTGACCGATGTTCCCTCGGTCATGCCTGCGCTCGACCGGCTGCTGACGCAACTGGATACCAAGACCGAGCAGGTGGAGATCGAGGCTCGGGTCGTATCCGCTACGCGCAGCTTCGCTCGCGACATCGGAACCCAGCTGGGCTTCGGCTTTGGCAACGCTAGCACCGGCATCGGTGGAGCCAGTGCGGTGGGAAGTACTCCGACCTCGACCTTCGGCATAGCACCCTTCTATCCGATCATCGGAAGCTCGGCGCCGACGGGAAATACCGGAGTCCAAATCCCGCTGTTTTCCAACTTGGCTTCGACCAGCCCGACCAGCGGCATCAACCTGACGTCGGCGAGCGCCCACGTGCGTATCGATGCCATCCTGACCATGGCTGAATCTCGCGGTCTGGTGAAGATCCTGTCACGTCCGCGGGTCGTAACTCAGAACAACATTCAAGCACTGGTTCGCCAAGGCGTGCGGGTGCCGATTGTGACTCAGGCACAGTTGGGCGGTCCACCCACTGTCACCTATGTGGATGCTTTCCTTCGCCTGACGGTGATTCCGCAGATCACGTCGGAAGGTACCATCTTCCTGAACGTGGATGTGGAGAATACAACGCCCGACTTTGGAGAATCGATCCAGGGCAACCCCACGTTGATTACTCAGCAAGCCACGACGCAAGTGCTGGTAACCGACGGAGGCACGGTGGTGATCGGCGGAGTCATTCAAACCAACAACTCGGTCACGATCGATCAAGTGCCCCTGCTTGGCAGCATTCCATGGCTGGGCAACCTGTTTAAGCACCAGACGGTCTCGACCAGCAACCAGGAGCTGATCTTCTTCATCACTCCACGGATCATTCAGACATAGCAACGAGTTAGCAGTACGGCAGCCGCCGGTCCTCCGTTCGTGGCGAGGAACCGGCGGTTCTTGCTTTTCAAGCCAAATCCTCAATCGCACCCAGGCACGATCCCAGCCAGCAACCCTTCGAGGTTGCTCGCCATGGCGGCGGGCTTGCTAGACTCGTAAGCGATGGACTATCCAGCCCGGCAAGAACAACTCCAGCGTGCGCTCGACTACCATCGCCTGGATGCGCTTGTGGTCACACATCTTCCCAACATTCGATATCTTTGCGGGTTTACCGGAAGCGCCGGAGTGCTCATCGTCGCGCCATCGCACTCGGTCTTTCTTGGCGACGGAAGATACCGGGAGCAAGCGCGCTCCGAGGTGGAGGGAGCGGCCGTCGCGATCGGCCCCAGATCGCCCCTGATCGCAGCCGGAGAGTGGCTGGCGAGCAAAAGCCGGAAGATCAAGGTGATCGGGATCGAGAGCGAACACCTGACCGTCGCCGAACGCCAGCATTTGGCCAAGGCCGTGGGCCGGGGTGTACGCCTGCGCAACGCTCCGCCCCTGGTCGAACGGGCCCGAAGCGTGAAGGATCCGCAGGAGATCGAAAGCTTGCGGGCGGCCGCGCGACTGGGAGCAAATCTGTTCAAGGTGGCGCTCAAAACCATTCGAGCCGAAATCAAGGAGGTGGAAGTGGCGGCGGAAATGGAGTACGCCGCCCGGCAGGCGGGTGCGGAAGGGATGTCTTTCGAAACCATCATCGCCTCGGGCAAACGCTCGGCGCTGCCCCACGGCCGGGCCTCGACGGCATTCATTCCCCCGCAAGGATTCGTGGTCTGTGACTTTGGTGTTATACTCGCGGGCTATTGTTCTGATATGACGCGCACCGTGCACGTGAACACTCCCGGCGCGAAGGCGCGGCATATCTACTCCGCAGTCCGTGAAGCCCAACAAGCCGCCGTGGAGGCGGTACGGCCGGGAGTAAGGCTCGAGAGGGTTCACGCTGCTGCTCGTAAATTACTAAGTCTAAAGAAGTTAGCGCAATACTTCCCGCATTCTACGGGACACGGAGTGGGGCTTGAGATTCACGAGGCTCCGCGCATCGCAGCGGGTCAAAGGGAGCTACTGCGTGCGGGAATGGTAATCACCATCGAACCAGGGGTGTATGTGCCCGGTTTCGGCGGCGTGCGTATTGAAGATATGGTCGCCGTGACCGAACGGGGGTACCAAGTATTGACCCCGACCAGCAAGGAACTGATCGAAATATAGCCTTGGACTGCCGGCTGGTCCGAGCTTTAAGGAGATCAGTCGCGCTCGAACGACAGGCAGTCCCGCCACACACACCATGAATCAAAAAGAACTGAAGGAACTGATCGAGTTCCTAATCGAAAAGGATATCGCCGAGTTTGAGTTGGAGCGCGGCGATGTAAAGGTGCGCATTAAGCGGGGCGGAGATCAGGTCTACCCGACTCCTCACTTTACCGGGCCCCCGGCGCCGCCAGCCGCAGCCGCGGGATCCTCGGCGCGAACATCGACTGCTCCGGGCGAGGCCGCCTCGCCTCCCGAGGGAGCTCCCAGCGCCGAAGCAGAGAAGCTGCACTCGGTGCGCTCCCCCATCGTGGGAACGTTTTACGAGTCACCTTCCCCCGGGTCACCACCCTTTGTCAAGCTGGGAGATAAGGTTGAAGTGGGACAATTGTTGTGCATCGTCGAGGCCATGAAGTTGATGAACGAGATTGAGTCGGATGTCCGGGGCGAGATTATCAAGAAAGTAGCGACCAACGGACAGCCCATTGAGTACGGGCAGGAACTGTTCGTCATCCGGCTGAGTTGACAGCCTGAGTTGGGGACGGGCTTGCGGCGCCAGGTCGGGCGGTGCGCCGAAAGCCGCTCCCGGTGACCGCCCGTAGCAAGACCGGGCGCAACCTTTCATGTTCAAAAAGATTCTGATTGCAAACCGGGGAGAGATCGCCCTGCGGGTGATTTGCGCTTGCAAGGAGTTGGGCATCCGCACGGTGGCGATTTACAGCGAGGCGGATCGCAATTCGCTGCACGTGCGCTTTGCCGACGAAGCGATCTGCATCGGGCCTCCCCAGATCAGCCACAGCTATCTCAGTATCCCTTCGGTGATCAGCGCCGCGGAAATCAGCAATGTGGACGCCATCCATCCAGGCTACGGCCTGCTGGCGGAGAACGCGAACTTCGCCGAGGTCACCGAGACCAGCAACATCAAATTCATCGGACCGCCTCCGGACATCACCCGTCTGATGGGGGAGAAGGAGAAAGCGCGGTCGGCGATGAAACGGGCAGGCGTTCCCATTTTGCCGGGCTCGGAGGGAATTCTGGCAAGCGAAGGCGAAGCGCTCGAATGGGCCCGGGAGGTTGGGTTTCCCGTCCTCATCAAGGCTTCGGCGGGCGGGGGTGGCCGCGGCATGCGCATCGTGCGCGATGAAGAGCAGTTACCCGCCCTGTTTAAGGCGGCCCAGTCGGAAGCAGCCGCCGCCTTTGGCAACGGCGACCTCTACCTCGAGAAGTTCATCGAGCGCCCCCGGCATATCGAGTTTCAGGTTCTCGGCGATCAATACGGGACGGTAGTCAGCCTGGGAGAACGAGAGTGTTCGATCCAGCGGCGTCACCAAAAGCTGCTCGAGGAATCGCCTTCCACGCAGATGACCGCGGAACTCCGCGCGTCCATCGGGCGGATCCTGTCCACCACCCTGTCCGCGATTGGGTACGTGAATGCGGGAACGGTCGAATTCTTGATGGATGCGGACAAAAAGCTCTACTTCATCGAGATGAATACCCGCATTCAAGTGGAGCATCCGGTGACGGAGATGGTGACGGATGTCGATTTGGTGAAGAGCCAGATTCTGCTGGCGGCGGGCGAGCCCATGGACAGCGTGCTGCACGGACCCATCGTGCATCGCGGCCATGCCATTGAATGCCGGATCAACGCCGAGCATCCGGAGAAGTTCACGCCCTCGGCAGGCAAGATCACCGCCTTCCATCCGCCCGGCGGGACCGGCGTGCGGATCGATACCGCCGCCTATACCGAGGGAGTAATTCCTCCTTATTATGATTCCCTGATTGCCAAGCTGATCGTGCGCGGCAAAGATCGCGACGAAGCCGTCTCGCGCATGGCCCGAGCGCTCGAAATGTTCATCGTGGAAGGGATTTATACGACCATTCCGCTTCACCGCAGGATTCTCGCCGATCCAGATTTTCGTGCCGGCAAGATCGATACGACCTTCATCTCCCGGCTACTCGAGACGCACGAGCCGGCAGAGGCTGGCGCCGAGGCCGCGGGCAGGAGCGAGAAACGTGCTTGATCGCCCGCGGAGTGGGCGTCTCCGGATTCCATGATTCAGCTTCCGCGACTGTACGCGATTGTAGACCGTTCTTTCTTTCCCCGCCCGGACGAGCTCCTGTCGACGGCCCATGAACTCTCGGCCGCCGGCTTGCCTGTCCTGCAATATCGCGACAAGTCCGACAGTGCTCGCGGGGTCCTCGAACTAGCCCTTCGCCTCCGACGGCAACTGGGAAGTTCCCTACGGCTCATCATGAATGATCGAGCGGACTTGGCGCGGGCTGCCGATTTTGGCGGTGTGCACGTGGGGCAGGAGGACTTGTCGG
>DATJVZ010000193.1:0-19586 GCA_035501575.1 Terriglobales bacterium | reverse complement strand
TGCCGAGTGCGTGGTCGCCCACGATGTTCCTGCGGTTGATCATAATGAGCACTCCAAAGTCACGGTTCTTGCGAGACCATTCTAACCGCGCGGATACCGCTGACTGCGTCTCTCACAATTACAAAACTTCAAAGCCTGCGTCAACAAACGCGAGAAGGAGCCATCCATCACGAAAATTGGAGCCGGGATCAATCGAAGTGACTGCAGGAGCTTGGTTTAAGTCATCGAATACCTCTCGGTCGTTTAGGACGTTGTGAGAGTATCGCCTGCATTTGCCGGAGTAGCGGAACATGTCGCGCCAGAGCATCATAGGCGCGTGCGACCTCCGGCAAGCCGTGAACCATTTGGCTGTTGAGTCGGTTGAAGCGCTGGACAACCTTGTCCTGCGGCACAATGGCTCTACTCGCACCCGGGACATTCGTCCTGAGTTTGGCCCTCATTGCAATTGTCCGATGGGGAATTGAGTCCGACGGTCCGGGGGAAACGCGCAGTGCGGAGGGTTCCAGGGAGTTCCGCGTGGACGGTGCTTGAGATTATAACGCGCTTATCCGCGATTTCGGGAATGTTCGAGGCAATCCCAGCGGTCCTGAAGTTGTTCCGCTCTTCCTTCGAGCAGACTTTTTGGGACAAAATGGGACAAGATTTGAGTTCCAGAGACTCGCAAGTGGTTGAAAACATGGTGGAGCTAGTCGGGCTCGAACCGACGACCTCATCGTTGCGAACGATGCGCTCTCCCAACTGAGCTATAGCCCCACGCTGCGGGAAAAGGCGAGTTTTTTGCTTCCGCCACACAATTTTATCAGTCTTTGCGAAACGCGGCATATGCCGCCATACAGGAGGCTCGATCACAACTGGCACGCAGGGCAGCGCGAGCCAGGTGCTCCCTGTACCTTACCTGTCTTGCCTTGTGCCAGTCAGCCCAGTTGTTGGAGGCTACGATGGACGCGATTGGATGCCAGCGCGCCGAAGGAGAAGAAATTAAGGTGAGGTGGAGGGCGGCGGTGCAAGGGAGGGCGCGTTTCGGAGTAGCGGCATTACGCGAAGAGCTTCGCTGGTGCTGAGAACCAACGGTTTCCCCTGACTCGGGCAGCGGTTGGGAGGACCGCTCAGCTTTACTACTTAGTCCAGAGAAAAAGCACCTTAAGAAGAAAGTCACTAGAAGAAGGTCACTCCCGGCAATCATCAATTTGGGCTCTTGTGACCGCCAGTATCGAGCCATAGAGTATACCCAAATCCTCCTGCGCGCGAGGCGACCTCATGCTTACCGTTCGATGGATTCGTTTGGTCTTCTCTTCTTTGGTTTTCCTAGCGGCGACCGTGGCAACAGATGCCCAGACGCGGCTGGCAGTCCCCTCCTATCAACAACCTGGCACCTCAACATGGTCAGCCTGGGCAGCGGAAGGCCCCAGCGCAGTGGGATTGATGATCGTAGACGTCAGCAATGGCGATGACCCGACCTACTATCCCGCGGTCGACGCCGCCATCCAAGCAACCCGCAAACAAGGGATCTTTGTGCTCGGTTATACCTACACAGAGTACGGTACCCGCGACCCCAATCTGGTGCACCAAGCCATTAGCAGCGTCTATCAGAACTACGGAGTGGATGGCATCTTCTTCGACCAGGCTCCGGTCAATTGTAACGATGCCAACACATATGCCGGCACGCAATTCACCTACTATGCCGAGCTGGCGAACTACGTGCGCCAGAACATGGCTGGGGCACGAATTACCGTTCTTAACCCTGGAACAACCCCGGCCAATGATTGCTGGATGTCGATCAGCAACATTCTGGCGACCTTTGAGAATTCCGGTGGTCTTTCGGCGTACCAGACCAGCTATACGTCGTATCCTTGGATCCAAAAATATCCGCCGGACCGTTTCTGGCACATCGTCCTGGGCGTGACCCAAGCACAGTTACCCACCGCGCTAAGCCTCGCACAGTCGCGGAACGCCGGCTGGGTATACATCAGTGACAGTGCGGACAATGCCTACAATCAGGTTCCGGTCTATTGGGCCGCCGAGGCTGCTGCTCTCACCGGCCAAGGAGTCCAGGCGCCGTTGGCCGCTGCCTGGCCGAGTTCTACGGCTAGTACGGGCGGCACCATGAATTCCCGCGTGTCTTTCCGTTGGCGGGCGGTCAACGGAGTGACGTGGGAGGTTTTTCTCGATACCGACCAGAATACCGGGACGGGATATCGGGGTGCCGGCCTGTCTATCGGTGCCGACTACATGGTACAGGCCACATCAACGGGCACTGCCCAACTCTACAAGTACACCGGCAATGGAACGAACTCCAGATGGAGACTGATGTCCACCAATGCTCAAATCGTTTTTCCTGATCCCGGGATCAACATGGTGATGTTTGACCAATCCGGAATCAGCAGCCCATCGGCTCTTAACTACCAAATTCAATCTCTCGACGCGAATTCGAACGTGCTTTTCACCAGCTATACGTATCCGCTGAGCCTGACCAATACGGGGATGGTTTTCGACATCATGAATCATTTCCAGTGATTTTCTAGGCGGCGGCGTTTCCCCCGGGCGTCGCCGCTTTTTTTCCACAAGTCAGTCTTAAGGAACGCGCACTCGCCCTGTATCTTCTGTGCCTACCGGCAAGCCAAAGGATTGAGGAGGAGATCCCGCGAACCCGATGTACCCCGGGTTCCTTTTTTCTTCACTTCGCGCTATAAATCCTAGGCAGCATTGTGGAGGCATTTATGGCGACTCAGAGCCGAGCGGAAGACAAAGAAGGCAAGGCTAGGAGTTTTGGCGAAAACATCGAGAGCGATCTGGCTTCGAGATTTCTGCGCGTGGTGGAGGTCGCGGCAATTGCGTCGGCGCGCACCATGGGTCAAGGGGCCCGCCGGTTATCCGACCAGGTGGCGACCGAGGCGATGCGTCAGACTATGGATGGCATCCCCATGCGAGGAACCATCGTTATTGGAGAGGGCGAACGCGATGAAGCCCCGATGCTCTACATCGGAGAGAGGGTGGGCGCGGAGTTTAGCGACGGTTCGGACGTGCCGGAAGTCGATATTGCTGTGGATCCGCTCGAGGGAACAAATCTTTGCGCTACCGGAGCGCCCGGGGCCATTACCGTACTAGCGGCGTCGGAACGCGGCGGCCTGCTGAACGCCCCCGACTGCTACATGGAAAAAATTGTTGTGGGGCCGTCTTGCAAAGGCGCTGTCGATCTTGATGCCCCGGTCGCGCAGAACCTGAAAAACGTTGCCAAACGGCTGGAGCGAGACGTGGAAGACCTCGTCGTGATTGTGCTGGATCGCCCGCGGCACGAGAAACTGATTGCGGAGATCCGCGCGGCGGGAGCTCGTATCCGCCTTATTGGGGATGGCGATCTCTCCGCCGGCATCGCGGCTGCAGTCCTCGGCACGGGCGTACACGCGGTAATGGGCTCGGGCGGTGCCCCGGAGGGCGTAATCACTGCGGCTGCGATTCGTTGCTTGAACGGATACATGCAAGGGCGACTGGTCGTCGACAAGCCCGAACTCGAGGAGCGCATCGCGCGCATGGGGATCAAGGACAAGAACCGAATCTATAAGGCGGAAGACCTTGCACCTGGCAAGCAACTGATCTTTGCCGCGACCGGAGTCACCGATGGTGCCTTACTGCGCGGCGTGCGGTTTTTCGGTGAGGGCACGCGAACCTCGTCGGTAATCATGACCTTGCGAACCAGAAAGGTGCGGTTTATCGAGAGCATTCACCTCGAAAAGGGTCCCGATGTGAAGGTAAAGTTTGTGTAGGACAGATCGATAGTTGGACGGTCGAAAGCCACTCTTTTCCTTGGCTTGCCGTTACTTGAACTGATTCCTCACCGCGGGCGGGATTTTTGGCTCCGGAGGATAATCTTCTGACGAACCTTTAAACAGGGCGGTTGTCTCTTCCTGACGCTTCGTCCCGTCGTGCACAGCGATCGTGTGCGGTTTGGAGGCGTGATAGCTTTGCCACAGAGATACGCCCGCGTAAGCACCATCTTTGCGAAGAACGTAGTAAACCATGTCAACAAAGCGGAGACGGCTTTGGTCGTGGTTGTAGTTGCGGACAATCCGTTCGAGCGCATCCATGCCGGCCTCCTGGGGCGACATGCCGCGACGCATGTTTTCGACGATGGTGTGGGCACCGGCTACCTTTATGTTTTCCTCTCCGCTGCCGGTTGCGCCGGCTGACCCGACATCCTGGTCGGTGTAGCAGCCGGCGCCGATGATCGGCGAATCTCCACAGCGCCCGGAAAGTTTCCAGGCCAAGCCGCTGGTTGTCGTGCAACCGGACATTTCACCTTTCCCACTCAAGGCGGAGCAATGGATGGTCCCGTGCGGTGGGAACAGCACGGCGCGGACTGCCTCGACGCGGCGCTCAGGCGCAATTCCAAGATCGGCAGCTCGCTCTTCGAGACGACGAATGCGTTCCTCCCTGAGCTCAGATTGTGGTTTGTCGGCGGACTCCGGTGGCTGCCAATGCGGATCGGCCAAACCTGGTCCCCACCAATCGCTGTTCGAATGATATTCCTTCCACAACAGCCATACCTTGCGGGAGTGGTCGGTCAGCAGATTCTCGCGCGGGAACCCCACTGCAACCGCAAAGCGCTCCGCGCCCTCTCCGACCAGCATTACGTGCCCGGTGTCGGTCATCACGGCTTTGGCGACCAGAGAGACATTCTTGATATTGCGAACGCCCCCAACCGCACCTGCTCGTCGGGTTGGGCCGTGCATGCAGCACGCGTCCAGCTCCACGACCCCTTCCTCGTTGGGCAAACCACCCAGTCCCACGCTGGTGTCGTTAGGATCGTCTTCCGGTCCCTTCACGACTTTCAGGGCTGCATCGAGAGTGTCTCCGCCGGCCGCCAGGAAGGCATAACCATCGTCTAGATAGTTGTAACCATTATGGGCACACACCAGGATCGGACGCTTGCCCATCGACGCATTGGCTTGAAGCCCTGGGGCGTTCTCTTCCGCGGCATCGTTCTTTATTAATCCCAGCGAGATCGAACCCGCAACGGCAGTCGCGAGAAAATCGCGGCGGGAGACGGTCATGGTTCCCTCCGAGCGGACGCCAGGATATCACGATCGCGAACTCATCTTTCCCGAGACCCAATCCAGCCTTGGGCCGTGGGTGTATTTTGGGCCTGGCTAACCAAGCAGGTACGGCAGGCAATAACCGGGGAAACAATGAACCGGCTGAAGGGAGCTGCTGTGCTGCGCTGCAAGTCTGCGGTCGAGCCCCCGAAGTTTGCCAAGTCAGGATGCTACGCGATCAATTCTTCCTTTCCTATGATCGGTACGGAAACGCAACAGCGCTGCGATATTGCCGGCTTTGTCGAATTCCTCATCGTCTTTTACGTAGAGCAGCTCCAGGCCGTGACATAGGGCAAGCGGAATGATGGCGTCGGCTACGTCTTCGAGGTCTCGTGTCTCTCGACCACAGGCGGGGCAGTATCGCACCAGATGCGCGTCCAGGTGTCTGCAACCGGTGCACTCCACCGCTGCGTGGCGAAAATTGTCTCCCATCAGAAGCGTTTGCACTTCCCCAAGTTCAAGGGAGCGCAATACGCGGCGAAGGCCGGTGACTCCCAGACCATTGCCTTTGGCCTGGTTGAGAACCTCCCGCACCAACTCGTGACGGTGGCGGGCGAGCGACTCATGCACAATGCGGGTCGCTTGCTCCCGAATCTGGTCATTGGTTAGCTTGGCGACCTCGGTCGAGAACCGCCCCAGCACACGCTTTCTGACATAGGGGTGCAGCTGCATTTCAAACTCGTGCCAATTGGTGTCATGGCACCCAATGATCAGGCTTTCGAAACATCCGCGTTCCAGACCATCCTTCAGATGCTCGGCGACGGCTTTGAAATGATGCCGCGCTTCATCCTCGATGCGGCGTTGGGTATGTCCGCCGTCATAGCCGGCGAAGCCGTCACTGCGGCCCTGCCGGACCGGCGGAGTCCGAAACAATCCTTCCCGCTCCTGCAGTTCGTCCAGGCGGAGATCAAAAAAGCGCGCCCTTTGGCGATCCACGATCGCCGCCCACAAGCGCGGCTGCGCTCCCAGGAACTGGGCCAGCGGTTTGAGATAGAACTGCCGGTTGACAAAGAGCTGGGTGGCGGCGAATTGGGGCGGCAAATCGAATTCCCGCCAGAAGTTCCGCTGTCCGCAGGCAAAGACCGCCTTGGCGCGCGCCTGGTTGCCGTGCAGACTCTCCGCCAGAATCAGAATACGATTCAGGTCAGACCTCAGGGAGCTGTGTTTTCCGTTCTTTTCCGACTCGCGCAGTGCGTTGCGCACAAGCTCTTTGGCCAGAATGGCTTCTTCTCGATGGGACTTATTTGGTGGAGTGTGGGGCTCAAAGTAAAAGGTTATGGCGTAGCCCTGGTCGATTTTGAACTGTGCCAACTCACGAATCTCTTCGTGCGTGATCATCCCGAGTTCTCCTTGCGTGGTAGAGGCTACTTCGACGCTTGAACGAACCTGTGTTGCCATCGGTTCACGAGCGGAGCCGACTGGCGCAAATGCTCCCGCGCGGTCCCGATCGAAGCTCGCACACTGGCCACGTTGCGGTCCGTAATGATCGCAATCTCCTCCACGGAAAATCCTTCGACCGTGTGGAGCAGGAAGGCTTCGCGATCCCTGCGCTTAGCCCCAGCCAGAGCGAATTGAACCAAGCTAAGCATTTCGTCGGAATACGCGATGTCCTCGGGAGTCGCCACCCGCCGATCAGGAATCACGTTTTCGCCGATTAGTGTCTCGTCTGGCTGATGAAATTGCAGCTCAGGCTCGTCGGAGGCACGGACATTCGGCTTGCGCGCGGATTCCTCGAGATGAATCGATGAAGCGCTCTGCGAGGAGCTTTCGGACAGGTCCTGAACGACGCGCATAGCGATTCGGTAGAGCCAAGGCTCGAGGGCCAGACGTTCCGGTTTTTCCTCTCCGTCGCCCAGGGCTCGCGCGATCGCCTCATCGATGACCTCTTCTTTGCTGACGGAGTCGGGAAGGATTTCGTCGGAGGCCTCGCGAAAGTACAGTTCACGCTCCACAAAGCGTTCTAGTCTACCCAAATGGGCATTCACGTAGGAGCGAATATCATCGGAGGAAGCGGTGGGGACACGCACCGCCGCCACGGTTTCCTCAAAAGGAACTTGGGATTGGGGACGGAAGCCGGCCACGCGGCGACGCTGCCACTTACGCGAGCTCCGCAGTACCTCCTTGTGCTTGCTGAGCTGTTGCAAAAGATCGTCCGATGCCGCCCTTACTGCGGCAGCTGCCGTCGAGGCGGACTTCTGCACCGCCATTTGGCCGGAGGGCAGACGCAGGTTGAGCGAGATGGTGATGCCTTCGCGAGCTGAGTTTTGCTCGATAAGACCCTTGAGGTGCACCAATTCGGGACGGAACACCTGCAGCCGCTTCCGTAACTTTTCGATCAGGTGATGAATCTCTTTTTCGACATTAGGGTTTTTGCAGTTCTTATAACCGAAGTGGACATTCATGTCAGGCCTCGGATCGCGAGAGCAGATCTCGTGAAGAGTTCCGGTTCCTTACAAACTGATTTTACACCCAGCACAGTACGATGCATCCCGAGACTTTCTCTCCCACTGAAGGTAACGCGACGCGGCGAGCCGAGAAGCTGTGAAAAGTAACAGGGACATGAGATGTTTGGGAAGGGCGCTTGTTATCCACAATTCCCATTTCTCATCTCCTCGAGCCCGCCTCACGAGGGAGCGCTCATCATTTCTTCGGGGCGGACGATGACGGCAGCCGCGGGGACTTTGCCACAACCGTAAATGTCAACTATCATGCCGGACCATGAATGGTCTAAACATCTGCCTCGGCCTGGTGTGTCTGTTGGTTCCTGCTGGTGCGCAAACTGCGCTACTGTCGCAAGAGGTTGAGTCCGTATATCCAGAGGTATCGGCTTTTTACTTTGATCTCCACCAGAATCCGGAATTGTCTACTCAGGAGACGCAAACAGCGGCCAAGCTCGCAGCGCATTTGCGTAGCCTAGGCTATGAGGTTACCGAACATGTAGGCGGCACAGGCGTTGTGGCCATCCTCCGAAACGGAAGTGGGCCAACCGTTATGTTGCGCACCGAGCTCGATGCTCTTCCCGTGGAAGAGAAGACCGGCCTGCCCTATGCCAGCAAAGTGCGTGTGAAGGACGACGCGGGACGAGACGTTCCCGTCATGCATGCATGCGGCCACGACCTCCACATGGCAGCGTTGTTGGGCACGGCGACCATCATGGCGCACAGCAAGGAAAGCTGGCACGGAGTATTGATGCTAGTAGGCCAGCCGGCAGAAGAAACCGTGGGAGGAGCGGAAGCTATGATCGCCGATGGACTGTTCCAACGCTTTCCCAGACCCGATGTTGCCGTTGCCATGCATGTCGGGAATCTGCTTCCGGCTGGGAAAGTGGGAATCACGCCCGGAATCTTTGACAGCAACGCGGACTCTATCCGGATCATCCTCTATGGCAAGGGTGGACATGGCGCATCGCCGCACACCACGATCGATCCCATCGTCATGGCTGCCCGAACGATTCTTGCCTTACAGACGATTCCATCTCGCGAGGTAAGACCAGGAGAAATGACGGTAGTCACTGTCGGCTACATTCATGCGGGCACGAAGAACAACATCATCCCTGATCAAGCGGAAATGGGGCTGACGGTTCGGACCTACAAGGCTGAAATCCGCAAACAGGTGCTGGCAGCTATTACGCGGATTGCGAAAGCGGAGGCGGAAGCGGCCGGAGCTCCGCGTGAACCTGTGGTCGAGCGCTACGAGGGCACGGATGCGGTCTATAACGATCCCGCCTTAGCGCAGAAGCTTCGTGGGTCACTAGAGTCGGCACTGGGCAAGGATAATGTGGTGACAGAAGAGCCGATTTTGGCGTCGGAGGACTTCTCGAAATTCGTTGAGCAAGGCATACCTGGCTTCTATTTCAGTCTGGGCGGAGCCGATCCCGTCAAACTTGTCCAGGCGAGAGCAGGGGGAACGGCGCTTCCGTCCAATCACTCGCCGCTATTTGCGCCTGATCTAGACCCGGCCTTACATACCGGAATTTCCGCGGAAGTGACAGTGCTGCGGGACCTGCTGAACCGATCGAGCGAAGAGTTGAAGAAGGCGAGCGTCCCCTAGTACCTGGGATGAATCGATTTGCGCGGAGCAAGTGCACACCATCGAGATGTCTTCCCATTCAAGTTCGAAGAGGTGTTGCCCCTACTCTCGGTGGAAGGTTACACGGCTACTGTTACCGAGGTCTCGGTTCTTGCCACCGGACGGTACAGCGTATCCCGTTCAACGGGTTCGCGACCGGCCTCGCGAATCAGGCGGATCAGTTCTTGGCGCCGCATGCCTTGCGGTGTCGTGGCCCCGGCGTCGTGGTAGATCTTTTCTTCGACAACTGTACCGTCAATGTCGTCGGCTCCGAATCGCAGGGAAATCTGCGCAATCTTAGGGGTCAACATCTGCCAGTAGGCTTTGATATGAGGGAAGTTGTCGAGTACCAGGCGGCTGACGGCAACCTGGCCGATGTCAAGCCTGCCCGTGGTTCTTGGCAGGTGCTGCAGCTGCGTATTATCGGGATGGAATGCCAGGGGAATAAAGGTCTGAAACCCGCCCGTTTCCTCCTGCAGAGCCCGCAGTTTCAGAAGATGGTCGACACGGTCCTCATCATTCTCGACATGGCCGTACAACATGGTTGCATTGGATTTCAGACCAATCTGGTGAGCGGTTCTTGCCGTTTCCAGCCACTGATCGCCATTGATTTTGTGATCGCAAATGATGTGGCGCACGCGCTCGGCGAAGATCTCAGCGCCACCCCCGGGTAGAGAGTCTACGCCGGCAGCCTTCAACTGCTCGAGGGTCTCACGAATGGAGAGCTTGGCGCGTTTGGCCAAATACGCCACTTCGACCATGGTAAACGCCTTCAGGTGCACTTGCGGAAAGCGCTGCTTGAGCCCGGAAACGAGATCGAGGAAATACTGAAACGGCAGGTCGGGATGCAAACCGCCGACAATGTGAAACTCCGTGACAGCTTCGTGGTAGCCGGAAGCCGCAGTCTCGAATGCCTCCTCGAGTGCCATGGTGTAGGCGCCAGGCGTATCCTTTTTGCGGCCGAAGGCACATAAGCGGCATGCCGCCACACAAACATTTGTAGGATTGAGATGGCGATTGACGTTGAAGTAGGTGCGATCGCCATGCAGACGCTCGCGGACGTGATTAGCCATCCAGCCGACGGCCAGAATGTCGGGTGAACGATAGAGAGCGAGAGCGTCGTCCGCATTCAGTCGTTGGCGAGCGACGACTTTGTCATGAATGCGCTCCAGTCGCGGATCGTTCGTCTGAAAGGGATGCGGCTTTGACATTCGCTTCGATCATACCGCAGAGAAGTCATGGAAGTCACAGCGCCAAGATTGACATGTAGCCTGGAAAGCACTCGGCTTTGGCGCGCCTCGCCGCGGTGGTCGACCGCGATCCTAGCCGTAAATAAATAGGAAAAGAGCCTTAGCCTAGCTGCGCGCCCTGGTGATTCCGTGTGTCAACTTCTTGGAAGGGAAGTGGTCAGTTTCCTGGAACCGCGCCATTCGCCAGGATTAATCCTGGGACCGCGCCTAGAGATCTTGCCCACCGGCGATGGCCCCAATGACGATGAAAGGTTCTTGGCCGGACGCAACTCTTTCTGGGACAGGAGCATCCGGCGATTCATGGGAAAGGTCCTCCTCGCAGGCAAAGAAGCGCAAGAAGGGCCTTCGCAGGTGTGTGACGTGGTCGCGGATGGCTCCCCGGAGCATCGGGTACTTGGCTTCGAGCTGGTCAAGGATCGCGCGCTGGGTCACGGGACCCTCGACCTCGAGTATGAGTTCGCTGCCGACACCCGCCAAACTTCGAAGATGGAATGGGAGTATGACTCGGACCATGGACCTCTTCCCTGGAACCGAAACGCACCACGGCTTTCAGCAGCAATTCACGCGAGCGTCTGGACTTCGACTGAAAGCACGGCGGGAAGATCGCGCACGATAGGAGCCCAGCTATCTCCCCCATCGGGGGATGCGTAGACTTGACCGCCGGTCGTGCCAAAGTAAACACCGCACTCGTCGAGCGAATCGACCGCCATCGCATCACGCAGCACGTTTACATAGCAGTTGCTCTGCGGCAGGCCTTTGGTCAAAGGTTCCCACTGGTTTCCGCCGGTGCGACTTCGGAATACACGTAGCTTGCCCTCGTGCACGTAGTGCTCCGAATCGCTCTTGATAGGGACGACGTAGATGGTCTCCGGCTCGTGCGCATGAACGTCGATCACAAACCCGAAGTCGGTCGGCAGGTTGCCGCTCACCTCCTTCCACTGTTCGCCGGCATCGTCGCTGCGCATGACGTCCCAATGTTTCTGCATGAATAGTACGCCGGGACGCGACTTGTGCATGGCCATATGGTGAACGCAGTGTCCAACCTCGGCCGTGGGATTGGGAATGTATTGGGAGTGGAGTCCGCGATTGATCGGTTTCCACGTCTGCCCACCGTCATCGGTTCGGAAAGCACCCGCTGCCGAGATGGCAATCCACATCCGTTGGGAATGGCTGGGATCGAGAATGATTGTATGCAGGCACATGCCGCCCGCGCCCGGGTGCCAATTGGGACCCGTGTCGTGTCCGCGTAATCCCCGGAGCTCTTGCCAGTTCTGTCCTCCGTCGGTGGTGCGAAAGATGGCCGCGTCCTCGACGCCGGCGTAGACCATGTCCGGATCGGTGAGCGACGGCTCCAAATGCCAGACACGTTTGAACTCCCAGGGATGCGGCGTGCCGTCGTACCATTGGTGAGTTCCGGGCGTGCCATCGTAGGCGAACTTGTTACCGACGGGTTCCCACGTCTTTCCCCCGTCGTTCGATCGTTGGATTTGCTGTCCAAACCATCCGCTCGACTGCGAGGCGTACAGTCGATTGGGATCAGCCAGGGATCCCTTGAGGTGATAAACCTCCCAGCCGGCGAAGTGTGGGCCACTGACATCCCACTGCTTGCGGTTGCCATCAGACTCCAGTATGAAGGCCCCCTTCCGTGTGCCCGCCAGAACTCGCACTTTGCTCATGGTTTCTCCCGTTATAGCCTGGTAGGTCGCTACTGCCAAGCAGACCGTGATACTGCCTGAGCAGGTCCGCTCATCCGGAATGTGAGCCCACGCTCGAGAGCACGTATCCGTGCTCGGGGCGCAGGCTCATTCCCGATTGACTCCCGTACGACTGACCGTTACGCCGCCTTTGAAGCCTTGGCAGCCATCTCTTTCATGTACTGCCGCATTGCGGCCAGGTGACCGGGTGAGCGTTTCTCAATCCAAGTCTCATAACGCTGTGCGGCTTTTTCCAGGGGTGCGAGAAAGTGCGGATTCACGAACCTTTCCCGTGCCTGGGATATGATGGGTTTCACTCTTTCCCAGACTGCGAAAAATTCGCCGCTGGTCTCAAAAAACAGATCTTCGTAAAGCAAACCATAGTTAAGGAGTGCGCATGCTTGATCCCAATAACCGAGAACCATCATTGCAAATACACCGTTTTCTGTTCCAGGTCCCGCGATTCGCATCGAATCCTCGAAACTGTCCACGAAGTAGTTCTTGAAAAACCAGTCGCGCGCCTGCCGTATGCGCGCTTCCCGCCGCAGATCGTAGACCTGCAGTTGCAGTTGCGCTTGGGCGTGTGTGGGTTTTGTCGCCATGATCGTCATCTCCTTTCCTTCGTCTTGTTGTGATTACACTGGCGGGTCATCCAATTCGTTTATCTTTGGCATACCTGTCATGCCGGCTTGGGCAATAAAGGAGTTGGGTCGCGCTGTTGCCAGCGGCGACGGACTTCGGCCAAAACTCGTTTTCTATTCCTGGCCATCGTCTCGATTGCGGCGCAAGGCACTCCGGTCGGTTCGTGCCTTGCTCCCCAAATCAGCAACTCCAAGAGTACGGGAGCCAAATCGATACCCTTTTCCGTCAGTCGATAATTCACCCTGCGCGTGTCGCTCTTATCCGGCTCGGCAGCGAGGATTCCCGAAACCGCAAGCCGGTGCAAACGATCGGCCAGGATGTTGCTGGCAATGCCTTCGCCCGATTCCTGGAACTGCTTGAACGTGCGAAAACCCCGCACCATGAGGTCGCGGATGATCAGCAGCGACCAACGATCGCCAAGTATTTCGAGCGAGATGCTTACCGGGCAGCCGGATCGAGGTTGGGACTTGGACTTACCGGGCACCAACGGCATCGTAACAAGCTTTACTTTCATCCTGCAAGTGATATCACGGAGGAAAATTAAGGTCGAGCTGCGCAACCGCCGATGAGCGCGCACGGGATCCGCGGCTGAGCGGGAGACGCTCAGCGTCGCACGAACAGATCGCCGGCGATGAAAAGGAAGAAGACAACGGAGATCACACCGTTCGTCGTGAAGAAGGCGGCATTGAGCTTGGATAGATCACTGGGTGAAACCAGCGAGTGTTCGTAGCCGAGCAGTAGGGCGACGGCTGCAACTCCCGTCATGGCGACCCAGCCGAGGCCGAATACACCGACCAGGCTGACCAACAACAGCAGCATGGCGAGATGAAAACCGCGCGCGATCCAAAGCGATCTGCTAATGCCGCAATAGCGAGGGATGGAATGCAATCCGCTCTGACGATCGAACTCGTAATCTTGACAGGCGTACAGAACATCAAACCCGCCACCCCAAAACGTGACCGCTGCGGTTAACAGGAGAATGCGCGGATCGAGCGAGCCCCGGACGGCGATCCACGCCGCCGAGGGCGCCATCCCCATGGCGAATCCGAGCACCAGGTGAGACCAACGGGTGAAGCGCTTGGTGAAGGAATACAGCAACAGAACGGCAAGCGCCAGCGGAGAAAGGAGGAACGACAAGCGGTTGAGTTGCGCGGCGGCGAAGATGAATATCGCGGAAGAAACAACAACAAAGCGGCCCACGAAGCCCCGGGTCAATGTCCCGGCAGGAAGTGCGCGCATGCGCGTGCGCGGGTTGACAGCATCAATGGAGGCGTCGGCCAGGCGGTTGAAGGCCATGGCCGCAGAACGCGCCGCGACCATTGCGACGATGATCCAAGCGAGAGCATGTCCGCTGGGCAGGCCGTGCGCGGCCAGCATGGCGCCGCAGAGGGCGAAAGGCAGCACAAAGATGGAGTGCTCCCACTTAATCATTTCCAAAGTTACGCGCAGATTGTGAAGTACGCGCACCAGAAGATTGTAAAGCAGATCTCTGCCAGTCGCGCTCAGGTGAGAAGCAACCCCTCGTCTCGAGGGCTGAGACGGCGGATGCCTAAGGCTCGACCGTCGGCATGGATCGCTATTCCTCCTCGGGATAATCCTGGTCGCTGATGAGGGGTACGAATCGGCACTTCTCGAGGTTCACGACCAAGGCTTGACCGTTTTGCTTCCGCACGAATTGCAGGTTCTGAGCCGGCCCCGGTCCGACCGGTGCAATCATGCGCCCCCCCTCGCGCAACTGCGCGAACAGTTCTGGCGGAATTCTCGGCGCTGCCGCCGCTACGATGATGGCATCGAACGGAGCTCGCTCGCGAAGGCCTTGGCTGCCGTCACCAACGACAATTGTGATGTTGTGATATCCGAGGCGATCGAGGATGTCTTTGGCAGACTGGGCCAAAGCCGGAAGCCGTTCCAGCGAAAACACTTCAGCAGCCAATTCTGCGAGCAGGGCGGATTGATAGCCCGAGCCCGTGCCGATCTCGAGAACACGTTCCGATCCGCCCAAGGCCAAGGCTTCGAGCATCACGGCAACGATGTAAGGCTGGGAGATAGTCTGACCTTGGCCGATAGGAACAGGGTGGTCTCCATAGGCCTGTGAGCGGAACCCTTCGCTTACGAATTCATGCCGAGGTACGCGAGCCATGGCGCCAAGCACTCGTTCATCCTGGATGCCTCGAGCGCGAAGCTGCCTGCTCAGCATGAGCTCGCGCTGAGCCGAAAAATCTTCCACTTTCATCGCTGCCATCGTGCTCTCTATTTTAGTCGGAGAGGCACAACCGAGATCGATCATCCGAATAAAGTGCAGCTGGATTTACTGGGCGAGCCGCTAGACGCTAGAATGCCTGCACGATGGAGAAATGCGCCTAACCCGGACTACCTGGAAGCTGGTGCAGTCGCCGGCGGTGATATTCGTCATTGCCTTGAGCATGCGACTGTGGACAGCCTCGCAGCTGCTGCCGGAGAAGGCGGGTCCTTATTTCTATCGTTACAATGAGCCCTCGCGAATCGCTTGGGCGCTGGTCTCCGGACATGGCTACAGCTCTCCATGGCCGAATACGCCCTTGCTTGCGACTGCCCAGCAGCCGCCGGGCTATCCGCTTCTACTGGCGGCGATCTTCAGAGTCTTTGGAGCCTACAGCATATCCTCCCTATGGACGGCGGTGGCCTTAAACGCGATTTTTGCCGCCCTGACTGCGATTGCCATACTTCGAATCGGAGTTACCGCCTTTGGTACGGCCGTGGGAATTTTGTCAGCTTGGATTTGGGCTTGCTGGCTGTACGAAGCTGCGGTTTGCATTCGCCTATGGGAGAGTGCGCTAGCCGCACTCTGGCTGTCCATTTCGCTACTCTTTTTGCCCGCCATTGCGGCTTCGCCCCGTGCTTCACGATGGCTGGTGTTCGGATTGCTCGCCGGTGTTGCTGGTCTGACCAATACAACGCTGCTAGCCGTCTTTCCTTTTTTTTGGCTCTGGCTCTGGATCAAATGTCGCAGTCGCGGTCGATCGTCTAATCGCCTCCTGCTGATTTCCGTTGCGATGTGCCTGCTGGTTATGACGCCCTGGACCATTCGCAACTACGTAGTCTTCCACCGGTTGATGCCGATGCGGGATAATTTCGGCCTTGAATTCTGGCTGGGAAATCATGATGTGACCAACCGCAATGACTTCCCGCTCTTCAACCCGGCGGAGTACAACCGCTTGGGCGAGGTCAGATTTATGGAATCCAAGCTGCACGATGGCCTGCAGTTCGTGCGCCAGCATCCGCAACAGTTTTGGCGTTTAACGCTCGGGCGCGCCCGTCAGTTTTGGACAGAACCGGAAGGGTCCGCCTGGCTATGGATTAGCCTCTTGGCATGGCTGGGAGTGTTTGTTGCCGTACGGCGCAAGGGAATCGAGGCCGTACCGTATCTGGCGGTGTTGCTGACTTTCCCGCCGGTGTACTACATAACTCACACCTTTCCCACCTATCGGCACCCAATCGAACCAGAACTGCTTCTGCTAGCGGCATATGCGACGGTCACTGTAGCCAAGATGATCGCCACGCATCTTTCTCGGAACTCGGCGGGCAACCGCTTGTCATCCTGACCGGTACCCCATGGCCTCGCAGCGTCGTTGTCGCAGCTCAGGGAATTGGCGGCTCAGCCGATTTTGCGAGGCTGCCGCCAGCTGACCAAGCACCCCATCTCCGTCGCAACCTTTCATGTAAACTAGGGCAACCAACGTCTCGACCGTGTCGAAAAAAGCTCGTGACTCGCAGGGTTATTCGATGTCGCCTACGTTGCCGTCGAGTTCTGCATCTGCCGGAGATGGCGAGCGGAAGGGATGCGAGCTTTCGGTGATCATGCCGTGTCTCGATGAGGAAGAGACCATCGCGGGCTGCATCGAGCAGATTCAGAGAACCCTCGAAGAGAACCATATCGCCGGCGAAATCATTGTCGCCGACAACGGTAGCCTCGATAAGTCCCCCGCAATTGCACGGGGTATGGGGGTGCACGTCGTCTCGGTCGAGCCCAAGGGCTACGGAAGCGCACTCATGGGGGGGATTGCCTCCGCCCGCGGCCAATACATCGTGATCGGCGATGCCGACGGCAGCTATGATTTCACCCAAATTCCCCGGTTTCTCGAGAAGCTAAGAGCGGGGTATCAATTGGTCATGGGAAACCGCTTCGCTGGCGGGATTCAGCCGGGTGCGATGCCTGCGCTGCATCGTTATTTGGGTAATCCTGTGCTCACGACCATCGGCCGCCTCTTCTTCAGAGCAAAGTGTCACGATTTCCATTGCGGTTTACGCGGCTTTACCCGGGCGGCGTACGAGAGCATGACTCTGCGCACCACCGGCATGGAATTCGCCAGCGAAATGGTGGTCAAGGCGTCGCTGTTCGACATGCCGGTATGCGAGGTCCCTACAACCTTGTCCCCTGACCGACGCGCCGGAAAGTCCCATCTCCGCACTTGGCATGATGGTTTCAGACACTTGCGCTTCTTACTCCTCTACAGTCCGCGCTGGCTATTTCTGTATCCTGGGCTGGGCCTTCTTCTTGTCGGCCTTGCGACCGCGGCTTGGCTCTTACCCAGCCCCAGGAGGATCGGCCATAGTGTTCTCGATATCCACACCCTTTTATATGGGGCGGTCGCCATCCTCACCGGATCGCAGGCCGTGATCTTCGCATTCTTCACCAAGGTGTTCGGCATAACCGAAGGTCTTCTTCCGGAGGACCCGCGCCTGACCCGACTTTTTCGCGTGTTAAGCCTCGAACGAGGATTGTTGGTAGGGGCAATATTGCTGCTGGGCGGTATTGCCGTGGCCACTTACTCCGCCTACCTATGGAGTCGTGCTGGCTTTGGACCGATGAACCCTCTGGTCCTGGTACGCTTGGTCACCGCTGCGCTGGTGTTGATCACTTTGGGCGTGGAGATTGTTCTTTCCAGTTTCTTCCTGAGTATTCTTGGTCTCGCCCGTAAGTGACTACGCCCCATGCCTAAAGGCAGGGGCTTCAAGAGCCATGCCTGCTATGGCAGGCATGGTGGTTCTCAGGCGCAGTCCGCGCCGTAAAATCTCCTCTATAACAACGTCGGCGTTGTCAAGCAAGAAATAACAACACTCCTCCCGACGCGCGGCGAGGGCTGTCAAGGGCGCCCGTAGGGCGTTCATCGGAGACCCTTGACAGGTCTCGCCGCGCCCACACAATCGAAAAGGGAACGAAGCGAAACGCAGTTCAGTTAAGCTTCGTTCCTTAGCAGGATTCTTTTGTCGGCGTCTGACCAAGACTCGTCTCCTGGAATCCTGGATGGAACTGCTAACTACTCCACCAGCCATCTAATCGATCTACAACAACGACCATGATTCAAGGTTCGAACTCCCCCGGTTTCTCTAAAGGGGAGGCAGGGCGCTCAATCAAATGCTCGATAGGCTCGCGCCTACCAGGAGATTTTCCGAGCTACCCTGCATGCGAGCCGGCGGCGCTGGACTGCTCAGCTTGCGCAGCTTCCAATACAGCCGCACCGCCAACTTTCGTGCGATGGCCACCTTCGCCACCGCCGTGCCGCGACGGAACTTCAACCGTTGATAGTCCCGCCGTAATTCTTCGTCATAGCGCGCAGCCGTCTGCGCCGCCTCCACCAGCAAAAAGCGCGCCATCGAGTTGCCTTGCTTGCTGATGGATCCCAGCCGCTGCCGGCCGCCGCTGCTGCTTTCTCGGGGATTGAGCCCGAGGTAGCTCACCACCTGTTTGCTCCGCCGGAAGCGTTCCACCGGCCCGATGGTCAGCACGAACATCAAGGCGGTGACCGGCCCCACTCCCGGTTGCTCCATCAAGCAGCCGGCGGCCGAACGTTGCTCGGCTTCTTTGGCTACCGCTCGATCCAACTCCGCCAGCGTAGGATCCAGCCGATCGAGTAGGTCCAGCAGCTCCCGCCGTCGACGTCTCGCCCACGGATCTAACCCCAGAGCTTCTAGTTCTGTCCGTCCCCCAGCGCCCCACAACTTCCCTCTTCGGTACACTCCCTGGCCCATGGCCAGCGCCTGCAACTGGTTTCTCACCGAAGTTCGTAGGCAAACCATCTTGTGGCGATGGCGCAACAGCTGTCGCAGATCCCGCTCCTCGGGAGAGGGAATCCAGATCTGCGGGAACCGATTCTGCAGCATTAAATCCAGAATATGCAGCGCATCGCGCGAGTCTGTCTTCTGTTTCCGCACCATGGCCGCACGGATCGCCGCAGCATCTCCTACCCATAGCTCATATCCCAGCCTGGCCAGCATCCGCTCAAACCATTGCGCGTAGCCGGTGGCTTCCATGCCCACACGCACTGGTTTGTCTAGTTCCGCGTAAAATTTCTTTGCCTCCCCATTGCCATGTTCTAATCGGCGTTCGATGAGTTCGCCGGTTTTCGTGTTCACCATTGCAACTTGCTGGAAGCGCGAATGAAAATCACACCCATTTTCATCGTTCGTTGTGAGCCGCAGGCTCATGCATGACTATAATCAACATACTCGGCTCCTTTCCTTCCGAGTCTTGGTCAGTCATGCGCTGCCAAGTTTACTCGGCTCGGCGGGGAGCCGACGTTGTTATCTAATCAAATGCCGATGCGTGGTCGCGGGTGGTGTTCAATCCGCATACCGTGCAACAGTGCTTCCTGTCCCACAACTTCTTAGGCGCCGGCGCACCGCATGAGCATTGCTGTGATGTTCTCCGCGCATCCACTTTCACGCGGCATCCTGTACGGATTTGGCAAGCCTGCCACCGGCCAATCCCTTAACCCTCAAATCTTCCACGGCGATGAAGCCGTAGTGGTTGACCAACTCACGCGACCACTTGTGCTGAAAATCGTGGCGCTGGTGGAAGACGT
>DATJVZ010000192.1:0-10318 GCA_035501575.1 Terriglobales bacterium | reverse complement strand
CCGGTGGCCATTTCGTACAAAACAGCACCAAAGGAGAACAGGTCGGTACGGGCATCGAGTTCCTTCCCACGCACCTGTTCAGGCGACATGTAGGCAACCGTCCCCAGCGCGGTTCCCGGACTGGTCAGATGCTGCTCATCGAAGGAGCCCGTCTGCGTGCCCGCCGTTTCGACGTTAGTCGCGGAACTGGCGGCAGTGACAACCTTCGCCAGCCCAAAATCGAGAATCTTGGTATGTCCGCGCTTGGTAACGAAGATGTTGGCGGGCTTGATGTCGCGATGAATGATGCCCTCGGCGTGGGCGGCATCGAGAGCATCGGCGATCTCCGTGCCCAACGAGAGAATCAATTCGGTTTCGAGCGGACGCCCGGCAATTCGTTGCTTGAGGGTCAGCCCGTCGAGAAACTCCATCACGATGAACGGCTGACCGTGTTCCTGCCCGATTTCATAAATGGTGCAGATGTTGGGATGGTTTAAGGCGGAAGCCGCCTGGGCCTCGCGCTGAAATCGGGCCAAAGCCTGGGCATCCTTGGCGACCTCGTCAGGCAGAAACTTCAGGGCGACAAAGCGGTGGAGGGTCAGATCTTCAGCCTTGTAAACGACACCCATGCCCCCACCACCGAGCTTCTCAACGATGCGGTAGTGGGAGATGGTTTGGCCGATCATGACGGCAATCCTTCGGGCGGGTCCATCTTATGGACCCGTTCCCGGGCTAGTCAACTTTGGGCATGGCGTAGAACGCGGCGGAAGCTGGCGCTCCAATCTGAAGAATGATCCTTATCGGGAACGAAGACAGAGGCCCTAGGGCGCGCTATACTGGCCCGGCTTCGAACCTGAGAGGTCGCGATGAAGCGTCTGCTATTTCTTTCGCTTGTGCTCGCCCTTGCCGGTAGGTCTCGGGCGCAACCCGGCCCGGCCACAGTCGTGCTGCGCGGTGGAATCTTGGTTGACGTGGTATCGGCCCAGGAGATCCGGGGCAGCGTGATCGTGATTCAGGGAGAGCGAATCGAACAAGTGGGTGCGGAAGGCAGCCTGGCTATTCCTCCCGGGGCGCAGGTCGTCGACGTCCGCAGCAAGTGGATCATCCCCGGACTGATCGACTCCCATGCCCACGCCCAGAGTCCGGAAGAGACGCCCTTCGCCTTGTACCTGGCGAACGGCGTTACTACGATTCGCAATCCGGGGGGAAACATCACCGTGCTGCGGATGACGCGGGAGCGGTTAGCGCGCGGCGAGCTCCTGGGACCGCGCTTATTCTTTTCCGGTCCCCTGCTCGATGGTATGCCGCCGGTCTGGCCCGAGGGGAGCCTGCTGGTGGATTCCCCGCAGCGGGCGAGGAGTGCCGTCAATTTTCTGGCCGATCAGGGCGCGGACTTCGTAAAGATCTATAACAATGTCAAGGAGCCGGAACTGAAGGTGATTGTCGAGACCGCGAAGGAGCGAGGACTCCCGGTAGCGGGGCATATTCCGCGGTCGATGACCATGACGCGAGCGGTCGAGCTGGGTATGACCCGACTGGAGCACATTCGCGTCACCGGACGGGAAATGCTGAGCGCAGAAGAGGCCGCGAAGATTGATCCGCTGCCTCTCGGAACCAGAGAGCCGATGCTCTGGCAGCGATTCGATCTACAGTCGGGAAAAATGCGGGCGCTCGTCGCACGACTGGCCGAGAGCAAAGTCTTTCTGGACCCGACCTTGGTGATCTCGCAACAGACCGAGGTACCAGATCTAGAGGCGGAGAGAAATGATCCCAACAATCAGTATCTCTCCCCGGCGGCGGTCGAGGAGGCGGTGAAGAGCGCAAAGAATCCTCTCTTCGACCTTCCGCCCGATCTCCAGACGGTAGCCGCCGAGGCCTTTCGCAAGCAGGAGCAGTTTGTGGGCATGTGCAACCAAGCGGGAGTCAGGATTATCGCCGGAACCGATGGTCCCGGGATTGGCAGCCTGCTGCCGGGATTCGGATTGCACCGGGAACTGGAATTGCTGGTCGCCTCCGGACTCAGCCCGGTCGAGGCGTTGCGGGCGGCAACTTCCACGGCGGCACAGGCCTTGGGCAAACAAGACCAGCTGGGAACGATTGCGCCGGGACGCCTCGCCGACATGGTAGTTCTCGATGCGGATCCACTCGAGGGAGTTCAAAATCTCGGCAAAATCCGCCTGGTGGTAGCGCGGGGAAAAACCTACGCGCCCCAAGCGCTGCTCGAAGCAGTGCGGTCCAAGACCAAGCAGAAGCCGTGAGTGCTGGCGCGGTTAACGTTCGGTGGAGAGGTCCTCGCAGAGCCGGCGGAGAGCGTTCCTCTGTTGCCGCGACAGAGCCAGGAACTCGAATCCGTGACGCAGACCGATGCGATAGCGGACCAGGGCGCGGAATTTCATGCAGCGCTTTGTGGTCGGCAAGGTGATCTCCATGGAGACGACTTCTCCCGGCTCGACCTCCTCAGTGAGGGTCCCGCCAATTCCGTCCTCTCCGATTTCACTGGAGCGTCCCCACAGGGAAACCGTTCCCGTGGGACGAAAGACCTGGGCGTCGATGCGAATGTCAGCGGGATAGCGGGTAAAGCGACGCGGGCTCGGGGATCGAGGTCCCTGTTGGGTACCAGAAGCGCTCATAGTTTCTCCGCCTCCAAGCGCGGATGACGAATGAAGCGCGCTAAACGGCCCTCCCCAAGGGTTGCTTAAAGGAGGGCGGCTACGAATTTCCGCTTAGTGGTTCGTAGAATGTCCAGGTTCCCTCGTTCAGGTGGGGATCCGGCAAACGAAACCTGTTCCCATTGGTTCGGCCCCGGAAATTTGTTGCCCTTCCTCCTGATTGTCTTCGAACTGCCTGCCCCGCTCAATAACCGGAAGGATCATGTACCAGCGGAGATAATGGGCACGAATTCCGGCAATTGCCGCGGGATAATTCCCCCGGCGAAGGTCCATTGCGCGAAAATACAAGCAGTAGCCGGGACTATGGACGGTCCGTGGACATTGAGACGGGCACAAGACGTGGCGATCGGATGGCTTTTGTGTTGCCTTTCCCTGGCCCAAACGCCCCCTCCGCAGGCGTCCGTGCCCAATCCGTGGCCGCGCCTGGAGGTTACAGTCAGCGACGAAAACGGGGTCGCCGTTCCCTCTGCCCTGGTCCTGCTGATCCATTCCCAGCAGCTCAACCCACAGCAGTCGGAAACGGATTTCGCCGGGCATTGCATCTTTACCCGGCTGCTCCCGGAAAAATACGAGCTTCGGGTGGAGAAGCCGGGTTTTTATCGGGCCATCTTGCCAGCGCTTGATCTCGCGACTACCTCGAGCGTCGAAGTGATCCTTTCCCACCAGCAGGAGATTCGCGAAACCGTCAACGTGGAAGAGTCGGTTCCCGCCATCAACCCGGCCCAGGTTTCTGCGAAAGAGCAACTGACGGGAATCGACATCATCGACCTCCCCTATGCCGCCACCCACGACTATCGCAATGTTCTCAACTTTATCCCGGGTGTCATTCAGGACTCATCGGGGCAACCGCACGTAGCCGGCAGCGATACGCACCAGACCCTGACTTTGCTCGACGGCTTTAACGTGACCCAGCCGGCTAACGGGCTCCTGCTGGTGCGGGTCTCGACCGATGCCTTTCGTTCGATTGAGGTCGAACCCAGCCGCGAGCCAGCCGAGTATGGCAAAGGCTCGGGCGGCGTGCTGGGCCTAAACACCGGAATTGGCGACAACCACTACCGTGTCATTGCCACCAATTTCCTCCCCTCGGTGCAGGACAAAAACGGCCTGGCTCTCGACCAGTGGGCCCCCCGTTTTACCCTCTCGGGCCCGATCGAGAAACAGAAAGCCTGGTTTTTCGACGCGCTCGAAGGCGAATACGACAATCTCATTGTTTCTCAACTTCCCAGTTCGGAAGACACGGACCATTACTGGCGCGCGGGGAACCTGGCCAAGGTTCAGACGAACATTACTTCTCGCAACATTCTCACTGCGAGTTTTCTCTACAACTATCTGAACGACCAATATTCCGGTCTTTCGCTGTTCAGTCCCGCACCGGCCAATCCCGAGGATGCCGAATCCGCTTACTTCGCCACCGCCAAAGATCAGCACTACTTCCACGGGGGCGAACTCCTGGAAGGGGGATTCAATTTCGATCAGTACAACCTGACCCTGACCCCGCACGGCGCCGACCCGTATTTTTTGACCACAACCACGGCGGGTGGGAACTATTATCTTGCTCAGCAAACTCTGGCCCGCCGCTGGCAGGCTCTCGCCAATTTGTATCTCCCTCCCCGCCAGTGGCACGGGCACCACGATATAAAAACCGGGATCGACCTCGATCGCATTGACTATAACGCACAGTTTTTCCGGCGACCTATTTCGTACTGGCCAGGGGAGAGCGTGACGACGCCCAATGGCGCGTGTCCAACCGATGCCAACGGGGTTCCCGCAGTACCGTCGCCCTGTTCGCGATATTCCGTGTTTTCTGGGGGCAGTCTTTCCGCCACCAACAATTCCGAGGTCAGCGCCTATGTCCAGGATCAATGGTCGATCAGCGATCGCCTGCTGATTGCGCCCGGCGTGCGTTTGGATTGGGATCAGATCGTACGCAGCCTCTTAGTCTCGCCCCGGCTCGCCGGAACCTACGTGTTAGACAATTCCGGCAATACCAAGCTTTCCGCCGGAATCGGAATCGTCTATGACGCGACCGATATCATCCTGATTGCCCGCCCCTACGCCGGAGAGCGATCCGACTATTTCTTCAATTCCGCAGGCCAACCGATGGACTTGAACGGGACGGTGCTCGCACAACCGACCTCGGTCCTCTCGAGCTTTACGGTAAATCGAACGTCGCTCGAAGCACCCCGGTTCCTCAACTGGAGTGTGGCTTTCGAGCGAAGGCTGCCCAAAGCCATTTTCCTGAAAGCCGAATACATAAAACGCCAGGGCACCAACGATTTCGTGTACAACACCTTAAACAACTTGGCGGGCGGCAATTTTTTTCTCGAGAACACGCGCCACGATCACTACCACGCCATTCAGCTCAGCTTGCGCCACAACTTCGGCCGATCCTACCTGATCAGCGGCTCCTACACTCGTTCGACGACGACTTCAAACCAGGTGCTCAATTTCAACGTCGACAACCCATTTCTCAGTCCCCAAGCCCCCGGTCCCTTTCTCTGGGACGCTCCCAACCGCTTTCTTTCTTGGGGTTTTCTTCCCTTCTTCAATCTTCCCATCATCCACCACCTCGACTTGGCCTATGCGGCCGAAGCCCGCACGGGATTCCCTTTTGACGTCTACAACAACCTGCAGGAACTGGTGGAGCCTCCCGGTTCGCGCCGCTTCCCCACCTATTTCAACCTGAACCTGCAGCTCGAAAAGCGTTTTCACCTGTTCGGCTACTACTGGGCCCTGCGTGGCGGCTTCGACAATGTTACCGATCGTTTGAATCCCATCTTCGTGAACGGCGATATCGATTCACCGCAGTTCCTCGTCTTCAGCGGTTACGGCCATCGCAGCTTTAGCTCGCGGCTGCGCTTCCTGGGCCGAAAGTGACGAGATCAGGACTTAGCAAGCCGGCTAGCGGAGCCGGCCGCTAATTGGTTTAGGCACACAGCCCCAAAACCATTAGAATGAATTGTCTATCGGTCGGATCACCTGAATCCATCGATGAGCATCTATCATCTGTTCAGATCTGGAGGAAAACTAATTATGGCTCATGAACTGCCCGCCCTGCCCTACGACTATTCGGCCCTGGAACCGACCATCGATACCCAAACCATGAAACTGCACCATGACATGCATCACGGAACCTATGTCAAGAATTTGAATGCTGCGCTTGAGAAATACCCCAACCTGCAATCGAAGAAGGTCGAAGAGTTGTTGCGCGACTTGAACGCCGTCCCCGAAGACATTCGCGCCGCCGTGCGCAACAATGGGGGTGGACATATGAACCACTCCATGTTCTGGAAGATCATGAAGCCGCAAGGCGGAGGGGAACCGACCGCTGACATCGCGCAAGTGATCAAGACCGCCTTCGGCAGCTTCCAGGACTTTCAGAGCAAATTTAACGACGCCGGTGCCAAACAGTTTGGCAGCGGTTGGGCTTGGCTGGTGGGCAAGCCCGACGGATCGTTTCAGGTGATCAGCACCGCCAATCAGGACAACCCCATTTCCCAAGGTCTATTTCCGATTATGGGGAACGACGTGTGGGAGCACGCCTACTATCTCAAGTACAACAACCGCCGTCCCGAATACCTGGCCGCGTGGTGGAATGTTGTGAACTGGGCCGAGATCAACAATCGTCTGAAGATCTTTGCCGAGCATCGCGAACCGGCGCTCTCTCACCGCTAAAGAAAAACTGGTCATCGGGCGCGAAGGATCTAGGAATCCGGATTTTTGCCTAGATTCTTCGCGACATCCCCGAGGGCGCCGGCGCCAATGCCGGAGTCTGCCCCAACTCGAACTCTCAGCCCTTCCCATGCCTGACGCAGTGATTCTCGGTGCCGGCGCGGCCGGTCTTGCTGCGGCGATCGAACTGGGCCGTGCCGGTCTCGCCACTACGATCCTAGAAGCCCGCAACCGCATTGGCGGCCGTATGTTCACCGAATGGGACCGAACCGCCGACAGCGCGGTCGAGCTCGGCGCCGAATTCATTCACGGCCTGCCCAGGGAAATTTGGGAGCCGCTCACGGTGCATGTGGTCAACGTCCAGGAGATCGAAGGAGATTTCTGGTCGGTCGAAGACCACGAATTGTGTCCTTCTGAGTTTTTTTCCGACGTCGAAAGCATTCTCGAGCAGATGGACAACCGCGAACCCGACGAGTCTTTTCTCCACTTTCTCGACCGCCGCTTCCCTCCCTCCGCACGCGACCCCAGGCTCGCGGCGGCCATCGACCGAGCGCGAAATTACGTCACCGGATTTCACGCCGTCGATCCGAACCTAGTCAGCGTCGATTGGCTGGTGAAAACCAGGCGAGCCGACGAGGAGATAGCCGGGGATCGTTCCTTTCGAATGGAGGGCGGTTATCGCACACTGACAGAGATTTTCCACAAGCAGGTGTTGGACGCGGGAGTTTCGATTGCACTCGATTCGGTGGTCGAGCAAATCGAATGGAAGCGCGGTCGAGCTACGGTGCGCTTACGCAATGCTTCGGGTCCCGCTGCCCTCGAGGCACCATCGGTTCTGATTGCGGTGCCGCTCGGCGTGCTCGAAGCCGGCGCTCTTCGATTCTCTCCCGAGTTGCCGCCCGCAAAGCAGAAAGCCATCGACGGCCTGGTGATGGGAAAGGCGATTCGGGTCACATTGAGTTTTCGGCAGCGCTTTTGGGAGTCTCTGCGCCCTTGTCACTCCGATCGCTCGCGCACACTCGAGGCCATGAGTTTTCTTTTCTCCCAAGATGATTACTTCCCAACCTGGTGGACACAAATGCCGAGCAAAGCTGCGCTGCTCACCGGGTGGTCGCCGGCTCACTCGGCAGAACGCGTCTCCGGCCAAGGATCCGCATTCGCGGTTCACCAGAGCCTGAAGAGCCTCAGCGGGTTGCTGCGAGTCAGCCGGAGGGAACTCGAGACTCTTCTGGCCGATGCGTATGTGCATGACTGGCAGAGCGACCCGTTCTCGCGGGGAGCCTACAGCTGCGCCCGCGCGGGCCAAGCCGGAGCGCCCGAGGAACTGGCGGCGGCGGTGGAGAATACATTGTTCTTCGCGGGTGAAGCCGCCGACATCTCCGGACACAATGGAACGGTGCATGGTGCGATTGCGAGCGGCAGACTTGCTGCCCGGCAGTTGCTCGAGGTCCGATTCTGAAAGCGTGGAAGCCGAGCGCCAGTCGGCGCGGACGCGAGATGAGGAAACTCGCACCAGATTGTTGGTTTCCTGTGCTGCGGTTGTGGAAATACCCCTGCCCGGGGTATGGGTGAGCGCGCTCGCCGAGCGAAGCGCTTGCAACTGCTAGGTAGGATGCTCTCTCCCGATATCGCTCGGCGAACCTCGGGTCGCGAAAAGTTTTTTACGTTTCAAGCCTTCCATTTTCCTCATTGCACCAAAAATTTGGAATTGACCCCCCAACCGGTCCAGAGTTAGATTCTCCTCACTTTACTTAGACAATTTTCAACCGGCAGCGGTCCTAAAATCTGTGATCTTGTGCACGAGGAGCGACAGCCGAGACTCGAACAGTCAACAACCAGAAATTGCTCCCAACCCGAAGGGGTAAACGCACGTGAGGACTACAGAGTGGAAGACGTATCGCACCCGTTTCCTGATCCGAGCCAAGCAACTGACTGAGCCCCTGGTATTCGTTGATGCGCTCGGGCGTGAACATCGCGGCATCCCAGGCGATTATCTGATTGAATCCTCCGATGGCTGCCGAAGTATTCAGCGGCGGGCAATTTTCGAAGATATCTATGTGCCGCTCGGCCCGGCCAACCAGGTGGAGGAGGCCGGTTTGCCAACCGCGCCCGCTCTTGCCAGTTCGCCCAGACATCGCATCTCCGCCCGCCAGGGAACTGCCTTGTGAGGAACTTGGCGGCCACACTTCGACCCGGTCGAGATCAACTAAAATTGAACTCTTCCTAGGCCGTCACCCCCGAACCGGAAAGCCCTCTCTCGGCGGTGTAGAGGTTCGAGAGAGGGCTCAGCGAACCGCCTTGCCGGAGTGGCAAGGCGATTTCAGGGCTTGCCTCTGGTGGCTGTTCCGCCGGGGTTCCCGGACGGCCAACCCCAGAAGACAGCGCTCAGGCGCCGGTCGCGAAAAGGCCGGGGCTCTGTCGAAGATTTGCCTGGTTGCGCGATTGATATACAATATATAGATATTAGTTCTTGACAGCCGCAACCGGCAGGAGTACTGTTGCCATCCCATGGGACCTGCGGCAGGGGGAGGTCAATCGAGCGATGCTGGCCCGATTAGCAATCTTTGGCCGAGGTGACCAGGCCTTGTCCTGCCCGCGAGTGAAGTCCTTGGGGCTGGCTTCGAAGACTGAAAGCGAGGCTGAGACCTGAGCTAGTGGGGCGGCCGTTCCACGGTTCCGGTCTAACCGGACTCCCCCCGTGGCAGCGACAAAGTCTTCATAATCCACGGTGGAGGAAGGCTGGCACTCTGGCGAATCGGGCCCGCGGGGATTCCGACCCAGGGAGTGACAGATTCCGTCCGCAGCCAGGAATGGCAAGGTTCGTTGGAGCGTGAAGGCCGCGGAGGATGAGTGTCGGGTTCGTCGGGATCGTAGCGCTCAGGTTTCGGCCGGTGATGTCGAGCAGATCTTTCGCGGATGGTACGGAGCGGAGACTCCAGAGGAGAAAGCAAAATGTCGGAAGTCACTGAGAAGAAGGCCACCAGCAGCGTCGAGGCCGGTATTCGTCCGGCGATGACGAGCAAGAAGGCAACAGGGCTGAGCTTTCGCCGCCTTTTTACTAAGCCTGGGATCTCGCCTTACGACGACATCGAATGGGAGCGTCGCACGGCGCAGATCACGGACGCACAAGGCAATGTGATTTTCGAGCAAAGAGATGTCGATGTGCCCAAAGATTGGTCGATGACCGCGACCAACATCGTTGCCAGCAAGTATCTGCACGGAACCCTGAATACCCCGGCGCGGGAAACGGGTGTTCGCCAACTGGTCAGCCGGGTGGCAGAAACCATTCGCGACTGGGGACTCTCCCAGGGCTACTTCAAGACTCCGGACGACGGCGCCGTCTTTCATGATGAACTGGCTCATCTTCTTCTCCGCCAGTATGCGGCTTTCAACTCACCGGTGTGGTTCAACGTGGGCTGTGATCGTATCGAGCCCAACTCAGATGCCCAGAACTGGCACTGGAATGCGGCCGAAGCCAAAGTGGAGTTTGGAGTGACCGGTTACCGGAAACCGCAGTGCTCCGCCTGTTTTATTAACTCGGTGAAAGACTCTCTCGATTCGATTCTTACCCTGGCCAAGACCGAAGGCATGTTGTTCAAGTGGGGATCGGGCACGGGCACGAATTTCTCGAGCCTGCGTTCGTCCACCGAAACCCTCAGCGGCGGCGGCATCGCTAGCGGTCCGCTCAGTTTCATGAAGGGTTTCGATGCCTTCGCCGGTGTCATCAAGTCGGGCGGCAAAACCCGACGCGCCGCCAAGATGGTGATCCTCAATATCGACCATCCTGACATCGTCGATTTCATCGAGTGCAAGTCCCAGGAGGAAGCCAAGGCGCATGCCTTGGTGGCGAGCGGCTATGACGGCTCGCATCCCGACTCGGCCGCGTACAGCTCCATTTTCTTTCAGAACGCCAACAATTCCGTGCGCGTGAGCGATGACTTCATGTACTCCGTCTTGCGCGATGCCGACTTCACCACCCGGGCGGTGAAAGACGGCCG
>DATJVZ010000191.1:0-13476 GCA_035501575.1 Terriglobales bacterium | reverse complement strand
TCCATCTGCTGTTTCTGGGCCTCGCTGGCGTTGCGCTGCTCCGCCTGCTGGTGCTCTTTTTGCTGCTGCTGCACCATTTTTTGATGCTCTTGCTCCTGCTTCTCGTAAAGTTTGTTCTGCTCCTCCTGGTTTTTCTGATCTACCTTCGCGTCTCCCGTGTTCGGGGCTTCTCCGCGTTGATGTGGAGGCAGATCCTTCGCGTGAACTACTCCGCTTGCATTGGGAGGACGAGGGACATTGTTTTCAGGTCGGTAAGCTCCTCCTGCCTCTTTCGCCGGCTCGATCCCGTGGTCGTTAAAAGCTCCGGCTTTCGGTGTTGCCGCAATCGGAGGTTTGCCGTGATTCTCTGAGGCTCGTAACTGGGGATTCGTGAGAGCAGCGTGCTCCTGATGCGTTTGTACAGAAGTAGCCCCGATATGCTTGTCGCGTTCCGCGGCCTCCTCCTCAGCGGTGGCACGCGCCTCGATCCCGCCGTTGCCTCCGTTGTAGCTGACGCGGTTCACGTTGTTGTTGATCACGGTGGTGTTGTAAACGTTGTGAATATTGGTGACATTTATGTTGTTCACCGTACGGTTGTAAAAGAAGTTCCCGTGGTCCCAACGTCCGCCTTCATATCCGTGACCGAAATATCCGAATCCGTAGTTGATTCCGCCATAGAAACCGACTTGCGGACCCCAGTAGCCAGTATGCCAAATAAACGCGGCTCCGCCCCATCCCCACCATCCCGGAGTCCATAAAAGGCCGACCGCAGGTGCCAACACCCAAGTTCCTGGCACCCAGTAATAACCGTACGGGCCCCAAGCCCAATAACCCGGTACCCAAATATAGCCAGGATCTGGGCAAATTGGTTGCGCATAGACGGGTATTGGAGGCGGCCCGATTGTGATCGATATACCGATTTGTGCAGACGAAACAGTGGAAAAGATGCAGATTACGAGTGTGAACAGCACCAGCAAACGACGAGCTTGCAACATTCGCATAGATTCTTCCTTTTGCTCGATTATCCGCACATTGCAGGCAAGATCTCCGGTCGCCTTTGGCGTACCGAATCGAGCGGAATCGCTTCCCAGGGCATTTCAACTCTCTGTTGTACAAACTCCAAGGCGAACCAGATGTTTCTAAGTCTAGTGGATATTCTTGCCATTCGGGTTTACTCCTCGTGTCACGCACCTCTTCGCTAACAGGTAGAGATTTCAACCCTTTACCGTCGCAAGAGAGTGTAGTGATGTCCTCATCTCCCGGGAAGGTTTGGATACCTGCCAAACTTGACAGTTGCTGAGAGATCGGTAGCCGCTTACACTCGGGGGCGCGCGTGCAGTGCCCTGTCCATTCGGGAGCTTTCGTTCGCGAGTGGAATCAACCGCAGAATCACACAAACTCGACTTCGCAATTCACCTGAACAGGAGGACGTAATGGCACTCGACACCTTTATTGTATTCGCCAACCAATACACTTCCGAATCAGACGCGCTGGCCGACTATGATTCGGTTCGCAAACTCTATACCGACCTGGGAATCATCGACACATATGATGCAGCGGTTCTGACACGGCAGGCAGATGGCAAGGTCAGCATTGTCAAGCGGACCGAAGAGCCGACCCGACAGGGTGGCGCTGTGGGACTTATCGCTGGGCTCGCGGTTGGTGCAGCGGCTGCCCTGTTTCCGGCGATCGGTATTCCATTGGCCGCCGGAGCGCTTGGCGGTGGCGCGGTCGGGGCAGCTACTGGAGCGCTCGCCGGACATGTTGCCGGTGGCATGAGTAGGTCGGATTTGAAAGACCTGGGTGAATTGCTGGACAACGGAACGAGCGGGCTACTGGTCGTGGCTGCCATCGACCTCGAAGCGCGCGTCGACGCCGCGATAACCCGGGCCAAGAAGCGCGCCAAAGCTCGTCTTCAAGCCAATGCTGACGCGCTCAAACAAGAGATCGACGCCATCCGCGCCGCCTAGATTCCGCGAGAATGCCAGGCAGGAGTTGATGAGACGGGCGTCGCCGTCATGAAAGCGGACCTTGCCCAGATGAAATCTGAGCACGGCCAAGCGCGCGTCGACCGGAACTCAAATATGCGGATCGAGTAAGGCTTCAGAGGGGAGGTTGAACAAGACCTCCCCGTCTGGGGCGACATACGCAGCTTTGCGCTCCGCGGTTGCTACGGGCAGCAGAAGGCCGCAATGGCCTGTTCCGCCGCCCCCCCGAGGATCATAGTGCAGCGGATGCTCGGGAGTGCCCTGGCGCTTGGAGTCTTCAGAGCTTCCGTTCCGCGGATAACTTCGGTTCGATCGGGATCGGCCAGGGGTAGGCGACAGTACCCCATCAGATGCCTCAGCAAAATTCCCGCCCTGATTGTCTATGGCACAGCTACGGTGAACGAGGAAAATCAGATTCGATTTTTCGACGATATTTACGGCTATGATGCCGAACTTGAGAAAGCGTTGAACGCGGGTTATCCCTATGCCTGGTAGCCGATGGGCTGACCAGCCAACCGCGTCTAGCATGCGTCGGTCGAACAGTCGGCCACCAAGCCTCCTTATGGGTGCACCCCGGACATCTTAGAACTGAGGAGAATGGCGCGGGCTCTGCCTCCCAAGCGCACCGCCTAACCACATTTAGACGGAAACCAAGCCCTCAGTTCATGTCAATCCTCGCAGTCTGACAGCAGGACACCAGGCTCACGATTACGGTATTTTTGAACCATACGGTGGGAAATTCATGCTGGCTCACGACATTCAAGGCATTGAGATCGTATTTCTGTTGCTGCTTCTCTTTGTGGTGGTTTTCGGCGTTTTAGCGCGGAAACTAGCGATCGCATACCCGATTGTCCTTGTGATTGGCGGTTTGCTGCTGAGCTTCATTCCCGGCATCCCAAAAATTGCCCTCAATCCGGACCTGGTGTTCTTCGTTATCCTGCCGCCGCTCCTCTATAGTGCAGCGTGGCTCACATCATGGCGAGAATTCTCCTACAACCTAGTCAGCATCTTCTTTCTAGCATTTGGATTGGTGAGCTTCACTATCTTCGGGGTAACCAAAGCGGGCCAATGGTTTCTTCCCGGCTTCGATTGGCGAGTGGGCTGGGTGCTTGGTGCAGTCGTCGCTCCTACCGACGCAATCGCAGCCACATCAATCGCCAAGCGCCTCGGATTGCCGCGAAGGATGGTTGATATCCTCGAAGGCGAGAGTCTACTGAACGACGCTAGCGCCCTCCTGGCGCTGGAGTTCGGCATTGGCCTGCTGGTCGCTTGGCACGTACCTACCTTCGGCGAAGGGGCACTGCGGCTCTCCTACTTGACGACGGCGGGAATCGCCATCGGCCTCATTATTGGCGAGATCGTCCACCTGATCGAGGATCGGATTGACGACGGCCCCATCGAGATCGCGCTGAGCATTCTCACTCCCTATGTTGTCTACCTCGCGGCCAATTTCGTTCGGGCCTCTGGCGTGCTCGCCGTAGTCGCGTGCGGGCTATATCTCAGCCGCAAAAGTTCCCACTTCTTTTCACCTACGGTCCGTCTGCAGGCATGGGCAGTCTGGGGCTCTCTGACCTTCATTCTTAACGGTTTGGTTTTCGTGCTGATTGGGCTGCAACTGCCGTATGTCATGGGAGCCATTCAGGACCTCAATCGGCATACTTTGATTTTCTATGGCCTAGCCTTCAGCGGTCTTCTCATAATCTTGCGCCTGATATGGATGTTTCCGGGAGCCTACTTGGGCAATGTGATACGAAGACGCTTACTTCACCAGACTGATCGGGTGCCGCCGGCTCGGAACATTTTCGTCCTGGGATGGACGGGGATGCGTGGCGTCGTATCCCTGGCCGCCGCCATCGCGCTGCCGCAAACCCTCGCGGATGGGACTCCATTCGCGCAACGGAACATGATTATTTTCTTGGCGTTCACGGTCATCCTTGTGACCCTTGTGCTTCAGGGCCTCACTCTGCCATGGTTGATCCGTGCTCTGGGAGTGGTGAGCGTCGCTTCCGACCCTCGCTCGGAGGAAAAAGAGGCGAGGCGCGCTATCTTGCAGGCAGCGCTCGGCCACCTGGAAGAATCCAGAAGCAAAGCCGATGCGGAGGGCGCTGAGGTCTACGAGGATCTGGCACGACGTTACCGTCATCGTCTTGCGACGCTGGGCGACGATGGCGATAGCGGTGCGGATGGCACCGATCCGACCTGGTACCAGCGTTTCAATGATTTGTCCCGCGAATTGCTGCGGGTTGAAAGAGAGACTGCGGTTTTGCTTCGCAATCAACGGCGCATTGGCGACGAACTGCTTCGCCAAATTGAGCATGAGCTCGATTTGGGTGAAGCGCAGCTAGTTGCGAAAGCCTGATCGGACTGTTGGTTGATACCGATACCGTTCTGACGATTCATCCTGGAACATTTGGCTGAAGAACTGAATGAATTGAGAATGAGCGCCGGCAGGGGTTCATGATGAATTGGTTAAGCCCCTTGGAATGATGGTGGCCAGGGCCGGACTTGAATCGCTGCTGCCGGTCTTGGGGGCTGTATTCGGACAAGCCAAACAATCGAAATTGCAGTCGCAGCGGTTTCTTAGGAGCATTAAAAACCGAACTTCGCCGACAGCTGCACTACCCGAACGGAGGAATCAAACCCGAGGCCGCTGCCATAAGGACTCGTAGGAACTCCTTGCATCGACGTTATCAGCCCGAATGTGGAGTCTCCGAGGTTCGCATCGGGTAATCCAAAATTGGGATGATTGAAGACGTTGAACGCCTGCGCGCCCAAACTGAAACTAATCTTTTCATTCACGCGAAACATCTTGAAAACTCCGAAGTCAAAATCAATGTAGCTCGGCCCGCGAAATTGATTTCGGGTCTCGTTCGGATAACTGGTGTAGCCCGGAAAGCTGGGAGAGGAAGTATCCAGGAATGCCGAATCGGGGACGCATGGAACCGGTAGGAGGTTCACGTATGCAGCCGCACCACTGCATGTCGAAGAGGCGGATGTCCCAACCATCTGCGCTACAATCGGTCCTCCTCCGTTGCCAATACCGCCGCTAGCCCGGCCATCTAGCACCGTATACGGCAGGCCGGAACGCGCGTAGACCTTTCCCGACCATTGCCAGTCTCCCAACAAGACTCTTAGGAACTCGCTCTCGAAATGCGCAGGAGGAGTGATCACAAAATCTGCATTGAAGAGATGGCGAACGTCGTAGTCCGCATTTCCGTAATTGTTAGCGCGAAGACTTAAAGGATTAATTTGAAATTGCAGGGAGCCGTTGGCAAAGGGATAAAACCCGCCATTCGACATGTCATCGAGAGCGTGAGAGTAGGTGAAGTGGACATGGGCACTCAACCAATCGTGATACAACTCGCGCAGTGCAAGGGTCAACCCGTTGTAATTGCCCACGGCACCATTTTGCAAGGTGAAGACCGCGCCATAATTTGGATAGGGCGCCGCGCGTACTCCTGGCACGTTCTCAAACAAACGATCCGTTGCCACGGCATTCCACCACGCGTCACTATAGGTGAGAAGGACGGAGTGGTTCCCCACATAGTTTAGAGTCACGACCGTCGACGGCGTCAGTTGTTCGTCGACCTTCAAATTCCATTCCTGAATCTGCGGTGTACGGAATTTTCCCTGGATCGAAGTGAACGTCAGGGGTGGAGTAAAACCAACAATAGGATTCAACTCCGCGGAAAGTTGATTGAAACTTTTATTCAAACTGAACGCCGCGGAAGCCGCCGTGAATGCTGCAGGGCCGCCCTTTTCTGGGTCAAACGGCAGCAGGCCCGTCGTGTTGAAGTCTGCATCGAGCGGCGAAATGAAGAACATTTCCGCACTCGGTGGGTTGGTGAGAAGCGGGTCTACCAGGCCGGTAGGGGAGTTGTCATAGAAAATACCTATTCCACCGCTTACCAAGGTCTTTCCACCTCCCGGAAACCAGGGATGCTTCGACGCCTCAGGCATCCAGGCAAAAGCCAAACGGGGCGACCAATTCACAGCATCCGCGCTCATAAACGCACGGTGGAGATTCGTGTTGATGTCTTCGTTGTACGCCACATTGCCAGCTCCTTCGAGCCCCGCTTGAATACTCGTCAGCTGCGGAAACGACGTCTTGAAGTTGGAAAAGCAGTTCGTTTGGCACACGGGGTTTGAGTTTTTCTCCAGGCGCAGCGCACCGGTCAGCGTCCAGGTCGATGTGATCTTCCAGCCGTCCTCGGCATAGAACGCAGCTCCCCACACCGCAATGGGCACGTCCGGAGACGGGTGGTACTGCTGAACATAAGCGTTGGCAATCCCATCGGCAAACGCCTGGATCCCCGTCGTTCCAGCCCCGGCCGTCAGTCCGCTGAATTGCGTGACCGGGAAGGAGTAATAAAAGGTGTGATCGCTGATGTCATAGCGCCGAAAATTACCTCCAAATTTCAAGTTGTGCTTTCCCCGTAGCCAAGCATAGTCGTCAATGAATTGATATTGCGTTGTTTTGCGACCCGAAGGAAAGTTCTCAATCATGGGGTTAATGCCCGAAAATGCGTTGGGAAACTCGAACTGCACTCCACCCTCGGGGAATGCTGCCTGCCGGGCAGCATTGTTCTGGGCAAAAATTGAGCTGTAGTAACTCACGGCTGCGGTGAACAAATTAACGCGGTTGAAGCCCCAGGAATGGCGGTACTGGAGTTGTGTGTCCCAGTTCGGCTGGTCAGAATGAGCATCGAATGCAGAACTGAGCGGATCTATGTAGGAAGCCTGAACCCCACGGTCGAGTTCAAGGCGAAAAAAAAGGTCGTCGCGGTCCGTGATTTTCTGGTCGACTCGAGAGGCCAGAGTCCATTCTCGGGTGAATGAATTTGGCGTGGTAACCAGAGTTTCCGCGCACGGCAGTCCGGCGGCGAATCCGGGAACTACGATGGATTCGCAGTCGGTGCCTGCGGCCGGTAGAGACGTCGTCATCCTCCCACTCGCTGCCTGGGCATAGATGCGGAACATATGCTGATATGCGGACGCCTCGGCCGGTTGAAGGTTCCTCACGTTATCCAAAATCGCGGCGGCAAATGCCGACGTGGGAATGGTTTCGAAATAAACGTTGGGAAGGACGAATCGTAGTCCTTCCGTATCCACGAAAAACCAAGTGCGTTTCTTTCGGATCGGTCCGCCAACCGCTGCTGCCCACTGGTTGGCATTCGAAAACGGCTTGGCGGTCGACGTGGCATTGCTGAAAAAGTTGTTCGAATTCATGGCCGAACCGTTCCACCACCACTGCCCGTTTCCGTGAAAGTCATTGGTTCCGGATTTGGTGACGTAGTTGATCTGTGCCCCGCCGAGCTGCCCATATTCTGCCGAGTACGGATTCGTCACCACGGTTGCCGCCTGCAATTCATTTTTTCCCAGGGAGAGATTGGCAGCTCCGCTGCTGTTGACATTCAAATAGGGATCCATGGCATTTTCGCCGTTGATGGTGAAGGTATTTGAAGTGGCGGGAAGTCCGTTTATGGAGAAGTTTCCCACACCACCCCCGGGCGCGAGTACGGTGGCGGGTGCGGTAAATGCAATCGTCGTAATGTCTTCGCCCGAGGCAGGCAGCAAATCGACTTCCCGGGGGGTGAAGGTTATCACCCATCCCGGATCGGTCGCAATCAGCGAACCGGACCCGGACACCTCAATTTTTTCGGCTCTCCCCACCAACTGAAGGGGGAGATCAAGTGAGGTCGTCTGCCCTACATTTACAGTGACGGCAACGACGCACTTAACGAATCCTTGGAGCGAGACAGAGACCTCGTACCGCCCTGGGCTCAAAAGAAGGAACCGGTATCCACCTTCTTCGTTTGTAGTCGTGGAGTGTGTCTGTCCAGTGGCTAGACTGAGCAACTCAACTTCAGACCCCGGCACAGTCGCTGGCGTGGGGTATCTCACCGTTCCCTGAATGCTTCCGGTCACGAGAGTTTGTCCTGCCAGCCTTCCCGCAATTGCCGGCCACAGGAGTAATGCGAGGAGCAGGCGGTTTGCCGCCTTCCGCATGGCCCAGCAATCTCTGCGCATGTCCATCATTTATTTATTTAATTGTGGCGAGAGAGCGATTCCCCGAGCGTATTTGTCGCTAGCATATTAGCGCAACCCCAGGTTCGGTTCCGGGTCGTAGATCGATGAACCTCCAGGCGCCCGATTCGAGGATTGAAAGGAAAGCCAGTTAGCGCCAGCGGAACAAATTGTGGGTATGGTTGAATTCGATGCGATGTGGTTTTAGTGCCGCAGTGCCCAGGTAACCAGCGATGCCGGGAAGAACCTCACTCGGCGGGCCCTTGACCAGTATGGCCTTACCCTCCAACGTCTTAGATCCAAGCTGAACATCGGGCAAAGTGACACGTCGGCCCGTCAACCTTGATCCCACGAGAACGTCCTTTGGCGCGTCGTGCGCTATCAAGTGCGGAAGTCGGTCCTCGAAGAGAAACATATCTTCAGTGCCGGTGTCTACCAGCAGGTCGATCCTACGACCCTGCACCTGTAGCTCGACGATCATTCCGTTTTCGTGATGGTTGCCTGGGGAACTCTGGCCGTCCTCAAGACGAAAGGTGAGGATCCGCTTGTCGTAGTCGATACTGAAATCAGCGAGGGAAAGAAGGTCGGCTCCAATGATTGCGACTGCATCACTCGCGTACGGAGATAATTTCCCGAGATCACCTATCAGCAGGGGGACATTGGTCGCATGTACTGGCCCAAGAAGCACATCGGGAAATACGCCCGAACCAGCTTCCACATAGCGATCGAAGTCGAAAAGCCTTTTGGTGTGAGGCAGTACACCCAAGGTTGCAGCTAGATTCCGGTCCACGATACTATGCGTCGCGCCAGTGTCCAGGATAAACTTCAGGCCAGTACTTGTTCCGATCGTTCCCTCAAACTCAATCAAGAAGCCATTCTCCAGGACAAACGGGATTTCTGTGTTACCCGCGGATACCTGTGCGCATGCCTGGTCGTGGCAGCAAAAGCCGATTGCCACAATCCAGCAGAGCTTCCAGCAGAAAGAGAGCTTCAATGCGACCACCAACCGAAGCGTCGGTGGTGTCGAATCTCCGCTGGGGGATCGGCAACCTCAATTCACCCGACCTATTCTCTAAGTCTTGACTTTGTCTCCTCTCTAATGGTCCTATTTTCAAGCAACTAGCGTGGAACCGTGGACGGCATGAAGCGATTGGAGGCCAACCCGAAATTTGAGGATTTTGAAGTAGACCTCCACACTGGGGAGTTGCTGAGGTCGGGCGTTAGGGTCAAACTTCAGGATCAGCCCTTCAAGATCCTGGTGGCTCTGTTGGAGCGCCCCGGCGAATTGGTGACGCGCGAGGAACTGCGTCGTCGCATTTGGCCAACCGAATCCTTCGGCGATTTTGACCACGCCGTCAATATCGCTGTCGGCAAGCTCCGCGCCGCCCTCTCTGATTCGCCGGAAACGCCCCGCTTTATCGAGACCCTCCCCCGCCGTGGATACCGATTTGTTGCGCCGGTAATACCCCTGAACGCGGATACGATCGGGGCGAAGGCAGAACCTCGTCCTACGGCGGGCTCCTTGAGGGCACCCATCCTGCTCGGTTGCTTGCTGCTGGCCGCTGTCGCCTTCATCTATTGGCGCGTTGAACGGCGCACGATCAAGGTGGTCTCCGCACCCACCGCTCCCCTGCAGGAACCATTTACCTCGTATGAAGGAAACGAAACGGCGCCAACCTTTTCCCCCGACGGCTCGCAAATCGCATTCGCATGGGACGGCAATCCGTCGGCGCGCGGCAAGGGTGTCGATCTCTACGTGAAGACGATCGGAAGCGAAACTCTAGTACGACTGACGGATCACCCGTCGGAATGGCTCAGTGCCGCATGGTCACCCGACGGAACGCAAATCGCGTTTCATCGCCTGGCGGGAGCGCAAACGGGGATCTACATGGTCCCTGCCCTGGGGGGGCCGGAACGAAAGCTGCGGTCGACCCGCATACCTTATTCCGTGGCCGCTCCGATCAGCTGGTCACCAGACGGTAAATGGATTGGGTTTAGCGATCAGTTTCCGAACGATCCACATGACCACATGTTTCTGCTGTCCCCGATTACACTCGAGACGCAATCGATTCCCCCGGATCCCCAATGCGCGCACGAAGGAGATCCGATGTTCTCGCATGCGGGGGACAAGTTGGCATATATATGTGTACGCAGCACACGTGATCTCGTGCTCTATTGGCGCTCCTCACCAAGCGGTACCCCCAATCTGATCACCGAAGTACCGAACTTCATTGTCGGCTTTTGCTGGTCGGCTGATGATACGCGCCTGATTTTCTCGCGACTTAACGATAATGGCCAAGAATTGGACGAGGTGTCGATCGCGGACAGGTCAGTGCGGCAACTTTCGTTTGCCTTTGATCCGCGCTGGCCGGCCGTTTCTCCCAAAGGTGACAAGCTCGCCTACGTGAATGTCTCGGGGACTACCAACATTTGGCGAAAAGACATCCTCCACCCGGAACAAGCTGCCGTAAAACTCATCCATTCCACCCAAGGGCAAAACGATGCTCAGTATTCGCCCGATGGCCACCACATCGCGTTCGACACAGGCATCGGGGGCTTTTGGGAGGTGTGGATGGCAGAAGCGGACGGCAGCAAGCTGGTTCAGCTATCGAGGTTGAATTCCTTGACGGATGCTCCACGCTGGTCGCCGGATGGGACGAAGATTGCGTTCGGTTGGAAGCAGGCGGAACGATCGGAGATTTACATCGCAGACGCCTTGGAGCGAGTGCCGCGAAAGTTTATGACGGACGTCCGAGAAATCTCCAACCCAAGCTGGTCTCACGACGGCAAGTGGATTTACTTCCGCTCATACGGGCCACTTGGTCAGAAGCTTTACCGCTCGCCCGCGAATGGCGGAAAGGCCATACCTCTTCCTGGCGGCCCCGACGGTGTCTCGGTGGAGGAGTCACCGGATGGCGATACGGTGTACTTTGCTGCGCGGGAATCGCACACCCCTCTGCACATGCTCTCTCTGACCGAGAAGTTTCCCGAGTCAGTCGTTCCAGGAATGCCCGAGATTCTCGCCGCTAACTTGTGGACGGTCGCGAAAGCCGGGATTTTCTTTGTACCGGCGGAGGCTCCGAAATCTTTGCGATATTTCGATTTCCGCACGGGAAACGGACGTGAGCTTTTCACTGTGGAAAAGGATTTCGCCGGCGGCTTGTCGGTGTCACCCGACGGGCGTTACCTATTGTTTTCGCAAGTCGATGAAGCAAATTCCGACATCGTCCTAGTACGAAATTTCCGATGAGACCTGCCCAGGTGTAGCCGACTTTGGCGTCGTGCTTCGGCTGCCACGCGGTATCCAAGCCGAAGGCGAGCGCTGTTCCCAGGCTGATGGCCTGAGCATAAATCAATGCGGGGTCACCGCCCGTTCGGAAAAGCTGGCGCCGGTGAATACGGCCGCCTTATTGGCCGAACGGAGGGAACGTGCAGCTTACCGTGCCTCCAGCCCGAACGCATGTCCCCGCCCAAGTGTTAGTACCCGCTGACCTTCTGATAGTTGGAATTTGTCGTCGTCACTTGAAGCTTCTTGGCAGTTGCATCAAGAACCGTTTGCTGCGCATAGTTCGTCCCGTCGGGCAGGCTAGCCATGTGAACCACCAAGGTCACCACGTCCTTTGGATCGTCCATATAGGTGTTCACATGCAGCGTGCTGACCTTCTTCGTGGCGGTATCGAAGGAGAGTGTCATTTGATCGCCGGATTGAGCATAGTTCTTAAATACAAGCTCCAATGCTTGTTCCGAAGGGTTTGGATTCAGCGAAGCGTTACCTGCCTGGAAGACTTGTGCCATTTTCTGCGGGTCGGGCGGAACGTACTCGGCAAGCAGAGTCTTCACCTGACCCATGTAGTCCTGCATTTCTTCCTTCTTCTTCTCAATGATCTTCTGCTTCATTCTCCCTCCGCTAGGCGGTGGGGGAGGAGCCCCCTCGGGCGTTTTCTGTACTGTCCCGTCGGGCGCGTACCGGCATAGGGAGGTCCTTGGAGGCTTGGCTTCACCTTTCAGCGTAAGCTGGGTCGTCTCCGTCCACTGATACTGGTGTAGTTTCAGCTGATTTTCCGCAATCGATTGCTTGACGGTTGCGAATTTCTGCTGCAGTTCTCCACCTGATCCTCCGCCCATCTGTGCGAACGCCAGAACGCTCGCCACGAGCAGAACCGCAGCGATGAACGCAGCACGCTTACGGTTGCCGTGCGGGCTGGTGGTAGGGTGCGTCGTACCGATATCGATATTAAAGAGGGCTCGGTTCATCGTAACTCTCCTTTTTGAGTGAAGAACTTGGAAGACAATTTAGTTTAGTGATCCTTCTCGACATAAGACTCAATACTTCGTCGCGCACGCCGAACCGGACGTGCAGGGTATTGTTGAACCACAGTCTGCAATGCCGCAACCAACAGGACGCCTCCCAGCTTCAAAAGCACTTGAACCTTCGCGCAGTCTCTCGACAGTTCGTTCCTTCTCGCTGCCCGCAGGCCGCGCATGCTTACCATCACCAAGAATTGGTGCGACCTGAGATTTGTACCAGAGGGCTGCGGTGAGGTCGACTCGCAGTTTTGACAGATGGTCAGCAATTTAGCGAGTTCACCGCTCGCCGCTCCTTAGCGGGTGCGATTCGATCCGAGATGATCACCAGACCCACATCAGAGGGCAGTTGGTGCAACTCGAACCGGTGTCCTCACCTTCAGGATGTGAGTCTCGTCGTAAATGAGTAATTCCAACAGAGTTAACCAACATGCGGGAATTCAAGTTCGGAATACCGTATCATGGTCCCAGGTCAGGGGCGATTGCGACCATTGTGGGTTTCAGCAACCGCTTTTTACTGGGGAATGGAATGCGCTGCTCTGGCTGCCTTTTCCGCGGGAAGGCAGACCGGGATTCGCGGACAGCCACCCCAAAACGACAGCGATCCCAGTTTCAAATAAAACGCGAGCGATGCAATCGGCTCACATCAGGAGAGAGACATGTCCGTTACGGATCTTTTGTTGGGAGAATTCGACGCAGAGATGAAGACTACCCGCACAATGCTCGAGCGTGTTCCTTTTGACAGGCAGGGTTTCAAACCGCATACCAAATCGATGCCCCTCGACAAATTGGCTCCGCATGTGGCGGAGTTAGCCGGCTTTGGCTCCACCATCCTGACTACCCCAGAATTGGATTTCGGAACGGCTCCTCAGCACGCCCGTCCGCCCTTTGAATCCGCAGGATTGTTGAAGGTTTTTGATGAGAACGTGGCCAAGGCGCGGACGGCGCTGAAAGGCCTACCCGACGAGGCGTGGATACAGCCGTGGAAGCTCAGTTTCCAGGGTAAGCCCATCTTTAGTGGCACGCGTTTTCTGGCGTACCGGCAGATGTTCTTGAATCACTTGGTGCATCATCGGGCGCAGCTTGGAGTTTATCTTCGACTGAACGATAAGCCGGTACCGGCTACCTACGGGCCGTCGGCGGATGATACGTTGGGATTCTAAGAATGCAGCGATGG
>DATJVZ010000190.1:0-15634 GCA_035501575.1 Terriglobales bacterium | reverse complement strand
GTTTGGCCTGGTTCTTCGTTATTGCATGCCCGTAGACTAGCCCGGAAAGCGTTAAGAATCCTGGCAGAATCCAGCTTCTCTTCATCGCCACCTTCCTCCTCGAGGCAGCTCCGATCTCGCATCAAGCCGCTTCGCTCAGGGGCACTCGGGCACGATGGATGAATGCGCCCTCGATCAAACGATCGAGATGAAGTGCCAATTAGAGAGCCAGCTTCGAATGAAAGATGGTCAGCAGGAAGGAGGGGGCCGATCGTACAGCTTCTCCTCGAAGAGAACGCTTGCCAGCGGAGGACCCGCAGGCGCCACAAAGGGATAAAACGTAGGCACCTCGAAAGCCGTAAACAGTGGGACCGGAGGCGCCCAGCGCACGGCGTCACGCACCATGTGTTGTCGCATGGCGTGTGCGTCAGCTGAAGCGACGCTAACGCCGTACCTGATCTTGAGCCGGAAGGTACGCGTCGCCAGGCTGACGGATAGCCCGCAGATCGCTACCACAGTGATGAAGACCCGCCACCCCTGACCGGCACCCTGCACTTCGCAGCGATAGTGTGGCTGTCCCATCGAATACCTGTCTAAATTATACCCACCTAACGCGACGCGCTAAAGACTACGGATCAAGCTTTAAGCAGGATTGCGCTGGCGTCGTCGTGAAGACCTGTGCCCTTGGCGAACGAACGAACCTCAGCCAATAAGGTTTCAAGCGATGCCTCGGGTCTTTCGAGGTGACCGGCCAACCGCTTCAGTCCGTATTCCTCGTTCTCGCCATTCCACGCCTCGGTAATCCCATCGCTGTAGAGAAGGAGACGCGAGCCCGGCGCAATTTCCACTTCCACCTCCGAAAAGTCGCCTTCTCCAACCCCCAGCGGCATTCCTCGTTCAGCATCGAGGAACCGGGACACGTTGTTACGGACCAATAGGGGACGGAGATGACCGGCGTTGGCAAAGCGCAACCTTCTCTTGGCAGGATCGAGCACGGCATAAATCATGGTGACAAAGCGTCCCGCGGGAAGGTCTTCGACCAGAAGACGATTCAACTTGCCGAGCACCTCGCCCGGAGACCAGCCGGCTTCGGCGAGCGATCGCAGCATAGCGCGAGTCGCGGACATGAGCAGAGCAGCGGCCATTCCCTTCCCGGAAACATCGGCCAAAACCAGTCCCCAGCGGCTCTGGTAGAGGGGAATGAAATCGTACCAGTCCCCGCCCAAGGCACCCGCCGGTATCGAAGTTCCTGTAATGGCGAATCCCGGTATCCACGGAGATGACTTAGGCAGTAAAGCTTGCTGGATGGCACGCGCATCCGAAGCCTCACGGCTCATTTGCTTGCGTTCGTGCCTCTCCTTTTGAAAGCGGTGTGCGTTGTATACGGCGGCCGCTACATGGACGCACAGCGCCTCGAGCAACTTCAACTGTTCGGGTCCAAAGGCATCCAGCTGCGGATGCGACGCGGAGAAGACTCCCACCAGTTGCCCATCTACCTGCAAGGGAATCGCCACCTCGGACAGGGTCGACTCTTCGCACGCGATATAGTAGGGGTCCAGGCGAACATCCGGGGCATAATGCATCTTGCCGGTGCCCGCAACGTAGCCCACCATCCCTTCTTTTCCGACCTTCTTACGATCGCCTTTAAGGTGCCGCGTGCATCCGTGGACGCCGGTGAGTACTAGTTCCCGCCTGGGCTGGTCGTGCACATAAATCGTCGCCTCCAGGCATCCGAAAGCGTGCGCCACCTCATTCACCACTTTGTCGGCGAGTTCATCGAGATCGAGGATCGAGTTGATCTTCCGGGCTGCTTTCTCGAGCAGCAACAGATCATCGACGGGATTGCTGCCAAAGCTGCATTTCGGCAGTGGAACGGTAGCGGGAAGGGGCGAGATCGTAGCCATGCTAAAGGCCTCCCTAGGGGCGGACAAATGTAAGCAAGTGAGGTACTTAGGCTATCTCATAGGATGTCGGGCGCGGACGACAGGATTCAGTATTTGGGCAGCGCCGGACCCGACGCTGGTCGGATTCCAAAGGCAGGACATTCTCGGTCTATTTTGTGGCAGCCGCCTGCGCCCACTTTGCCAGGGTGGCCTGGAATGGATAGGCTCCCTCGGGCGAATCGACCAATCCTTTCAGAGATGATTCAGAGCTCACCATATGCCCGTAGAATTCTCTGGTTGTGTTCTGGTCTTGCCGGACAACCGCGCCATCGAGAGAGATCCCCGCAAAAACACCTCGAGCGCGGGAATAACTAAGTACCTGAGCCCGCATTTTCCAATCCGTATCCGCGGCCGCATGGCGTCCGACCGGACCTCCGGCAACACTGGCATCCGCCCCTAACTTGAACTTGCTGGAAAGCAGATTCCGCATGCCATTGTCGTTCATGATAAGCATGATCAGATCCACGGCCTGGGCTCCGATCTGAAGCCCGAGGCTTCCGCCTTCGATCGAGAAGAACACCGGCGGACTCCAACCTTTCGGCGTCCGACAGCTGGCAATGCCGCGTCCGTAGCGAGCTCCGACCACAAAGCCCCCGTTCAACATGGAGGGCACGACGGCGACACATTCCGCCGAGCCGAGAATGTCCTCCGGAATGCCTTGGTCAGGCGCACTCTGGATCTCGTCTAACACTTCGGCCGCGGCCTTTACCCGCTCGACCGCTTTGTTCTTAGCGTCTTCGGTGGCGAAGGCCGATAGTGCGCAGCCCAGAATGGCACAGGCGGCGAGCACCTTCCTCATGGCGTGGCTCCTATCGGGAGATCATGCATGCTGATTCCATAGATAACCCCGTGGGTGAAAAAAGGTTGCTGGAACCGGGCAGGCTTGAGTACCTGGGCGCTGCAGGCAAAAAAATCGGGGTGGCAGCAGTGACCTAGTCTCCGCTCCCAACCCCGTCTCCCAGGTTCTGTGGTAGGTGAGGCAAGTATGGCGGACGCCAACCTTTGCGGCAAGATTACGGAGGTATCTGTCCGTTGGTAACCAAAGGGGAAATAGACCTTATCTGGCAGTGACTAAGGAATGGGTGATCGCGTGTACGGAGAGTGCGATGCGGTTTTGCACCCCAACTTTGCGCATGAGCTTGGCCACGTGCGCCTTGACGGTGCGCTCTTCAATTCCCAACGCGGCTCCGATTTCCTTGTTGGAGCGACCCGCCACCAGCATCTCCAGAACTTCTTTCTCGCGGTCGGTGAAACTGACGCGGCCAACCGGGAAAATACGCCCGGGAGAAGATGAGACGCGCTCGATGAACAGGGAAAGCACGCGCCGCGGCGCCCAGACCGAACCTTCGTTGACGATCCGGATCGCTTGCACAAATTCGGCGGGAGACGCAGCCTCGTCTACATAGCCTTTGGCCCCCGAAGCGATGGCTTTGAGCACCGTCTCCTCGTCTATGCCCGAGCCGGTCACGATGATACGCAGACCGGGGCGGGTGGCTTTAAGACTGGCCATCACATCGAATAGGTTCTGACCGTTGCGATTGCTCAGCAGAACCAGGTCAATGCCCTCGAGAACACCGATCTCGGGAAGAGAAGCCGAAATCAGCTCGAAGTCCGGCTCATTGTCGAACAAAGCACGAAAGCCCACAAAGCGCAAAGGATCACTCTCGACCACTGCAATGCGGATCAGGGCTTTTTTGGCCACAGCTGTTTTCGTTGCCGATGCAGCTTTCATGGGGTCCCTATAACGAAGAATAGAGTTAGCATAGCTGCATTCAAATCGGACACAAAGCCCGTTACGGTCCCGTCAATTACGGGAGTAACATGATAAAAACGTCACCACGAGGACATCGATTGTGCCCAGTCACCGCTTAAGTACGCCAATCCGGATTGTTCTGCTGCTCCTGATCACGGTTTCGACCCAAGCCCTAGCCCAAGCCCAAACCCAAGCCCCGACCCCCTACAAGCCCAAGTTCAACGGGGACCCGGCGCACTCGGAGTCAGAGGCCAACGCGCTCGGCTACATGCGCACCGTGATTCGGGCACAAAAGCTGTATGAGAGCAAAAATGGAAAGTACGCCTCTTCCCTGGCCGACCTGGTCCACACCGGCAACTTCACTCGCCGCATGCTGGCCACCGACCGCGGGGACTACACGGTCAACTTCCGGCCCCGCCCGGACGGATATGAGCTGACCCTTACCCCCAAGCAACAGGACCCTGACCACCGATCCTTCTACGCCAACGAGGATGGCGTGATTCACGCCGATGAAACCAAAGCCGCCGATGAGAATTCGCCGAAGCTGAAGTAACCGGCTAGCCGTGATCGGAACTCGAGCGGATGTCAGCGGCCTTGCCATTGCGGAAGGTGATGCGCAGGGGCTTGCCTCCGTTGGGATAGTCGATGGTTTTGACGTCGGAAACGCCAGTGCCCTGGGGAACGCCTCCTCCGATGGCACAATCCACCTGCAGCTCATTCATCCCCGGCTTTACCTGGTGTTGATCGATGGCTTGCCAGACCTCCGGCGGCCAATGCTTGTAGAGTTGGTGCGGATCTTGAATGTAGAGCATCTCGTCCGAGTAGATCCGATAAATGCCCTGCTTGACTGACCCAATGGGAAAGGCGTAGGTTTTGCCATCCTGGTCAAAAACCGCCATGACTTGCCGCTCATCGCGTGCCCCCGGCGTAGCATCGGTCACGACATCCTTGATGGCAAGCTTCTGGAGGGGTAGGAGCATTCCGGATTCATGGGAGAAATCCGTCCGCCCTTGCCGGTAGGGATGATAGCTATAGCGATAGCCTTCCTTCACCCACACCGGTTGCGCGGTCAACTGCCGTGCCGACTTGAGGTCGTAGGGATAGAGCTTTTTCGGTACAACGTAATAATCAGGATCGAGCGGAGGGGCTTGGACAGATTTCTCCGGAGCCCACCGCTCATAGAAGATCAAGGCGGTGCGTGTGCCCGCGACCAAAACCGCTATGACCAACCCGAGCTGTAGCTTTAGCTTGGTTTCAGGCGTCATGGTAGGCACCAAACCGGCTGACTCGCTGGTGTCTTACGGGCCGAGCAGCGCCTCATACCACCGGTCCCTGCGGCCTTCGGCCTGAGCCACCCGCGCTCCGGCACGTAAGACGAGATCCAGAAAAACGCCTCCGCGCTCCACAAATTCCGGCAGTCGCTCGCGGATTGCGGCGAACTGATCGGGATATTCCGAGGCCAACATCGATAAACTCACGCCAGCCAGGATGACCCCCGCCGTGGTCTTGCCTTTGGCCAGCATAACCACGGCAGCACCGGCGGATACTCCTACGAGCCCCCGCTTCCAGTTCTCCATCGCCGTCTCCCTCGAATCCGATTGGACTTCTTATTCAGTACTTTATACTGCCTGAACCCTTTATCGGAGGATTAACATGCCCAAACCCGCCGGTGGAATCAAGATCTCTACGATGCTCGTCTGCTTGGGGACGGCCATCGCTTGGGGCCAGGCGAAGCCGCGGGCCCGCGATCTTGGGGTTCCTTTCGACGGCACGCCCGGCCGGTTCAATGCCATCACCGACGTTGCCGGCGTGGAGGTTGGGCATACCACATTGATTTCCGGCAGCGGCCCGCTCAAGGTCGGCGTGGGTCCGGTTCGCACCGGAGTAACGGCCATTCTGCCTCGCGGTAGGCAGTCGAGCGATGCTGTGTTTGGCGCCTGGTTCACGCTAAATGGCAATGGAGAAATGACGGGAACCACATGGGTCGAGGACTCGGGATTCCTGGACGGCCCGGTCATGATCACCAACACCCATAGCGTCGGGGTGGTGCGGGACGCCGTGATCGCCTGGAAGGTCCAGCACGGGCGGCCCGACATGGAGGGCTACTGGTGGTCGCTGCCCGTGGTGGCCGAGACCTGGGATGGTTACTTAAATGACATCAACGGCTTCCACGTGAAGCGCGAGGACGCCTTCCACGCCCTCGACATCGCCCACGGCGGGCCGGTCGAAGAAGGCAATGTCGGCGGAGGCACCGGCATGATCTGCAATGAATTCAAGGGCGGCATCGGCAGCTCCTCGCGTGTGCTCGATGCCAAGCACGGCGGCTATACCGTAGGGGTGCTGGTGCAGTGCAATTACGGGTTCCGCGATCAGTTGCGGATTGCCGGCGTCCCCGTCGGCCGCGAAATTCCCGGCCACGTGTATGAGGACGATACGGGCTCCATCATCGTCGTGGTCGCCACCAATGCGCCTCTGATTCCCACCCAGCTCAAACGGGTGGCCCGCCGGGTATCGCTTGGGCTGGGAAGGAACGGAAGCTATTCGGGGGATGGGTCGGGCGATATCTTCATTGCTTTTTCTACCGCCAACCCCGGAGCAGCCAGTTCGAGGGGCCTTCACCAGATCACCATGCTCACCAACGACGACCTCGATCCCATTTTCCTGGCCACGGTCGAGGCCACAGAAGAAGCGGTGGTGAATGCCATGATCGCAGCGGAAACCATGACCGGCATTGACAATCGTACGGTCATGGCCTTGCCCCACGACCGCCTGGTCGAGATTCTGAAAAAGTACAACCGGCTGGCCAAATAAAGCCGAGCGGGAAGGTTCAATAAATCGTGTACGCCGGCGCCGGATTTCGCACATCGGGCTTGGATGCCATGAGCAGGAGCGCCCCGATGCGCTTGAACGCTCGCAGGTCTTCCAGGCTATCAAAAGAATGCGTTTGGTAGTCATCCGGGGTGGGCGTATCGTCCGGAATCCGTTGCGCAACCACATTCTCAAACGCATGCTTTTTTAGCAGGGTGACGTATTCGGCCTGGGACCGGGTGTGTACCGGAACTTTCAGCTTGTCCACCCAGGCGAGCGAGTATGGGTTGTCCTTGTAGAGGTTGATCAGGATGAACATCCGCCCGCGCGGAGCCATCACACGAAACAGTTCTGCCAGCACCCGCTCCTGATCCGGGTAGTAGTAGAACGATTCGACCGAAAGCACTTTGTCGAAGAAATTCTCCTCCCAGGGAATCTGTTGAGCCGATCCCCAGATAAAGAGAATGTTGTCGAAGTCCTTGGATTCTTGGCGCGCCTGGCGAATCATCTCGTCGGAAACATCCAGGCCGACGACTTGTCCGAATCCCTCCGGCCCTTCGCCAACCAAACGCGCCAGGAGCCGGGTTGCCCATCCCGAGCCGCAGCCCAGATCGAGGACCCGCTCGCCGGGACGCAGCCCCATTTGCTCGATGGTTTTCTCGGTGATCGCGAGGTGATGATGTTTCATCGCCTCGCCCTTTCCCTCAGCCGCCCAGCGGTTGAACTCCGCTCGCAGCCTCTCATCGGGAGTGGGTGTTCTTTCCGGCATCAGCCACATCCGAATGGCGCCACCTTGGGGAATCAACGGGTTTCGTTCGACTCCACGCAGGCGAGAATTTCTGCTTCGCTCAAGGTATGGTCGGAGGCTTTGGCCCGTTGGTAAATTCTTTCCACCACCTCCTCCGAACCTGGGATCCCGCGCCGCTCCAGCCAGAACACGATGTTCGACTTTCCGCTCAACGGGCCAACCTCGATGACCTGTTGCAAGCCAAAGAGGTGGGAAGGCACACCCGAATAAACCAGGTTGGCCAGTTCGACGTCATTTTTCTTGTACGCCTTGATCAGAGCCGCGGCATGAACGCCCGTAGCCGTGCGAAAGGCATCTTCGCCTACCACTGGATAATTGGCGGGAACCGGCACTCCCGTCGCTCGGGAGACTGCCTGACAATACTCCTTCAACTTTGTCAGATCCTGATCGGTCCACGGCGAAACACCCATCAACCGGAGGTTGACCAGCATCTGATCCATCTGCGTGTTGCCCGCACGCTCTCCGATGCCGAGTGCGGTCGCATGCACGCAATCGGCGCCGGCCACCAGGGCAGCCATGGAATTGGCAATCGCTAACCCACGGTCGCAGTGGCCATGCCAGTCCACGCGAACCTTCTCCCCGGTCCGCTTGACGACGTCCTCGACCACGAACCGAACCAGGGCAAAGGTTCCCATGGGAGTGGCATGTCCCGCGGTATCACAGATCACGATGGCGCGCGCCCCGCACTCAATCGCTGTGGTGTACAACCGTCGGATGGTCTCGGGATCGCAACGGGTGGTGTCTTCGGTCACATACATCACGTCGAGTCCCAGAGAAATGGCATATCTCACGGCCTCTTCCGTGGTCTTAAGCAAGAAGTCGTCGCTCCAGCCTTCGGTGTAGCGGCGAATCGGACTGGATCCGAGAAAGGTGGCCGCTTCGATCTTCAATCCCGTGCGCTCGACAATCTGCGCGATCGGCCGGATGTCATTCTGATGGGTACGAGCCGCACAATTGGCGCGGATCTTCATCTTGTGCTGAACGATCTCGCAAGCCAGCGCCTCCGAGTGTTGTCGGGCGCGGGGTCCGGCGCCCGGCAGCCCTAGGTCGAGGGAGTTGATCCCCAGAGCTTCCATGAGATGAAGAATGGCAATTTTCTCTTGAATCGACGGGTCACGAACCGAAGGCGACTGCAGCCCGTCGCGCAGAGTCTCGTCGTTCAGCAGCACCTGGCGGTTAGGGCGCAAGGACGCGGGATGGATTCGATTCCAATCGTAGATAAGCTCAGAAGATTTCACTGGCGCAGCCGACGCTCCTCCCGTTCAAGCCGAGCCCAGCCCGGCAGCTACTTTCCCTTCCCAGGTACCGTGAGTCCGAACACCGAGGTCTGGCCGGGTCCGGCCACACTTAGACCTCCGGCCTCCGCGGCGTTCGGCAAATAGAGCGTCTTGCAATGCTCGCAACGGTATACCTCGGCCTTCGTACCCCAGGCTTTTTCCAGATCGCCGCACTCTTGTTCCCGGGCATCACTCTCGTAATACCAGCGTTTCAGATGCCCGCCGCAGAACTTGCCTTTCGCATTCTTCTCATTACAGGAGCGTTGTCCCAACTTCTTGATCTTGACTTTGTGGTTGGGCAACTGGGGTGCGGTTTCGATCGCTGTAGCCAAGCGTTTCCCTCGTCGGAGCAGTCAACTCGCCGCTGATTAGTAGTTTTATTCTACCCAAGCGGTCTGCCGGTTGCCAGGAAAGCCGGCCTAACTCAAAACTCTCGTTTGGGACGCACCTGATCCGGGCCGACACGACCGGCGGTAATCTCGGCGGCAAAGTAGTTCTCGCCTTTGATGGGCACACCTGCCAGCCGGCGCAGCATGGCAATCTGGCCGACGTGGGTCAGCGCATCGGCGATGGGACCTTGAAAGAGCTTCTCGGCCGGTGCCTGGAGCGGTTCGCTCGAAGCCAGATACCGGTCAAAGTTCTCTAGGGCGGCGAAGAAACGGCTAACCTCTTTCGTCCAGGCGAGCGGTGTCGAATCATGCCATTGCCGCTGGCCGTTGGCCATCGACAGTCCCCAGTCCAGCAAGTCGCCGATATGCGCCAAAATCTTGACCGGAGCCTTCTCCCCACCCTGAAAACTGCCGAACTCCTCGGGCGCGTTACCGACGGCCTTGGCGCCTCGATAAGCGAGTGTGGCCAGAGTGTGGCGCAGCAATTCACGCTGCGGATTTTCGCTCGACATGCTATAGCCTCTCTTTGGATTCTAGGATGCCTGACAACTTCCGAACTCCTCGGAAACGCTCGCCCACCTTACCGGCAAACATCAGGTCAATCAGAGCCTCCATCTGCTGAGGGAATCGTTCGCCGTATGGGTACCACCAGACCTTCTTGGTTCCCGGCATACGGTCGGTGTCTACGTATTTGATGCGAACCATTTCCTCCAGTCCCCATTTCCCGTGCGTCCGCCCGACGCCACTCATTTTTACGCCCCCATGGGGAGCTTCGGCGATACCGTAACAGGACACGGCATCGTTCACCATGACCGTTCCGGCATGAATCTGCGCCGCCAACTGTTTTCCCCGACGACCATCCCGGGTCCAGATGCTCGCTCCCAGTCCATACTCGGAATCATTCGCCAGCTGAACCGCCTCGCTCTCGCTGTCAAACGGCATAATGGGCAGAACCGGCCCGAACGTCTCCTCTCGCATGATCCGCATTTCGTGCGTAACACCGCCGAGGACGGTTGGAGCATAGAAGTTCGGGCCCAAGTTTTTGAGGCGCGAGCCGCCGGCCAGCACGCGTGCTCCCCTGGCGACCGCGTCTTCGACCTGGGATTCCACGATCTCAAGCTGGCGTTCTCTAATCATCGGGCCGACGTCGATTTGCGCGGTCTGCCCGTCGCCGACCCTGAGGCGAGTGGTCTTCTCGACACACGCCGCCACGAACGACCCGTAGAGCATGCGATCGACGTAACAGCGCTCCACCGAAAGACAAGCCTGCCCGGCGTTCGTGAACGCTCCCCACACGGCTCCGCTCGACGCCACCTCGACGTCTGCATCGGCCAGCACCAGCATGGGGTCCTTTCCACCCAGTTCCAAGACCACCGGAAGCAATCGGGAGGCGGCGGCTTCGGCGACCTGCTTGCCGGTCGCGACACTACCGGTAAACACCACCTTGTCGACCGCGGATCGGAGGAGGACCGATCCGGTAATTCCATCTCCAACCGTGACCTGGAGAAGATCGCTCGGGACGCCCGCATCCCAAAACAGATCTCGCAGCGCAAGCGCCGTACACGAGGTGAGCTCGGAAGGCTTCAGCACCACGGCGTTGCCGGTCACGAGGGCGGCCAGGATCTCTGTTGCAGGGATCGAAAGCGGGTAATTCCACGGGGAGATGATACCGATCACGCCATAGGGCTCGCGCCGAATACGGCCTGACTTGGTCTTCAGCACCCAATTGCCGTGCGGAACTCTGTCTTCGCGCAGGAACCCGTAAGCGTGGTTGATCGAGAAGCGGACCGCATCGAGCACTACCAGAACCTCGGTGACCAGCGCCTCGGCCAGCGGTTTGCCGGTTTCGAGGGTAATGATCCGCGCCACCTCGGACTTTCTTTCCAGCAGCAGTTTCTGAAAATTGGCCAGGATCAGGGCGCGGCCCTCGACGCCGATCCGATTCCATTCCGGTTGAGCGCTTCGAGCGCGAACGACCGCCGCGCCGACTTCCTGCTCGCTGGCGGGCTCAAAGGCTGCGAACACTTCCCCGGTGGAAGGATTGAGGGAAACGACCTTGCGGGTTTCGTTTTGGACTTCGGCTGCCATCGCGCAGCCAGTGTATTCGCTGACACCCTATTGTGTCACCGGTCCATACTCCACCTTCACCAGGTAGAGTCCGTTGGCCGGCGCCGTTGCTCCCGCGGCCGAACGGTTTCGCTCGGCCAGAATCACGCCCACATCCTCGGGCCGGAGCGTACCCTTCCCCACCAAAACGAAGGTTCCGACGAGGTTGCGCACCATGTGGTGCAAAAACCCGTTGCCCTCGACGTTATAGACCAGCTCATCTCCCAGCCTCGTCCAGTTCGAGCGGAAAATCCGGCGCACGCTCGAAGCTTGCGGCTCCTCACGACCGGATTCGGGATCGACCGCCGCAAACGAGCGGAAATCGTGTTCTCCGAGCACCTGCTGGGCGGCCAGCTCGAGGGCCTGTTCGTCCAAGGGAAACGGGTAGTGCCAGACGTAGCGCGCCAGGAAAGGCGGGCAGATGGGAGCGCGATACATCCGGTAGCGATAGGTTTTGGCCCGCGCCGATTTGCGAGCGTGAAATTCGGGGGGAACCTCTTCGGCCGCGAGCACGCGAATCGCAGCGGGCAAGAGGTGGTTAAGCGCCGTGACGAGGTGCTTGACCGGGATCGACGATGCCGTGTGGAAATTGGCCACTTGGGCCAGGGCGTGGACGCCGGCGTCGGTGCGTCCCGAGCCTTGGGGCGATACGTTTTCTCCCGTGAGGCGCCCAATGGCTGAAGCTAGTATGCCTTGAATCGTGGCTACATCCGGTTGCACCTGCCAGCCGGAGAACTCGGAGCCGTCATAGGCGACGAAGAGCTTAACATTTCGCATTTTGCTTGCGCCTTGTCGACCGCTAGCGTCCGATCATAGGGTTACCATCGTGCGCCCGGGGTTACGGGTGCGCGAGTTGCTCGCGGAGTGTTAGCTATACTATTGATTCTACCCGTATTGCGATCTGCAGAACGCCAGCTCAGGTCGAACAAAACTGAACCGGGAGACGGCGTTTTGCGTAATTACTCGGGTTTAGAAGAGGTTAAGTGTCTTCGATTCCACTCTTCTCGGAGATGAGCGAATGTCTCGTTTGAATTCTGCCACTCGGTTGCTTATCGTTTTATTCGGGTTTCTACTTAGCGGCCGTAGCTGGGCCCAAAATGCGCCGCAACAGACCGCGCCTTCGCCCCAAGCCTCCCCGGCGGCTCCGCTCCAAACCCCGCAACCGCAAACGTTTGTGACTACCGATTATGCGAAGCCTCGGGGATATTTTCCGAATCCCCTGATTCCTTACGCTCCCCGGCATGTCCCGGCGCCGAATCTCAGCAACACGCATCGGGTCGACCAGTTGATGCAGGACGGCAAGATCCTGCTGTCGATCAATGATGCGGTGGCCCTGGCGCTCGAGAACAACTTGGATATGGCGATCTCGCGATACAACTTGAACATCGCCGATACCGACGTGTTGCGAGCCGAATCCGGGAACAACATTCTCGGTGTGAACTTCGGGGTGGTGCAAAATACCCCCGGGGGCGGCGTTGGCGGCCTGGGGAGTACGGTGGGATCCGGCATTGGCGGCACCAGTGTCGCGGCCGGCGGGATCGGCGCTGGAACCTTCGGCTTGGTCAGTTCGACGCTCGGAATAGGTGTGCCCATCACCAGTTTCGATCCCATCCTCACCGGCACCATGCAGTTCGACCACGCGAACACCATCGCCAGCAGCGTCTTCACCGGTGTTCCGGTGCTGGAAACCAACACCCAAACCTACAATTTTGCCTACAGCCAGGAATTCCACTCGGGTACCAACATGTCGGTTGGGTTCTACAACAGCCGCAGCACCTCCAATGGGCCGTTCAACAATTACAGTCCGCTCATCAATTCCTCATTTCAGTTCAGACTCGCGCAGCACTTGCTCGAGGGCTGGGGGTTTGTGTCGAACTCCCGCTTCATTCGCATCGCCAAGAATAACCGGGAAATCTCCGACGTTGCCTTTCGGCTGCAAACGATCACGACCGTCGACCAGATCGAAAACATGTACTGGGACTTGGTGTTTGCCTACGAGAACGTCCGGGTGCAGCAGGAAGCACTGGCCTTTGCCCAAAAGACTTTGTCGGACACTCAGAAACAGGTGCAGATTGGAAGCCTCGCGCCCATCGAGGTGGTGCGCGCCCAGAGTACGGTGGCATCAGACCAGCAGAGCCTGATCGCGGCCCAAAACAACCTGCAATTGCAGGAGCTGCTGATGAAGAACGCTTTGAGCCGGAACCTGAATGATCCGGTGCTGGCCGACGCCGAAGTTATTCCTACCTCTACCATGAGGGTGCCCGAACAAGAACCGATCGTTCCTACCGAAAATCTCGTGAACGACGCGTTGAGCCATCGGCCGGAGTTGGCCCAATCAAGAATCGACCTCAATAACCGGGAAATCAATAACAAGGCGGTTCGCAATGCGCAACTCCCGTCCTTGGACGTATTCGCCTACTACGGCGGATCAGGACTGGCCGGCGCCCAGAACCCAGCCAACCTATGCGTGAACCAATCCCCCGACCTGCAGACGCTGGGGTTCTGCTCCGGCACCAACGGGTTTCCCCCGGTCACCACCCAGGGTTACAGCGACGCGCTGCATGAGATGGTGAACTCGACCGCTCCCGACAAAGGTGTAGGACTGCTGCTGAATGTTCCCATCCGCAATCGCAATGGGCAGGCGAACCAGGTTCGGGCTGAACTCGAATACCGGCAGGCGCAAATGCGGTTGCAGCAGATTGAGAATCAGGTTCGCATCGAAGTGCGCAACGCGCAGTTCGTCGTCAGCCAAAACCGCGCCGCGGTCGATTCCGCGCGCGCAGCCGTAGAATTGGGGCGGCAATCCTTGGATGCGGAGCAAAAAAAGTTGAACCTGGGGGCTTCTACCGGCACGCTTGTGTTACAGAATGAATCCGCCTTGGCTTCCGCGGAATCGACGCTGGTATCCGCCATGGCAAACTACGAGAAATCGCGCCTGGAACTGGATCGGGCCACGGGCGGTCTGCTCGATCATGCCGGCATCATCATGGCCGATGCCGAGCGCGGCCAGGTCACCCAGATGCCGAATGTGCCCTATGTGACGCCGCGCCCGAACCCGGAGTCGGTGCGGCCTGCACCGCCAGCGCCGGCGCAACAGTAAGCTGAAAGCAGAATTCGAGAACCAAGACCGTGGTTTCGACGCCTCCGATCGGTGCGGAGGCTCGATCCCAGGTCTTTCCCGGTCCGTGTCTAACTCTTTCTTCTGATACTCCGCTTGTCTCTTTATAAATTTTTACAATTGGCCGCCTTATAATCCGCTTCGTTGGTGGGTACCTTCCAGCGCGACCAGCGTCCGACAGGGAGGAACTCTGCCCAAAATCAGCGATCATGACTCAGCGCCGGTTTAGCCGGCGCACAGGAGACCAGCAATGGCGTTCGCTCGTTCGCAGCAGTCTATTCTTGTCCTAACCCTGACCCTGGGGCTGCTAACTTTCGCCCCCCACCTAGCGGCCCAACAGGCTCAGAATGCCGCGCCAACGGTCGCGCCGCCGCCGGCCCCTGAACCCGCACCTGCAAGCCTGCATGCGACCCAGGATTACTCCAAGCCGCCTTCTCAGTTTCCCAACGTGATCGCGCCGTATCGACCCGCAACGGTGCCGCCGCCTAACCTGACGAATGCCCCTCGCATCGATGAGCTCATGCATGACGGCAAGATCGTGCTTTCGATCAACGACGCCGTCGCACTCTCTCTCGAAAATAACCTCGACATCGTGCTGGCGCGCTATAACCTGAACATTGCCGATACCGACATCCTGCGCGCGAAAGGCGGCGCCAACGTTCTCGGCGTGAATACCGGCATCGTGCAAAATACTCCCGGCGGCGGGGTAGGAGGTCTCAGTGGAGCCGTGGGATCTGGCACGGGCGGGACCAGCGTCGCCGCAGGCGGCGTGGGGACGGGCACCAACGGACTAGTCAGCTCGACGTTGGGCATCGGCTCGAGCATCACCAGTTTTGACCCCATCCTGACGAGCACGCTGCAAATGGACCGGAACGTAACCCAGTCCACCAGTATTTTCACCCCCGTTCCTCTGGTGAATACCAACACCGGCACGGCCGCCTTCAGCTATACCCAGGGCTTTCACTGGGGCACTAATCTGTTCGTCGCATTCAACAACACCCACACTACCAGCAACAACCCCACCGTGACCTACACTCCGGGACTCGGTTCCAATTTTCAATTTCGGGTTACGCAAAGCCTGCTGCAGGGATTCGGCTTTCTGCCCAACACTCGCTTTATCCGCATCGCCAAGAACAACCGCGAAATTTCCGACGTGGCCTTCCGCCTGCAGATCATTACCACCGTGGATCAGATCGAAAACCTCTACTGGAACCTCGTCTTCGCCTACGAAAACGTAAGAGTGCAACAGGAGGCGCTCGCCTTCGCCGAACGCACGCTCGAGGACAACAAAAGACAGGTGCAGTTCGGAACTTTGCCGCCCATCCAAATCGTCAGCGCCGAGAGCGCGGTCGAAACCGATCAGCAGAATTTGATTTTGGCCCAGACCAACCTCGAACTGCAGGAGCTGCTGATGAAAAATGCCCTGAGTCGCAATCTGCAGGACCCGGTCCTG